>NZ_JBYOJR010000001.1:0-421338 GCF_057798915.1 Cupriavidus sp. 22TCCZM01-5
GCTGATCGTGTGGGGCAAGGACCGCGACGAGGCGCTCGCGCGCATGCGCCAGGCGCTGGCGGCGTATCACGTGGTGGGCTTGTCGACCAACGTGGTGTTCCTGCAGCGACTGGTGAAATCCGAGGCGTTCCGCACGGCCGATCTCGACACGGGGCTGATCGAACGCAACGAGGCCACGCTGTTCCCGGCGCCCGCGCCGGTCGGCATGGAGATCATCGCGCTGGCGACTGCCGCGCTGCTCGACCGTGAAACGCGCGAGCGCCGCGTCGACGCGGCCGACCAGCATTCGCCGTGGACGCATGCCGGTGCGTGGCGCCTCAATAGCGGCGCCACGCGCACGCTGCGCTTCGCTTACGGCAGCCACACGCTGGACGTGATGCTGACCATGAACGAAAGGGGCAGCACGCTGATCTATGCCGACCAGGCGGCGCCGTTCCGGGCATCGTGCCATGCCGACGATGTCCGCGTGGACCTTGGCACGCGTCGCGCACATGGCCAGGTCCATGTGGAGGGCGATGATTTCCACATCTTCAACGCAGGACGCCACGCGGTGCTCGGCTGGCTCGACCCGCTCGCGCACGCGGGCGAGACCGAGGGCGAGGGCGGCAAGCTGACCGCGCCGATGCCGGGCAAGGTCATTGCCGTCATGGTCGAACCCGGTAGCACGGTCACGCGCGGCACGCCGCTGCTGGTGATGGAAGCAATGAAGATGGAGCACACCATCAGCGCGCCCGCCGACGGGGTCGTCAGCGAGATCCTGTACAGCGTGGGTGAGCAGGTGGCGGAAGGGGCGCAGTTGCTGGCGTTTGCAAGCGGGGAAGCCTGAGCCGGCGGCGGGCGCGGGGCGATTGCCGGCCACTGGCGGGCGCCGTCCCGCAACCTCTGCCAAAATGAACGATCCCGCCACGGAAGACCCGGAGTACCCCATGAAGTTGCAGTTGTACGTGCCAGACGGCCGCTATGAACCCTGGATCGAAGGCTTTGCGCAGGCGCTGCCCGAAGCCGAGTGCATCAAGTGGGAGGACAGCCAGGGGGAATCCGCCGACTACGCTGTGGTCTGGCGCCCGCCCGTGGAAATGCTGCGCGGCCGCACCGACCTGAAGGCGGTATTCAACCTTGGCGCCGGCGTGGACGGCATCCTGCGCCTGCGCGACCAGGACCCGGACGCGCTGCCGGCCGGCGTGCCGATCGTGCGGCTCGACGATGCGGGGATGGCCGCGCAGATGGCCGAGTACGTCACCTATGCCGTGCTGCGCTATTTCCGCCGGCTGGACGACTACGCCGCCCAGCAGCAGGCGGGCAACTGGAAGTTTCTCAAGCCGCACCGCCGCGCGGACTTCACCATTGGCGTGATGGGTGTCGGCACGCTGGGCACGCATATCGCGCAAACGCTGGCCGGGTTCGGCTTCCCGGTGCGTGGCTGGAGCCGCACCGCGCGCGCCGTCGAGGGCGTGGTGGGCTTTCATGGCGATGCCGGCCGCGCGCCGTTCCTGAGTGGCCTGCGCGTGCTGGTCAATGTCCTGCCGCTGACGCCGCAGACCGAAAACATCCTGAACGGCGAACTGTTCGGCAAGCTCGCGAAGGGCGCCTACGTGATCAATGTCGCGCGCGGCCAGCACCTGGTCGAAGCGGACCTGCTGGCGGCCGTGCAGGCCGGCCAGCTTGCCGGCGCGACGCTTGATGTTTTCCGTACCGAGCCGCTGCCCGCGGAGCACCCGTTCTGGCAGGAGCCGCGCATCACCCTCACGCCGCATATCTCGGCACTGACGCTGCGCGAGGACAGCATCGCGCAGATCGCTGGCAAGATCCGCGCGCTGCGGGCCGGCCAGCCGATCGCGGGCGTGGTCGACCTGCAGCGCGGCTACTGAACGGCCGCCACGCAAAGCACAACAGACATTGGAGACAGCCATGAACCTGCCCAACTACGTGAAGATCGTCGAGGTCGGGCCGCGCGACGGCCTGCAGAACGAAAAAGCCATGGTGCCGACCGACGTCAAGGTGGCATTGATCAACCAGCTGACCGAGGCCGGTTTCGTCAATATCGAGGCCGCGTCCTTTGTCTCGCCCAAGTGGGTGCCGCAGATGGCCGACGGCGCTGACGTGATGGCGCGTATCCAGCGCCGTCCCGGCACGCTGTATTCGGTGCTTACGCCCAATATGAAGGGCCTGGAGGGCGCGGTGGCGGCGGGGGCCGACGAGGTAGTGATCTTCGGCGCCGCCAGCGAGGCGTTCTCGCAGAAGAACATCAATTGCTCGATCGCTGAATCGATCGCGCGCTTCGAGCCCGTGGCCGCCGCCGCGAAGGACAAGAATATCCGGCTGCGCGGCAGCATCTCGTGCGCGCTCGGCTGCCCGTACCAGGGCGAGGTGCCGGTGAGCGCCGTGGTGGACGTGGTGCGCCGCATGCGCGCACTGGGCTGCGACGAGATCGATATTGCCGACACCATCGGCGTGGGCACGCCCGGCAAGGTGCAGGAGGTGATGCGCGCGGTCTCGGCGGAGTTTGCGCTCGACCGCCTGTCGGGGCATTTCCACGACACCTACGGCCAGGCGCTGTCGAACATCCTGGCCAGCATGGAAGTGGGCATCTCGATCTTCCATGCATCGGTGGCCGGCCTGGGCGGCTGCCCGTACGCCAAGGGCGCAACCGGCAACGTGGCCACCGAGGACGTGCTGTACATGCTGCACGGGCTGGGCATCCATACCGGCATCGACCTGGAGGCCGTGGTGCGGGCGGGCGACTACATCTCGCAGGCGATCGGCCGCGCCAACAACTCGCGCGTGGGCCGCGCGCTGCTGACCAAGTGGGCCGCTGCCAGCGACGCCGCGCCCATGTGCGCGTGAGCCAACGAAACGAATGACGAAGGAGCAAGAATGAGCCAGTCCGCTGACCAGGACGCCGTATTGCCGGAATCCGCACAGCGTGTCGCCGGCCTGCTGGCCGAACTCGGGCATGATCGCCCGGTGGTAATGCTGCCGGCCACCGGCAAGACATCTGCCGAGGCCGCCGCAGGCCTGGGCTGCAGCGTGGCGGAAATCGCCAAGTCGATCATCTTCCGGCGCGTCGAGGACGATGTGCCGGTGCTGGTGATCGCCAGTGGCAGCAATCGTGTCGATGAAGCCAAGGTGGCGGCGCGCGTTGGCGCGCTGGGCAAGGCCGACGCGAAGTTCGTGCGCGAGAAGACGGGCTATGCCATTGGCGGCGTCTGCCCGATCGGCCATGCGGTGGCGCCGGTCATGCTGCTCGACCAGGACCTGTTCCGCTATGACAGCCTGTGGGCCGCGGCCGGGCATCCGCACGCGGTGTTCAACCTGACGCCGCAGCAGCTGCAGCGGATGACCGGAGCGGAAGTGGCGGATGTCGCCCTGGGGGCGGCGGCATGAGCCCCGAACTGCGGCCCGGTTTTGAATTCTCGTGGCAGTACGTAGTACCGCGCAAGGCCACCGTGCCAAGCCTCTACGACGACATCCCGATGTGTACCGAGATGCCGGACGTGCTGGCCACCGGGTACATGGTCGGCATCATGGAGTGCGCCTGCCTGCAGGCACTGCGCGAGCACCTGGACTGGCCGCGCGAGCAGACGCTCGGCACGCTGGTCAGCTTTACGCACCTCGCCGCCACGCCGCCGGGCATGACCATCACGGTCAAGGGCCGGCTGGTGGAGGTGCACGGGCGCAGGCTGCGCTTTGAAGTCAGCGCCTGGGATGGCGAGGACAAGATCACCGAGGGCATGCACGAGCGCCACGTGATCGATGCCGCGCGCTTCAACCAGAAGATCGCCGCCAAGGCTGCCCGGGCGGCCGGCTGAAATGATGGAGCTGCCACCCTCCCTCATCAAGGACATTACGCGCCGGGCACGTTCGGCGCAGACCATGCAGCCGGTGCCTTCGCCATGCCGCAACGTGTGCCGCATGGACGCGGCCAGCGGCTATTGCGAAGGCTGCCTGCGCACCATCGACGAGATTGCCGGCTGGTCGGCCAGGACTGAGGACGACAAGCGCCGCATCTGGGCGCAGTTGCCTCAACGTGCCGCCTGGCTGGCCGGATAGGAGACCCTTGTCTTGAGCGACACCACGCCCCCGCCGTTGCCGGCCACCATGCGCGTCTTCGAGCGCGGCTGGCTGTCGGCCAACAACATCCTGTTCATCGATGGCGACGATACCGCGCTCGTGGACAGCGGCTACGTCACGCACGCGCCGCAGACGGTAGCGCTGGTTGAATCGGCGTTGCAGGGGCGCCCGCTGAAGCGGCTCATCAACACCCATCTGCATTCCGATCATTGCGGCGGCAATGCCGCGCTGCAGGCGCGCTGGCAGCCGCGGACGTCGATTCCCGCCGCCGAAGCGGCTGCCGTCGCGGCATGGGATGTCGATGCGCTGACCTACCAGGCCACCGGCCAGCAATGCGACCGCTTCACGTTCGATGCGCCGCTGCATGATGGGGACACGCTGTGTCTCGGCGGCATCGACTGGCAGGTCGTGGCCGCGCCGGGGCACGATCCGAATGCCGTGATGCTGTACGCGCCGCAGCCGCGCATCCTGATTGCCGGCGATGCGTTATGGAAAAACGGGTTCGGGGTGATCTTTCCCGAGCTGGAGGGGGAGAGCGGCTTTGCCGAACAGGCCGCCGTGCTCCAACGCATCGCGGAACTCGATGCGCGCGTGGTCATTCCGGGCCATGGCCGTCCTTTCACCGACGTGGCCGCGGCCGTCGAACGCGCGCGCGGCCGGCTGGCTTATCTCGGCGCCGATCCCCAGCGCAATGCGAGCCATGCGGTCAAGGTGCTGGTGAAGTTCAAGCTGCTCGAGGCGCAGCGTATGCATCGCGATGCCTTGCTGGCCTGGATGGAGGGGGCGCCGCTGATGGTGGCCATTCACCAACGGTTCATGGCGGGGCAGTCGATGGAGGGGATTCTGTCGCAGACGCTGCGGGCGTTGGCGGGGGTGAGGGCTCTGGCGGTTGAAGGGGAGGTTGTCGTGAATCTCGATTGAGAGGGGCGCCGGCGCCCCTCTCGACAGCATCCTCAGAACATCGTCCTGAATCCTACCTTCACACTTCTCCCCGGCAATGGCGCAATATCCCTGAGGATCGACGACGCATTGCGCGCCTCTTGGTTGGTCAGGTTGTCCCCGCGCAGGTAGACCAGCGTCTGCGTGCCGGAAGTCTTGAACTTGTAGGTGAGGGCCAGGCTCAGCAGCGTGTACGCGTCAGTGGGCGTGTCGTTGGCCGGCACGCGGGTCTGCTTCGCTGCATAAGTGACATCCACGCGCGCGCCCCAGGGGCCGGCGCCATAGACCAGCGCGCCGCCAAGGCGCAGTGGCGCCAGTCGCGGCAACGGTTCACCGGTATTGCGATTCTCGCCGCGCACGTAATCGGCCCGCGCCTCGAAATCCAGCGTATCGCTCGACGTCAGCATCTTCTGGAACAGCCGTGCCTTGCCTTCGGCCTCGAAGCCATATAGCGTGGCCGGCACGCCAAGGTACTGGAACTCGGGCAGCGAGCCGGGACTGCCCGGGGCGACGACATCGCCTGCATCGTCGCGCGCGCGGCCCGTGGACATCAGCGCCAGGTAGTTGGCGAAGCGGCTGTAGTAGCCCGATACGCTCGCGCTGTGCGGGCCGTACTTGTAGCGCATGCCTAGGTCGACGGAGGTGGCGCGCTCCTTGTTGGCGTTAGGGTCGCCCAGCTCCCATGCGCCGGTGGCCACGTGCGGCCCGTTGGCGTACAGCTCGTAGAAGGTCGGCGCGCGTTCGGTGTACGAGACATTGCTGGTCAGCGACCACAGCGAATTCAGCTTGTAGAGCAGGCCTGCCGAGGCACTGGTGGCGTTGAAGCTGCGGTTGGCATCGCTGAAGCGGTCATTGCCGTTGGCGCTGGCCCGGATGCCGCTGTGATCGAGCCGGCCACCGAAGTTGAGCTTGAAGTCGCCGGCGCTGTCGAGCGGCAGCTCTTCGAACACGAACAGCGCGGCGTTGTCGGTGTCGGTGCTCGGCACGAACGCTTCCTCGCCCAGGGCCGAAAACTGCGTGTGGCCAAACTGCGTGCCGACCACCCCGCTCATCCTGCCGATCTTGCCATGCTTGGCTTCGAAGCGCGCGTCCCAGCCCTGGTTCTTGAAGATGGTGCCGGTCTGGCCATCCTCGATTTCCTTGTGCTCGTAGTCCGTGTAGCTGAACTTGCCTTTGACCGATTCGATGATGCCGGAGGTGTTCGCTTGCAGGTTGCGTGCCTCGCCTTCGAGCGCAAAGCGGTCCTGCCGCATCTTCAGCCTTACGTCGTCCTCGGCCGGCGTGCCGTATTCGTTGCGGTAGGCGCTGTAGTTGGCGCCGATGAAGCCGTCGGCCCAGGTGTAGGAGCCGCCCAGCGAGCCGCCGTCCTGCTGCGCGCTGGTGTTGGGCAGGCGGCCGCTGGCCTCGGTCTCGCCCTCGGGCAGCGGCTGGCTGGCGCGCAGGCGGTCGCTGCGCGCGAAGCCGGGGATATGCAGGTCGCTGGTCTTGCGCGCGAACGCGTCGGCGTGGATCGCGAACTGGCCGTTGCCGGCCTCGACCAGCGCGCTGGCATTGCGCGCCACGTCGCCGCCGGCGGTGGCGCTCGCGTCGACCGCGCCGCCGATGCCTTCGATGGGCTCCTTTGGAATGCGGTTGTCGATCACGTTGACCACGCCGCCAATGGCATTGCCGCCATACATCAGCGCGGCCGGTCCGCGCACGACTTCAATGCGCTCGGCCACGAGCGGGTCGACCGGCACCGCGTGGTCATAGGACAGCGTCGAGGCATCGACCGTGGAGCCGCCGTTCTGCAGCACCTTGATGCGGTCGCCATCCAGGCCGCGGATCACCGGGCGGCTCGCGTTGGGACCGAAGTAGCTCGATGAAACGCCCGGCAGCTTGTCCAGCGTTTCGCCGAGCGTGCTGTTCTGGCGCAGCGACAGCGCATCGCCACTCAGCGAGGAGACTGGCGCGACCATGTCGTTCAGCTCGCTGCCGAGCGGGTTCGCGGTGACCACCACTTCCTTGAGGGTGGCGGCAGCGGGTGCGGTGCCGGTGGCGGGCTCGCTGGCGGTCTGGGCGAGCGCGCCGGTGGAGACAATCAGGGCAGCAATGGCTGCCAGCGGCGTGCGCCGCTGCATGGGGTGTTGCAGGGTAGAGAACATGGCTCGCGATTCGATGCGATGGCAATCGGGCGGACGGCCGCACCGGTGCCGGTATCGCGCGCGCCCCGCACGGCTGGGTGCGGGACCGGGCGCATGGCCGGCCGGCATGGGCGCACGCGTTCGTACTGTGGGCCGGCGGCATGGCCGCGGCCCGGATCAGGCGAAGGCGGGCGTATGCGCGGGCGGCGCGCGCGAGCGGAAGGGGTGGGCGGAAGGAAGGTCGGGCCAGCGCCAGGCCAGGTTGGCCGGCTTGACCGGTTTGCCGAAGGCCAACGTGAGCACCGGCAAATGGCCGCAATGGCTGTCGGCGACAGTGGCCCCGTCGAACAGTACGCACGAGTGGCCAGTCAGTTTCTGCGCGAACGGGCCGGCGTCGCCATGGTCGGCGGCGCTGGATTCGGCTGCCATGACCGACAGCCGCGTGCCCATCAGGCCACCGTGCACGACGCGGTGCGCGAGGCCGGCATGCTGCGCGCCCAGCAGGCACAGCACCAGCCACAGGGCGTGCCACGGCCCCGGGCCACGCGCGCGCAGTCGGTCGAGATGCCTGATGATCTCAGTGATCATGCGGGTGGCCACAGTCGCAGTCGCCATGCGCGTGGTCATGGCCGTGATGATGGCCGTGGTGATGGCCGTGGTCGTGATCGTGGTCCTTGTCGTCGAAGGCGTCTTCCCAGGCGGGGAACGGGTCGGCGTAAGTGGCCCAGGCATCGGCGCCGGCAGCCATCTCGGCGTCGGTCAGCAGGCAGGCGTCGAGGCACGCTTCCAGCGCGGCGCGGTCCAGGTCCAGGCCGACCAGCGCCAGTTCCTGGCGGCGGTCGCCGTAGGGGGCCGGCTGGCCATCGTCGAGCATGTCGGCCTCGAGCGCGGCGCGGTCCGCCGCGTCGGCTGGCCATTCGGACGGATCGAGCGCGGCCCACCATGCGCCCGCGGCGGCGGGACGGCATACGCCGCCTGACTGGGCCCAGTCACCGGCGATGCCCATGCGGCTGGCCAGCCAGAACAGGCCCTTGGAGCGCAGCACGCTGCCATGCTCGCGCATCCACTCGGTGTGGATCAGATCGGCAAAGCGGCCAGGGTGAAACGGCCGGCGGCGGCGGTAGACGAAGCCGCTGACGCCATGCGATTCGGGCAGCGGCTCGCCACGCTGCAGGGCCAGCCAGCCTGGCGCACCGGCGGTTTGCTCGAAATCGAAGCGGCCGGCGTCGAGCACGGTCGCGGCCGGGATCTTGCCGAAGCTTGCCGGGATAATTTCGGCGCGCGGATTGAACGCGCGCAGTATGGCTCCGAGCTGTGCGAGCGCGTCCGCGCTGACGAGGTCCGCCTTGTTCAGCACGATCACGTCGGCGAATTCGACCTGGGCGATCAGCACGTCGACCACGGTGCGGTCGTCCTCATCGCTGTCATCAGCATGCGGCCCGACGCGGTCACGCAGGAACTCGGCATCGTTGACGTCGCGCAGGAATGCCGACGCATCCACCACGGTGACCAGCGTGTCGAGACGCAGGGCCGTGCCGGCGCCGTGCTCGTCCTCGAACAGCACCGCCTCGGCGATTGCCATGGGATCTTCCGTGCCCGCGGTTTCGAGCAGCAAGAAGTCGAAGCTCCCGCTACCCGCCAGCCTGCTGGCCTCCGCCAGGTTGCCGGCCACACCCACGCGCTTGCCGACGTTGGCAGCCAGCAGGTGCTGCAGCAAGGTGGACTTGCCGGCACCAGTGAATCCGGACAGCACGGTAACGGGTAGGCGATCGGCCATGGGAATGAAAGAGGATGCGCGGGGCACGCAGTCAGGCGTGCCGGTTGTTATTGCAACAAAGTTGCGACTGTACCAGAAAGGCCCTGCCGCCGACAGCCGGCAGGCTTCCACCATGGTAGTGCCGTCACCGCGCCGCGACAAAGTAAAACGGCCCGGAGATCCGGGCCGTCAGGGGGGGCAGGAGCGGGCGCCCGGCTCAGTCGCCGAACAGCTTCTGGCGCAGTTCGCGGCGCTGCTGGGCTTCGAGCGACAGCGTGGCGGTCGGACGGGCGATCAGGCGCGGCACGCCGATGGGCTCGCCGGTTTCTTCGCACCAGCCGTAGTCGCCGGACTCGATGCGGGCGAGCGACTGCTCGACCTTCTTGAGCAGCTTGCGCTCGCGGTCGCGGGTGCGCAGCTCCAGCGCGTGCTCTTCCTCGATCGTGGCGCGGTCAGCCGGATCCGGCACGATGACCGTTTCGCGCAGGTGTTCCGTGGTCTGATCAGCGTTCTTCAGGATTTCGTCACGCAGCTGCTCAAGGCGATGCTTGAAGAAGGCGAGTTGCGCTTCGTTCATGTAATCCTTGTCGCTCATCTTCAGGATTTCAGCTTCAGTCAGAAGTTTGTTGCTGCTCATGGTTGCTGCTGATTCTCTTGTTGATCCGACCGGCGGCGTCTGGGTCCGCTCGGGTGCTGTGTCCGCGTGCTTGCGCGGGGCGGACGTTTCACTCTGGCTGGCTGCAGTCTTGCTGCTTCGCGGGCCTCCCTTGGCCTCGACCGCGCCGGCGTGAGCCTTACCGTCGCGGCGAGCTGGCGCAGCCTTCACAGACTGCGCCTTGAGCGTCTCTGCCGCGGCACTACCTGTCTTGCTGCGGCTTTCTTTCGTCTTTGTTGCGGCTGTCATGGGGACACCTCTCTCTCGCGTCGGTATGGAACGGCGCGTGCCGGGTACCCCAAGCGGAGGGCGGTCTCCGCACGAAGCCCTGCGACCGCACCTGCCGGCGACCTGCCTCGTGCTGACGACAACCGCCGCCCTGCAGACACTGGTGGCGGGAAAAAGGTGCGCCGCCAGTATCAAATCCGGCCTATTGTACTTGAACAAATTTTTCCAAGATACGGAAAAGGCCTAGCCATAACTTCGGTGTTTCCCCGGTACCCCGAACGGGGGACGTGCCGGAGACGACACGTAGCGAGGGGCCGCCATGGGGCGGCTGCCGCACTCAGGCCAGGCAGTTGGCCAGGCCCTTGAGAATGGCATCCCGGGGCAGGTCCACGCCGATGAACACCATCTTGGTGCCGGGAGTCTCCTCCTCCCACTTGGCGCCGACATCGCTGCCCATCAACTGGTGGACCCCCTGGAACACGACTTTCCGGTCCACACCCTCCATATATAGTACGCCCTTGTAGCGCAAGAGTTTTTCGCCGTAGACGGCCAGGATGCCGGACAGGAATTCCTCGAGCTTGCCATAGTGGAACGGCTTGTCGCTGCGGAAGACGAACGACGCGATGTGGTCGGTGTGGTGGTGGTGATTGTGGTGGTCGTGGCTGTGGTCATGGCCGCAGTCCGTGCCGCAGTGTTCGCCGTGCTCGTGGTCGTGGTCGTGGTCATGGCCATGATCGTGGTCATGGTCATGGTCATGGTCGTGGCCATCGGCGCTGAGGAACTCGGGGTCGATCTCCAGCTTGGCGTTCAGGTTGAAGCCGCGCAGGTCGAAGATCGTGTCGATCGGCGTTTCGCCGAAGTTGGCCTGGCGCATCGGCGCGCGCGGGTTCATGTGCAGCAGGCGGTGGCGCAGGTCGGCCACTTCGGCTTCGCTGACCAGGTCCGACTTGGTGATGAAGATGGCGTCGGCAAAGCCGACCTGGCGCTGGGCTTCTTCCTGCTTGTCGAGCTGCAGGTGGCCGTGCTTGGCGTCGACCAGCGTGATCACCGCGTCCAGCAGGTAGCGCGAGGCGATCTCGTCGTCCATGAAGAAGGTCTGCGCCACCGGACCGGGATTGGCCACGCCGGTGGTCTCGATGACGACGCGGTCGAAGTCGATCTCACCCGCGTCGCGCCGCGTCATCAGGTCCGACAGCGCCTGCACCAGGTCGCCCCGGATGGTGCAGCAGATGCAGCCGTTGCTCATCTGCACGATCTGCTCGCGGCCGTCCTGCACCAGGATCTCGTTGTCGATGTTTTCTTCGCCGAATTCGTTCTCGATGACGGCGATCTTCATGCCGTGCTGCTCGGTGAGGATGCGCTTGAGCAGCGTGGTCTTGCCGCTGCCGAGAAAGCCGGTCAGGATCGTGACCGGGATCAGTTTGGACATGGGTGGATTCTCCGGGGGAATAGGTGACGTCTCAGGACGTGCCGCCGGGGCGCCGCGTCATGCGCGCGCCGCAGTCGGCGCACACGCCGTTCACGGTCAGTTCGACATGTTCGATGGCAAAGCCGCTGGGTACGCGCGGTGCCGCGGGCTGGTCCGGCATGCTGGCGTCGTCAAGGCAGAACGTGCGGTCGCAGCGCGTGCAGTGGAAGTGGCTGTGCTGGCGATGCACCTCGGCGCGTGCCGCCTCGTGCTCGACCAGGCTGAAGCGGAACACGCGGTCGTTGCCGGCGCGCTTCTGCGCGACGCCTTGCTCCACCAGCCAGTCAAGGACTCGGTACACCGTTACGCGGTCGATGGCCTCGCCGTGTCCAGGCAGGTGGTCGATCACGGCCTGGTGGGTCAGGGGCTCGTCGCTGCCGATCAGGCAGGCGAGGATGCACAGCCGCGGCTGCGTCACGCGGGCGCCAAGCCGGCGCAGGCGTTCCTGGGCTGCTTCGAAGACGGCCGGCGCAGGCGGGGCGTCGGGCTGGCTCGGGGTGGGGCGGGTCATGCGGAGGATTTAACCATAGGCCCCGCGCTGTTGCAATTCAGTTGCGTGTGGCGTGCCGGCCCGGCGGCAGCGCATCGCGGGGTGGCCTGTGCCGGATACCCGATGCGGAGTTTGCGCCTATGATCGGCAAGGAGCGTACGGCTGCCACCAGCCCGCACCAGCGGGTACAGACCGGAGACAAGCGATGCTGAACGATGCAAGCGCGCTGCTGTTCCCCAACTTCGAACCCTTCCGGCGCCGGGTGGGTGACATCGAGATCGTCGGCGTAGAGGGCGGTTCGGGGCCGCCGCTGCTGCTGCTGCACGGGCACCCGCAGAGCCACCTGATCTGGCACAAGGTAGCGCCCGCGCTGGCCGATCATTTCACCGTCATCGCCACCGACCTGCGCGGCTACGGCAACAGCTCGGCGCCGGCCGGAAACGCCGGGCACGAGAATTACAGCAAGCGCGCCATGGCCCAGGACCAGGTCGACATCATGGCCGCGTTCGGCTTCCACCGCTTCGCGCTGTGCGGCCACGACCGCGGCGCGCGCGTGGCGCACCGCCTTGCCGTGGACCATCCGCAGGCGGTCGAGCGGCTGATGCTGCTCGACATCGCTCCGACGCTGGACATGTACGAGCGCACCAGCATGATGTTCGCCGCGGCGTACTGGCACTGGTTCTTCCTGATCCAGCCCGCGCCGTTCCCCGAGACGCTGCTCAACGCGGAACCCGATCTCT
Source organism: Cupriavidus sp. 22TCCZM01-5 (assembly GCF_057798915.1). Taxonomy (NCBI): domain Bacteria; kingdom Pseudomonadati; phylum Pseudomonadota; class Betaproteobacteria; order Burkholderiales; family Burkholderiaceae; genus Cupriavidus; species Cupriavidus sp. 22TCCZM01-5. The sequence continues at coordinate 12,471 of NZ_JBYOJR010000001.1, forward strand.
ATCTGAACAAGCTGCTCGGGTTGCGCCATGCCGGCGTGTCGCCGTTCTCGCCGGATGCCATGGCGGCCTATGCCGCGGCCATGCGCGAGCCGGCGCGCGTGCACGCCATGTGCGAGGACTATCGCGCGGCAGCCACCATTGACCTCGAGCACGACCGCGCCGACCGCGAAGCCGGGCGCAACCTGGAGATGCCGTTGCGCGTGCTGTGGGGCGAACACGGCGTGGTGACGCGCTGCTTCGAGCCGCTGGCGCTGTGGGAAGCGCTCGGCACCCGCGTCAGCGGCAAGGCACTGGACTGCGGCCATTACATTCCGGAGGAATCGCCACAGCCGCTGCTGGAGGAAATGCTCGCCTTCTTCCGCTAGCGGGACCCCTCTTCTTTCTCCCAGTGGTATAGGGGCGCAGGCGGGTTAGCCCTGATTACGCCTGGATGTCTGCAATTGCTAACATCGACCCCCGGCCCGGGCCGCCATACAGGCGAAAGGGTCGCGCTGCCAACAGCCATGGTCGATCGCGCCACGGGACTACCCCACCTGATTGCGCACGGACCGCGTCACGACACGCGGCATCCGGCACCGGCAGCGCTTTGCAGACGGAAGGAACAGGAGAGCACTATGAAACGAGTTGCAAAGTTGGTCGCCGCGGTCGCGGCAATGGGCGCAATGGCCACACATGCCGGCGCGCAGGCACAGGAGTTTCCGGGCGGCAAGCCGATCTCGGCCGTGGTGCCGTTCTCGGCTGGCGGTCCGACCGACAAGGTAGCGCGCGAGCTGACTGCGATCATGTCCAAGCATCTGGGCACAACCGTCGTGATCGAGAACCTTGGTGGTGCGGGCGGAACCATCGGCGCCAAGAAGGTGGCCCAGTCCAAGAACGACGGCCACACGGTGCTGATCCACCATATCGGCATGGCCACGGCCCCCGCGCTGTACCGCAACCTGGGCTTCGATCCGCTCAAGGACTTCGAGATGATCGGCGAGATCGCCGACGTGCCGATGATCATGGTCGGCAACAAGCAGCTGCCGCCGAACAACTTCAAGGACCTGTTGCCGTACATCAAGGCCAACGCCAGCAAGCTGTCGCTGGCCAATGCCGGCATTGGTTCGGCCTCGCACCTGTGCGGCCTGCTGTTTCAGAGCGCGATCCAGACCGAGCTGACCACCGTACCGTACAAGGGTGCGGCGCCGGCGCTGACCGATATCCTGGGCGGCCAGGTCAACCTGCTGTGCGACCAGACCACCAACCTGGCCGGTCACCTCAAGGCCAACTCGGTCAAGCCGTACGCGGCCATGCAGGCACGCCGCGTGGAAGCGTTCAAGGATGTGCCGACCGCGCAGGAACAAGGCTTGCCGGGCATCGAAGTGAAGGTCTGGCACGCCATGTACGCGCCGAAGGGCACGCCGAAGCCGGTGATCGACAAGCTGTCGGCCGCGCTGCAGAAGTCCGTGACCGACCCGGCGTTCCGCGCCAAGATGGCCGAACTAGGTGCCGAAGCGGTGCCGGCGCAGCGCGCCACGCCGGATTCGCTGCGCAACTACCTGACCGCCGAGATCAACAAGTGGACCCCGGTGATCAAGAAGGCCGGCGTCTATGCCGACTGAGTGATGCGAGAGCCCCCGGGGCGCCCGTCCGTGCCCCGGTTCTTGCAAGCAAAAGGCCATGCCGCTGCGCATGGCCTTTTTGTTTTCGGCGTGCCGCCGAACGGCGCCGGGCGCGGTGGCGTCCTATATTGGTCTGATCGCGCGTCAGTCGGGCCGGCGATGCGGCGGCCGGCTGGCCCTTGAAACCGGCCCGGTGCGTCGCCACCTACCGTCCTGACATATTCACGGAAGCCACCATGGAACAGTATCACGGCACTACCATCGTCAGCGTCCGTCGCGGCAATCAGGTCGCGCTCGGCGGTGATGGTCAGGTCACACTCGGCAATATCGTGATGAAGGGCACCGCGCGCAAGGTGCGCCGCATCTACAACGGCAAGGTGCTGGTGGGGTTTGCCGGCAGCACGGCCGACGCGTTCTCGCTGCTGGACCGCTTCGAGGCCAAGCTGGAAAAGTACCAGGGCAACCTGACCCGCGCCGCGGTCGACCTCGCCAAGGACTGGCGTTCGGACCGCGCGCTGCGCCGGCTCGAGGCCATGCTGATTACCGCTGACCGCGACACCACGCTGGTCATCACGGGCAACGGCGACGTGCTCGATCCCGAGGGCGGCATCGCCGCGATCGGCTCGGGTGGCGCGTACGCGCAATCGGCCGCCAAGGCGCTGGTGGAAAACACCGAGCTCGCGCCCAAGGACGTGGTCGAGAAGGCGCTCACTATTGCCGGCGAACTCTGCATCTACACCAACACCAACTTCGTCATCGAAACGCTGGAATGAGCGCCGGCCGGCCCGCGCATGGGCCGGCCCGCCCCCACTGAACGGATACCATGTCGCATACCATGACCCCGTCGGAAATCGTTTCCGAACTCGACAAGCACATCATCGGCCAGAACAAGGCCAAGAAGGCCGTGGCCGTGGCGCTGCGCAACCGCTGGCGCCGCCAGCAGGTCGCGGAGCCGCTGCGCCAGGAAATCACGCCCAAGAACATCCTGATGATCGGCCCGACCGGCGTCGGCAAGACCGAGATCGCGCGCCGCCTGGCCAAGCTGGCCGACGCGCCCTTCATCAAGATCGAGGCGACCAAGTTCACGGAAGTCGGTTACGTCGGCCGCGACGTCGACACCATCGTGCGCGACCTGGCCGAGATGGCCATCAAGCAGACGCGCGAGTCCGAGATGAAGAAGGTGCGCACCAAGGCCGAGGACGCGGCCGAGGACCGCCTGCTCGACGTGCTGCTGCCGCCGCCGCGCGACATCGGCTTCTCGCAGCCCGAAGAGAAGGATTCCAACACGCGCCAGGTGTTCCGCAAGAAGCTGCGCGAAGGCCAGCTTGACGACAAGGACATCGAGCTCGAAGTTGCCGCCGGGCTGCCGAGCATGGACATCATGGGCCCGCCGGGCATGGAGGAAATGACCGAGCAGATCCGCTCGATGTTCGCCGGCATGGGGCAGGGCAAGAAGCATCGCCGCAAGATGAAGGTGAAGGAAGCCTTCAAGCTGCTGATCGATGAAGAGGCCGCCAAGCTCGTCAATGACGAAGAGCTCAAGCACAAGGCCATCGCCAACGTCGAGCAGAACGGCATCGTGTTCCTGGACGAGATCGACAAGATCGCCAACCGCAGCGAACTGGGTGGCGGCGAGGTGTCGCGCCAGGGCGTGCAGCGCGACCTGCTGCCGCTGGTGGAAGGCACCACGGTCAGCACGAAGTACGGGATGATCAAGACCGACCACATCCTGTTCATCGCGTCGGGCGCGTTCCACCTGTCCAAGCCGAGCGACCTGATCCCGGAACTGCAGGGCCGCTTCCCGATCCGCGTCGAGCTGGAGTCGCTGTCCGTGCAGGACTTCGAGGCCATCCTGACGCAGACCGACGCGAGCCTGACCAAGCAGTACCAGGCGCTGCTGAAGACCGAAGAGGTCGAGCTGCAGTTCGCGCCGGACGGCATCCGCCGGCTGGCCGAGATCGCGTTCTCGGTCAACGAGAAGGTCGAAAACATCGGCGCGCGCCGTCTGTACACGGTGATGGAGCGGCTGCTGGAAGACCTGTCGTTCCATGCGAGCAAGTCGTCGGGCGAGACTGTGACGATCGATGAAGCTTACGTGAATGATCGGCTGGGCGACCTTGCTGTCAACGAGGATCTGTCTCGATACGTGCTCTAAGCGGGTAGGCGGGTCGTGATCGGAGAGGGGTGTACCGGAGTGCGCCCTTTTTTGATCCTTCGCCGGATTGCGGGAATGGGGAAGGGTGGGGTTGAGCGCGCTTTTTGGTTACTTTTTGTCGCTCGGACAAAAAGTGACTCGCCGGCTACGCCGGCGAAACAGCAGCGCCTGCCAAGCACCCACATTACCCATTCCCCAAACCCTTGCCCTCATCCCCCCGCCATGCATTTCCTATCATGAAAAGGCGCCCGATCTCCGACGCAGTGACGGCGCAGGCAATCGGGTCCAGCGGTACACGGTCCATCGGTAGCGTCGGGGTTCACGAACGATGCACCCAGGGTCGGCCACACCGCGTGGCTCCTTTTCTTGCGAAGCCTGGAAAATGACGGAAAGGCCGTTCTCCGGGCGTGTTGGGAGAATTCCATGGACGTCAACCAGAAACAAACCGTGATCGCCCTGAACCAGCTGATCGAGGTCGACAGGGACAGCGAACTGGCCTGCATGGCCGGTGCCCGCGACGTACGCAATGCGGAGCTTCGCGACATCCTGGCCAGTACCGCGGAAACCTGCCGCGCCTCGGCCAAGGAGCTGCAATCGATGGTCAGCGCCATGGGCGGCGAACCATCGGACCGGGGCAGCATGAACGGCATGTTCGCGCGTAGCTGGATGGCCTTGCGCCATATGCTCTCGCCGAACGATGACGATGCGCTGCTGGGGCTGTGCGAGCGTGAGGAAGAAACAGCCAGGCGCCAGTACCAGTCCGTTCTGATGAAGCCGCTTCCGCCGGAGACTACGGCCGCGGTCCAGCGCCAGTATGACGCGCTGCGCCTGCACCACGAGCGGCTTCATGCCATGCGCGGCATGCAGATCCACTAGCACCAGCGCTACCAGCGGATACGGTCGTTCTAGATCCGTATCGGGATGAAGAAGGGGCAGCCGGATGCCGCGGCTGCCCCTTCTTCTTTTCGCCTCGGGCCCAAGCCGGAGGACCCGTTCACAGCGATGAGCCGACCCTAGTGCGAGTGCCCGTGCTCGTGTCCCGCAGGCGCCGCCACCTCCAGCTCCGCCGCCGGTGATTTCAGGTCGCGCGTGGTCTGGCCATCTGCCGGCACCTGGGTCCATTCGGTCGTGCCGTTCTCGCACTCCTGCACCACCGGGAAGTACAGTTTGCCGCCCTGTTCGGGCAGTTTCATCAGCATCACGAACTCGTCGAAATGCGCGTCGGCCAGCGTGCCGCCGAACCAGCGCAGCGTGCGCACGTCCTCAGTCATCAGCTTGCCGTGGGATTGGACGGGTTTGGCCAGCGGCGCGCGCCTGACCTCCAGTTGCCAGCCGGCCTTGGGCTGCGGGTGCGCTCCCTGCACGCCTTCGGGAACGGTGACGGTGATGGCGCGCGTGGCGCTGCCGTTGCAGCCATGGCCGACCATCAGCGCGCCCTTGAAGTAGCTGCCTGCCGCGGCCTGCTTCTGTTCAAAGACGATATGGGCCGATGCCGTGGCGGACAGCGCCATCAGCGTGGCCGGCACCAGCCACAGGCGCGCGTGCCGCCACCGGGAAAGCGGGAAATGCATGGAGTCCTCCTTGTCAGCCCGCCAGTCTAGCGTTGCGCGCGGCGCCGCGCGCCGGCGCCCGATGCGGCGTAGTGCCGCAGCCGGCCAGGCCGGTCCCTATGTCAGCGCCTCATGTCAGGGCGTATCGGCGTGCCACTTGCCGGTAAGGTTGGTAAGCATTGGTAAGCACGCTGGCGCACACCGGCCCGGCGATGCGACCCTTGCGCACCTTGAGCCGAATGGCAAATGCGGTAGCCGCCGCATGCGAACAACCTACTGGCAGGAGGAAACATGGTGAAGACTCAATTCAGCCGCGTGGTGGTGGTAACCACCGGGCTGCTGACCGCACTCGCAGCAGCGACTGCCTTTCTGTGCGTGCGTCCGGCGGACGCAGCCGCAGGCGCGCCGAAGCACGGCACCCTGGGCGCCGCGGCCGTCGCCGCAGCTACGCTTGCACTGCAATCCGGGGAGCTTTTCACGCTGGCGGACCGCCACGCGAGCGACGCCTTGCGCGTCGTTGCGCAGGGCGACGGTCCCGACGGCGCCGGCGATGCGCTCGAGTGGGACTACGTGCAGCTTCGCCTGTAAGGGATCGCCGCGGGCTCAGCGCGACACCGGGCGCTTGCCCAGCTTGCGCTGCAATGTGCGCCGATGCATGTTGAGCGCGCGCGCGGTCGCGGAGATATTGCCGCCGTGTTCGTTCAGGACGCGCTGGATATGCTCCCATTCGAGCCTGGCCACCGACAGCGGCACCGGCTCTTCCAGCGCGGCTTCCGCCGCATCCTCCGAGATGCCTGCCATCAGAGCCGTGAGGATCGAGTCCACATTCGCGGGTTTGGCCAGGTATTCATCCGCCCCTTGCTTGACCGCGGCGACCGCGGTGGCAATGCTCGCGTAGCCGGTCAGGACCAGGATGCGCGCATCCGGCAGCGCCTGGCGCAGCGGCCCCACCAGCTGCAGCCCGGATTCGGCCGCGGCCGTGCTGCCTGCTTCAGGCGGCGGGCCCAGGTGCAGGTCCAGCGTGACATACGCGAACGCCGTGCGCGCGGCCAGCGCCAGCGCCGTGCTGCCGTTGTGCGCGACCTGCACGGCGTAGCCGCGGCGTGTCAGCGCGCGGGCCAGCGTGCCGGAAAAGACGGCGTCATCGTCGATCACCAGAAAGGGCGAGCCTGCCGGCGCGGTCGCTTCGGGAACCGGGTGGTGGGTAACGGTCATGACGGATTGACTGCAAGAGAAGGAGAGGCCGGCACGCGCAGCTCGGCGATGGTGCCGCCGCCGGGGCGGTCCTGCCACGCGAGCCCGCCGCCCATCTGACGCGCACCGCTCTGCGCCAGGTACAGGCCAATGCCCTGGCCGCCATGCGGGCTGGCCACGGGCGCCTCGCCCAATTGCGCGCGCAGCGCGGGCGGAATGCCGTCGCCGTGGTCGCTGACGCGGAACGCGAGGCTGCCCTGCTCGAGGTCAATATCCAGTCGCAGCGGCATCTGTGCATGGCCGGCCGACTGCTGGCTGCGCGCGGCGTTGTCGAGCAGGATGGTCAGGATCTGTCCCACGCGGGCGGGCTCGATGGCGAGTTCGCCAGCCTGCGGCGAGGCACTGGCCTGCAGCGTGGCATTGGGATGGCGCAGCTGCCAGCGCTCGGCGAAGCTGCCCAGCCAGGCATCGATACACTGCGGCTCCAGCGTGGCCGGATCCTCGCGCAGGCGCGCCAGGATCGTGCGGCACAGCTCCAGTTGCTGCTCGACCGTCAGCAGGTCCGGCAGGTAGTCGGCCACTGGCGTGGCGCCGCGCGCGCGGTCCGAGGCATCGCCGCGCAGTTCACCGGCGATGACCGCCAGCGTCGCCAGCGGCGTGCCGATCTCGTGCGCAACGGCTGCCGCCTGGGCGTTGAGGTCTTCCACGCGCGCTTCGCGCAGCAATTGCTCGCGTGCCAGGTGCAGTTGCGCCTCGCGCTGTCGCAGCACGCCGGAAAGCCGTGCCACGAACAGCGCGATCATCACCGCGCTGGCCACGAAGTTCAGCCACATGCCGGCGAGGTGGTAGTTCACCGCCTTGTCCGGGTCGTGCAGGTCCAGCGGCAGGTATTCGAACAGTAGCACCGTGTAGCAGGCCAGCGCGTAGCACGCGAGCGCCACCACCTGCCGCCACGGCAGGATGGCCGCGGCGATGGCCAGCCCCGGCAGGTAGAACGAGACAAAGGGGTTGGTGGCGCCGCCGGTATAGAACAGGATCGCCGACAGCGCGGTCAGGTCTACGAGGAACTGTCCCATCAGCTCGGCTTCGCGGGGCGCCGAGCCGTGGCGGGTGTGCAGCCGCAGGCGCAGGCCGGTCAGCACGTTGAACAGTGCCTGCAGCGCGAAGACCACCAGCAGGGGGCTGGTCGGCAGGGCGACGCCGATAATCGGCTCGCACGACATCAGGCCCAGTGCCTGCCCGGCCAGCAGCGCCCAGCGCAGCCAGAACAGCCGGCGCAGGCTTACCAGGCTGGGGCGCGCGGCCGGGGTCGCCGGAAGCGGCGGCGAGCTGGTCAGGACTGGCGGGTGGGTCGCGGCGGAGACGGCATGCATGCCGCGAGTGTATCAATGCGGCCCCCGGGCACCGCCAAGTGCGACACCTTGCCGCATTGGTTGCCCGGTCCCGGCGCTGCCAGACTATCGGGTTATCCGCGTCGCCGGCACCAGCCGTCGGCGGCATGGTCTAATGTCTGCTTTCGGGAGAGCCTCACATGCAAGCCAAATTCCGCGCGGCCACGCTGGCCGCTTCGTTCGCTATGCTGGCCTCGGGCACCGCGCTCGCGCAGGTCGACGTCAGCAATGCCTGGGTGCGCGGCACGGTCCCGACCCAGACCGCATCGGGCGCCTTCATGGTGCTGCATGCGCATGAGAATGCAAAGCTGATCGGCGTGTCGTCGCCGGTCGGCGCGGCCGAGCTGCACGAGATGAAGATGGAAGGCAACGTCATGCGCATGCGCCAGGTCCAGTCGCTGGACCTGCCGAAGATGCAGGACGTGGAACTCAAGCCCGGCGGCTACCACGTGATGCTGACGGACCTGAAAGGCCAGCTCAAGAAGGGCGACACCGTGCCCATCACGCTGAAGATCGAGCAAGGCGGCAAGGTGATCGAGCAGAAGGTCAACGCCGAAGTGCGCGACATGGCCGCCAGCACGGCCAGCCAGGGCGGCCACGGCGATCACAAAAACTAAGCACGTCTGGACGGCGAGGTAGCAATGGCCAACAAGCAGCTTGGTACCCGCCAGAAGATGGTGTTCCGCGGCGGCACGGGCGCGCCGCCACCGCTGCGTGACAAGGGCGCCGGCCGCAAGCCGGGTCCGCCGCAAACGGTCAGCGCGGCAGGCAAGGCGCCGGTGCGGCGTCAGCCGCGCAAGCTGATTGGTTCGTCCGATTCCTGACTGGCCGCGGCAGCCTGCACGCGTTCGCGCAGCCAGGTATGGCCCGGATCGGCGTCCGTGCGGTCGTGCCAGATCATGCTGAAGGTGAAGTTCTCGAGCGCGAACGGCGGATCGAACACCGCGTAGCGCGGGTCTGCCTCCAGCGCCGCCAGGCTGCGGCGCGCCGTGGTCAGGACCAGGTTGGTACCCGCGATCAGCGCCGGCGCCACGCTCCAGTGCGGCACTACGCAGGCGATCTTGCGCCGTCCGCCAATTTTGGCCACGGCCGCGTCGATGGCATCGACGCGCTCGCTGTGCGTGGCTACCAGCACATGCGAACGCGCCAGGTAGGCCACCTGGTCCAGCCGGCCTGCGTCGCGCACTGTGGCCGCATCGACCGCGCACGCATAGCTTTCCTCGAACAGCGCGGCCGCGTGCACGTCTTCCGGCTGATGCGTGAAGACCCCCAGCGCCATGTCGATCTCGCCATCGGCCACCTGCGCGGTCATGGCTTCGCGGCTGGCCTGGGTCACCACCAGGTCGATATTCGGCGCCGCCTTGCGCACCGCGCGCAGCAGCCGCGGCAGCACCACCAGCGCGCCATAGTCCGACATGGCCAGGCGGAAGCTGCGGCGCGCCGTGGCCGGCTGGAATCCGCCCGGCCCGAGCAGGATGCGAACCTGCGCGAGCGCTTCGGCCAGTGGCCCGGCGATTTCATGGGCGCGCGCGCTCGGCACCAGGCCGCCTTTGCCGCGTACCAGGATGGGATCGTCGAGCAACTGGCGCAGGCGCCCGAGCGCGTGGCTGACCGCGGGCTGGCTCAGGTGCAGGCGCAGCGCGGCGCGCGAGATATGGCGTTCGGCCAGCAGTGCTTCCAGCACCACCAGCAGGTTCAGGTCGATTCCGCGTAGGCTATTCATTCTGCGAATAATAAACGTATGAAAGCAGAATTGGAAATTCATTCTGCGATATCTCACACTGTCAGGTATCGAATCTTGCCTTACGGAGTGCGCCATGCCTGGCACGACCTTACCCGCAAACCCGCTTCTCCCTCTTGCCACCGCCATGCTGGCTGGTGCCGCGATCCCGTTCCAGGCGGGCGCTAACGCCACGCTCGGCCGTGGGCTCGGGCATCCGCTCTGGGCCACCGTAGTGTCCCTGCTGGTCAGCCTTGCGGCGATCCTGCCGCTGCTGTGGTTCCTCAAGGTGCCGCTGCCCGCGCTGCCGCAGGCGGTTCGCCAGCCGCCGTGGATGTGGACCGGCGGCGTGCTCGGCGTGTTCTATATCACGACGGCGCTGCTCATGGCACCGCGTCTGGGAGCGGGGGGCTTTATTGCCGCGGTGGTCGCGGGTCAGGTGGCGGCGGCGCTGCTGGCCGATCACTTCGGGCTGGCTGGCTTTGCGGTGCGCGCGCTGACGCCGGCGCGCCTGGCCGGCGCGGCGCTGATCGTCGCCGGCATGGTGGTGATGCAGTGGAGTTCGGCGCACGACGCGCGGCCGCATGCGGCGCCGCCGCTTCAGTCCGGCGCCTGAGTTTCCGCCTGCCGCTTTTTCAGGCAGGCCGGGCACAGGCAATGCCGATCCGGCACGATCCTGCGCGCGGGCAGCAGCGGCTGGCTGGCGCACCAGCACTGGGGCAGTCCGGCCACGAAGCCGCACACGAAGCCCGCGCCGCACTCGCTGCAGTGTTCGACAGGACGAAGCTGGCCGGTGAGGACGGTGGATGGGTCGGTCATGACGGGTTCTCTGGCGGCTCATCGCCGTCCTGGCCCATGCGACGCATGGCCGTGCGCATCAGCCGCATCTGCGCGTCGAAGCGCGTGCAGGCCGCGCAGATCAGCAGATGGCCGCGCATGCGCAGGCGTTCCACCCAGCCTAACGGACGGTCCATGGCCTTCATGGTGAGGTGGTGGACCTCCTCGCAATCGGGCAGCAGGCGGTGAGGGCGTGGCGAGTCGGACATGGGTTCCTTGCGGGCGGGTCAGCGCGCCTTGCCGGCCTTGGGTGGCAGCCCGAACCAGTTCAGTTCCAGGCATTCGCGCAGGCGCATCCGGGCGCGGTACAGGATGACCCATACATTGGTCGCGCTGAGCTGCAGATCCTGACAGATTTCTTCGGTCTCGAGCTCCAGCCACTCGCGCATCATGAAAACGCGCGCTGTCTTCGCTGGCAGGCGATCGACGCAGGCCTGCAGCACCTCGAAGAACTCGCGCCGCTCCAACGTCCGGTCGGGGTCGCCCCAGTCGGACGGCATGTCCTGGTAGTGGCCGTTGCGGTTGAAGAGCGCGTCGAAGGCATCCTGCTCGGAGCGGGCCTCGCCGTCCTCGTCCGTGGCCAGGGCCAGGCGCACCTCGCGCCGGCCGCTGCGCAGCAGGTCGATGAGCTTGTGCTTGAGGATGCCGATCACGTAGGTCTTCAGCGCCGACTGGCCGGCAAAGCGCTCCGGATGTTCCAGCACGGCCAGCAGGGTGTCGGACACCGCATCCTCGGCCAGCGCCTCGTCGCGCAGCTGCAGCCGGGCAAAGCGCAGCAGGTGGGGGCGCAGGGACTCCAGGTCGGCGGTGTCGTGAGGCATCGGGGCGGCGTGGCGCGTGGGATTGGAGAGCTGTTGCGCAAAGATGACGCCGGCGCGCCGTGTCGTGCCCCACGCGGCGCATCGGGCCGGCTCGTGCGGGGCCTCCGGGGCCGGCTGTCCGCGCGCCGCGCGGATTCTTGTAAAATCGGCGCCTGCCGTGGTCCTATGGCGCACTTTCGGGCGATCCCCGCGAGTTTCCCACAGGTTTGCGGCAGATTTGCCATCATACCTGTTGAATCTCACGGATGTCCCAAGCCATGAACGCCGACAACCCCGGACCTGCCGCGACTGCGGTGGCCGCCATTGCCCCCGCCCTCAAAGCCGAGATCCTCGCCGAGGCGCTGCCCTATATCCGCAAGTTCCACGGCAAGACCATCGTGGTCAAGTACGGCGGCAATGCCATGACCGAGGAAAAGCTCAAGCACGGCTTCGCGCGCGACGTGATCCTGCTGAAGCTGGTCGGCATGAACCCGGTGGTGGTGCACGGCGGCGGTCCGCAGATCGATGAAGCGCTGAAGAAGGTCGGCAAGGTCGGCACCTTCGTGCAGGGCATGCGCGTCACCGACGAAGAGACCATGGAAGTGGTCGAGTGGGTGCTCGGCGGCGAAGTCCAGCAGGACATCGTGATGCTGATCAACCAGTACGGCGGCCAGGCCGTGGGCCTGACCGGCAAGGACGGCGGCCTGATCCGCGCCAAGCGCCTGCAGATGCCGGACCGCGAAAACCCGGGCGCCTTCATCGACATCGGCTACGTGGGCGACATCGAGGCGATCAACCCGGCCGTGGTCAAGGCGCTGCAGGACGACGCCTTCATCCCGGTGATCTCGCCGATCGGCTTCTCCGACGACGGCCAGGCCTACAACATCAACGCCGACGTGGTCGCCGGCAAGATGGCCGAGATCCTCAAGGCCGAGAAGCTGGTGATGATGACCAACATCCCGGGCGTGATGGACAAGAAGGGCAACCTGCTGACCGACCTGTCCGCGCGCGAGATCGAGGAACTGTTTGCCGACGGCACCATCTCGGGCGGCATGCTGCCGAAGATTTCGTCGGCGCTCGATGCCGCCAAGAGCGGCGTGCATTCGGTGCACATCATCGACGGCCGCATCGAGCATTCGCTGCTGCTGGAAATCCTGACCGAGCAGGCGTTCGGCACGATGATCCGCTCGCACTGAGCGGCATCCACGGGGTGGCGCCTGCCCGGCGCCGCCCGATGTCTTCCCCCCCATTGCAATTCCACCAGTCCGGCGTGTCATCCAGTCTTCCCAATCCGCGCCGCGTCAGGGCGCGCCTGCGCCGGCAACCGGCTGGCGACCAGTCCGGCGGCACGGTGTGGCTGTTCGACCTGGACAACACGCTGCACGATGCCTCGCATGCGATCTTCCCGGCGATCAACCGGCTGATGACCGCCTACGTGGCGCGCGTGCTCGGCTGCGACGAGGCCACCGCCAGCCGCGTGCGCGTCGACTACTGGCAGCGCTACGGGGCGACGCTGCTCGGCATGATCCGCCACCACGGCGTGGACCCGGCGGATTTCCTGCGCGCCGCGCACGAGTTCCCGGAACTGGCCGACATGGTGCGCGTGCGGCCCGGGCTGGCCGCGCACCTGCGCCGGCTGCCGGGGCGCAAGATCCTCGTCACCAACGCGCCGCAGGACTATGCGCGCGCGGTGCTGGACATTGCCGGCATCGGCCATTGCTTCGAGCGCGTGGTGGCCATCGAGCAGATGTGGGTGCACGGGCACCTGCGCCCCAAGCCCGACCGGCGCATGCTGCGCCGACTGCTGGCGCAGGCCGGCATTGCGCCGCACCGCGCCGTGCTGGTGGAAGACACGTTGTCACACCTCAAGCGCTACGCCGGCATGGGCATCCGCACCGCGTGGGTGACGGGCTACCTGCGCACGATCGCGCCTTCGCGCCCGCACGCGGCGCCCGCGCCCGAGACGGCCGGCAACCGCCGCGACGCCGCGGTGCGCTCGACGCTGGAGGCGGAAGACCGCCAGCACGCCAGCCATGCCGCGCAGGAGCACTCGGTGACGCTGGTCGCGGCCGAATCCCAGGTACCCCCCGCTGCCGGCGGCACGGCGCTGGCCCCGCAGTCACAGCCGGACCATGTCCCGCGCGTGCGGGCACGCGTGCCGAACCGGCCGGCCTTTGTGGACATAAAAGTACAATCGATGCACCAACTACAACGCAGATTGCGGAGAACCGGGTCATGATGGAAAGCAACGGAACACCGCCGGAGGCGGTCCTGCCGGACGGGCAGGACGCCGCGCAGGCCGCCGAGACCGCGCCGCCGGCGCGCAAGCGCCCGCGTCCGGGCGAGCGTCGTGTCCAGATCCTGCAGACGCTGGCCGCCATGCTCGAGCATCCGCGCGGGGAAAAGATCACCACCGCCGCGCTGGCCGCGCGCCTGAGCGTGTCGGAGGCGGCGCTGTACCGCCATTTCGCCAGCAAGGCGCAGATGTATGAAGGGCTGATCGCCTTCATCGAGCAGACCGTGTTCGGCCTGATCAACCAGATCACGACCAACGAAGAACACGGCCTGCGCCAGGTGCAGGCGATCGTGCGCATGCTGCTGTCGTTCGCCGAGAAGAACCCCGGCATGACGCGCGTGCTGACGGGCGAGGCGCTGGTGGGCGAGCACGAGCGCCTGCAGGAGCGCATCAACCAGATGGTCGACCGGATCGAGGCGTCGCTGCGCCAGTGCCTGAAGATCGCCGTGACGCAGGGTGCGTTCCCGGCCGATGCCGACATCGCGCTGCGCGGCGCGCTGGTCATGGCCTACGTGCAGGGCCAGTGGCACCGCTATGCCAAGAGCGGCTTCCGAAAGTCGCCCGGCGAGCGCGCGGAAGCGCAGCTGCGCGTGCTGCTTGGGTAGTTCGCGTCACGCCGCGCCGTTTGCTCCGTGGTTTGCTCTATAATCTGCCGGTCGCGCCGATTTGATGACTGGCTTGCGGGCGCGCTGCAGCCGGATGGTCCTGGAAAATCCTGGATTCTCCGTCTGCGAATATAAATGCGGCTAAAGAGGTTGGGTCGGCGCCCCCAGGCAGTATCGGGATTCACGCCGGCACGCGGAATACCGCGAACGCCCGACTTGGCTGCGACGCTTCATACGCACTGCCGGTCGGGTTTTTTTATGCCTGCTTTATGTGGGCCGATTCCATGACTGATGTCGCCTTGCCGCCTGCCGCGCTCACGCTGCCGAATGATTCCGTCGGCGTCGTCACGCCGCAGCGCATGCATTTCCAGGAGCCGCTGAAGCTGCGCAACGGCTCGTCGATCGCCGGCTATGACCTGATGGTCGAGACCTACGGCACGCTCAACGCCGACCGCTCCAATGCCGTGCTGGTCTGCCACGCGCTCAACGCGTCGCACCACGTGGCCGGCGTCTATGCGGACGATCCGCGTGACGTGGGCTGGTGGGACAACATGGTGGGCCCGGGCAAGCCGCTCGACACCAACCGCTTCTTCGTCATCGGCGTGAACAACCTGGGCTCGTGCTTCGGCTCCACGGGGCCGATGAGCACCAACCCCGCCACGGGCGTGCCCTATGGCGCGATGTTCCCGGTGGTGACGGTGGAGGACTGGGTCAACGCGCAGGCGCGCGTGGCCGACGCGTTCGGCATCACGCAGTTCGCCGCGGTCATGGGCGGCAGCCTCGGCGGCATGCAGGCGGTGGCCTGGAGCCTGATGTACCCGCAGCGCCTGCGCCACTGCATCGTGATCGCGTCCACGCCCAAGCTGTCGGCGCAGAACATCGCCTTCAACGAGGTGGCGCGCAGCTCGATCCTGTCGGACCCCGATTTCCACGGCGGCAACTACTACGCGCATGGCGTGAAGCCCAAGCGCGGCCTGCGCGTGGCGCGCATGATCGGTCATATCACCTACCTGTCGGATGAGGACATGGCCGAGAAATTCGGCCGCGAGCTGAAGTCCGAAGACATCCGCTTCTCGTTCGACGTCGAGTTCCAGGTGGAAAGCTACCTGCGCTACCAGGGCGACAAGTTCGCCGAGTACTTCGACGCCAACACCTATCTGCTGATCACGCGCGCGCTCGATTATTTCGACCCGGCGCTGGCCTACGGCGGCGACCTGACGCGCGCAATGGCGCAGACGCAGGCGAGCTTCCTCGTGGCGAGCTTCAGCACCGACTGGCGCTTCGCGCCGAACCGCAGCCGCGAGCTGGTCAAGGCGCTGCTCGACAACAAGCGCCCGGTCTCGTACGCCGAGATCGACGCGCCGCATGGCCACGACGCCTTCCTGCTGGACGATCCGCGCTACCACAACCTGATGCGTGCCTACTACGACCGCATCGCAGAGGAGATCGGCGCATGAACGCCCTGGCCAATCCGAACATCCTGGCGCTGCGGCCCGATTTCCGCGCGATTGCCCGCTGGGTCGAACCCAAGTCCACCGTGCTCGACCTCGGCTGCGGCGACGGCAGCCTGCTGCGCGTGCTGCAGGACGAACTCGAAGTGCAGGCCTACGGCATCGAGATCCGCGACGAAGGCGTGCTGTCCTGCGCGCAGAAGGGCGTCCATGTCATCCAGCAGAACCTGGAAGGCGGCCTGGCGCTGTTCGAGGACAAGAGCTTCGACACGGTGATCCTGTCGCAGACGCTGCAGACCATCCACAATACCGCGCAGGTGCTGCGCGACACGCTGCGCGTCGGGCGGGAGTGCATTGTCTCGTTCCCGAACTTTGGCTACTGGCCGCACCGACTGTCGGTGTTCCGCGGGCGCATGCCGGTGTCGGAATCGCTGCCGTACCAGTGGTACAACACGCCGAACGTGCGCGTGCTGACCATCAGCGACTTCGAGGCGCTGGCGCCCAAGGTGGGCCTGCGCGTGCTCGACCGCGTAGTCATGCACGAAGGCATCACCGTGAACTGGGGCGTGAACTGGCGCGGCAGCCTGGCGGTGTACCGGGTCTGCTCGGCCTGAGCGGACTGGCGTCAGGGAGCTGACGCCGTGTCGACCAGGTGGTCGACGAAGGCTCGCACCTTGGGCGGCACGTGCCGCGTGGGGGTGTACACCGCATAGGCGGTGCCGACATAGGGCTCCAGGATGTCCCAATCGTCTAGCACCGTGGCGAGCCGCCCGGCCGCCAGCCCGTCCGCGGCGGAAAAATCGGGCACCAGCCCGATGCCCGCGTCGCGTTCCACCATGGCAACGATCGCCACGCTGTTATTGAGCGTGAAGCGCGGCGGGATGCGCACGGTGACGTCATCGCCCGAGGCCCTGTGCCGCAGCGACCAGCGCTCGCCGAACGCGCCATAGCCCAGGTACAGGCAGCGCGCGTGCGGCAGGTCTTCGGGCCGCCCCGGCGCCCCGTGCTCGCGCACCCACGCCGGTGACGCCACCAGCCGGTAGCGCACCTCGCGCAATGGCCGCGCCACCAGGCCCGGCGGCAGTTCGCGCGCAATGCGGATCGCCACGTCCAGGCCTTCTTCCACCAGGTCCACCATGCGGTCGGCCAGCGTCACCTGCAGCTCCAGCGCCGGGTAGCGCGCCAGCAGCGCCGGCAGGCGCGGTGCCAGCCAGGTCTGCCCGAACACGACCGGGGCGCTGATGCGCAGCACGCCATGCGGCTCGCCGGCATGGTCGGTGCCAAGCGCGGAGACCTCGCGCGCGGCTGCCGTCATGCGCGCGCAGGCTGCATAGACGGCATGGCCGAGTTCGGTCAGGGCAAAGGCCCGCGTGGTGCGCTGCAGCAGGCTTGCGCCGAGCGTGGCTTCAAGCCGCGAGACATGGCGGCTGACGGCCGACGCAGTCATGCCCAGGTCCCGTGCGGCGGCGGAAAAGCTGCCGCATTCCACCACGCGTGCAAACACCGTCATCGCGTTCAGTGATGCAGCCTGCATAACGGGCTCCGCTTCTTGTGACTTGAAGTCAAATACTAATTGAGTTCCGGATGGATTGTTGACTGCCTGGCATGGTGGAACAATGCCGGCACGATTCACCGGAGCATTTCATGACATCTGAACAAGCGGGCGCCGGCGGCACCTGGCGCATGGTTGCCGCGATGGCGCTGTCGGGCACCATCGGCTGGTTCGTGGTCACCAGCGGCCAGCCAACCATCGACGTGGTGTTCTTCCGCTGCCTGTTCGGCGGCGCGTCGCTGCTCGGCGTGCTGACGCTGCAGCGCGGCTGGGTGCGGCTCGACAAGACGCGCCTGGGCTGGCTGGCGCTCGGCGGCGTGACGCTGATCCTCAACTGGCTGTGCCTGTTCTCGGCCTATGCCTACAGCGGGATCTCGATCGCCACCGTGGTCTATCACACCCAGCCGTTCTTCCTGCTTATCCTGACGGCCGTAGTCCAGCGCGAGCCGTTTCCGTTCGGCCGGCTGCCGTGGCTGCTGCTGGCATTCGCCGGCGTGATGCTGATCACGGGCCTGGAGCACGGCGCGCAGGGCCTGTCCATGCTGGCCGGGATCGGGCTGGCCATGCTCGCGGCGCTGCTGTACGCCATCACTACCATGGCGACGCGGCGGCTGCAGGGTATCCCGCCCGGCCAGATCGCCGGATTGCAGATGGTGATCGGCGTGCTTATGCTGGCGCCGCTGGCGCACCCGGCCTTGGCCAGCTTCGACGGGCGCGCATGGGGGGCGCTGCTGGCGCTTGGCCTGGTACATACCGGGTTCATGTACACGCTGCTCTATGGGGCCTTCCAGCGGCTGAACGTGGTGTCGATCGCGACGCTGTCGTTCGTCTACCCGCTGGTGGCCATCGTTATCGACGTGACGGTCTTCCATGTCGTGCTGGGCCCGCTGCAGCTCGCCGGCATGGGCCTGGTGCTGCTCGGCGTGATCGCGAACCAGCTTGGCTGGACGGTGCCGCTGCGGATCCGGGCCCGGGGCTGACGGCGGATTGGCATTGACGCGGACCCTGACTACGGCTAATGTAGGCAGCTATCGAACGACCGTGCTATTTGCCATGACTTCCGCGCCCCAGACTGTTACCGCCGCTGCCGCCGCCACGCTGCTGCACCCCTTTGACGACGCGCTCGTACTCGAGCCGGCCGGCGAGCATCGCTTCCTGGGCCGCACCACGCCGGCCTACTGGAACATGATCGGGCCGTTCGGCGGCATCACGGCGGCGACCTTGCTGCAGGCGGCCCTGCAGCATCCGCAGCGCCTGGGCGATCCGCTCGCGCTGACAGTCAACTTCGCGGGGCCGATCGCCGAAGGGCCGTTCGAGATCGAGGCGCGCCCCACGCGTACCAACCGCTCGACCCAGCACTGGCAGATCGAACTGCGCCAGGGCGACGCGGTGGCCACCACGGCCACCGCGGTGTTCTCGCTGCGGCGCGAGACGTGGTGGTGCGCGGAGGCGGTGCGGCCGGAAGCGCCTGCGGCCGATGAAGTGCCGGCCATGGCCGGGTTTGCGCCCGTGCGCTGGCTCAAGTCCTATGACGTGCGCCCGTTCCGCGGCGCCAAGCCGACCACCGAGCCGGGCACGGAACACCCTGACAGCCTGACGCAATTCTGGCTGCGCGACGAGCCGGCCCGCACGCCGGACTTCGCCGCCGTGGCCGCATGGTGCGACAGCTTCTATCCGCGCATCTTTCTCAAGCGCGCCGGTTTCGTGCCGGCGGGCACGGTGTCGCTGACCACCTATTTCCATGCCGATGCGGCCACGCTGGCCGCGCTCGGCGACAGCCACGTGCTGTGCAGCGCGCGGGCCCAGGTATTCCGCCAGGGCTTCTTCGACCAGAGCGCGCAGGTCTGGAGCGCAGGTGGCGAGTTGCTCGCCACGTCGCACCAGATCGTGTACTACAAGGAATAAGTCAGGGCCGGGGTCAGGCGATCGCTTCGCGCGCCTGGGCCTCGTAGCGATGGACGGTGCGGCGCATGGCCCAGAGCAGCAGCACGCCGGGCAGCGCCACCAGCACTGTGCCGAGGTAGAAGGGCGCCCAGCCCCAAGCTTCGACCATGTAGCCGGAGGTCGGCCCGACGTAGACGCGGCCCACCGAAGCCAGCGCCGACAGCAGCGCGTACTGCGTGGCCGAGAACGAGCGGTTGCACAGCGTCATCAGCAGCGCCACGAATGCCGCCGTGCCCATGCCGCCGCACAGGTTCTCGATCGCGATGGTCGCGCCCATCGACCACAGGTGCGGCGGCGTCACGGCCAGGATCCAGTAGCCCAGGTTGGACACCGCCTGCAGCACGCCGAACAGCATCAGCGAGCGGTACAGTCCCAGGCGCACCATCAGCGTACCGCCGAACAGCGCGCCGACGATGGTCGCGGCCAGCCCCAGCGTCTTGTTGACGATGCCGACTTCGCCGGCGGAAAAACCGACGCCGCGGATCAGGAAGGTCGTGGACAGGCTGCCGGCAAACGCATCCCCCAGCTTGTACAACACGATCAGCAGCAACAGCGACCACGCGCCGGGGCGTGAAAAGAAATCGCGCAGCGGGCCCACGATGGCTTCTTCGAGCGAGCGCGGCGCGCGCGCCGGCACGTCGGGCTCGGGCGCCCACAGCAGCGTGACGATGCCGACGCCCATCAGCGCGGCCATCAGCAGGTACATCTGCGGCCAGCCCATCACGCGGTCCGCGAGCCACAGCGCGAGCCCGCCGGAGACCAGCATCGCCAGCCGGTAGCCCAGCACCTTGACGGCGGCGCCGGCGCCGCGCTCGGCCGGGCGCAGCACGTCGGTGCTGTAGGCGTCGAACACGATGTCCTGCGACGCGGACAGGAAGGCCACCAGCGTGGCCAGGGCCGCCAGCGTCCAGAGCGCTTCACGCGGCGGGCAGAACGCCATGGCGGCGATGCCGAGCACCAGGCCGATCTGCGTGACCAGCAGCCAGCCCTTGCGCCGGCCCAGGAGCGGCGGCGTGTAGCGATCCATCAGCGGTGCCCACAGGAACTTGAAGATATAGGCCTGGCCGACCAGCGAGAAGAAGCCGATGGTCTTGATGTCGAGCCCTTCCACCGTCATCCACGCCTGCAGCGTGCCGGACGTGAGCGCCAGCGGCAGCCCGGAGGCGAAGCCCAGCGCCAGCATGGCGCCGATGCGGCGGTTGCGGAAGATGTCGAGGTAGTCCTGGAAAGTCATGGATGGCATGGGCGGATGGCGCCGCGCGGCTGCGTGGGCGCCGTGTATTATTGCATCACCCGTTTGCCCGCTCCTTGCCCGACTGCTCCCGGCTTTCCCTACTGCCCCCCAGGAACCAAACATGTCCCGCCGCCCGCCAGGTGTTCTGCGCCCTGTCCTGTCCCGCATGGCCTGCGCGCTGTCCGTTGGTGCGGCGATGACGGCGATGACGGTTGCGCCGCTGGCGCTGGCCCAGCAGGACGGACAGGAGGACGGCATTCGCTTGCGGCGCGGCGGCTCCGAGGTGCGCAAGATCGTGCCGGTCGAGGTGATCGAGCAGCAGGCCGCGCAGGAGTACGAGCAGATCAAGCAGGAGGCGATCGCCAAGCATGCGCTGGCCGGCGAGAGCAATCCGCAGCTGCAGCGCCTGCGCGCGATCGGCAAGCGATTGCTGCCGGAAACCGCGCGCTGGAACGAGCGCGCGCGCCAGTGGCAGTGGGAGATCAACCTGATCGGCTCGAAACAGGTCAATGCCTTCTGCATGCCGGGCGGCAAGATCGCGTTCTATACCGGCCTGCTCGACCAGCTCAAGCTGACCGACGACGAGATCGCCATGGCCATGGGCCACGAGATCGCGCACGCGCTGCAGGAACACGCGCGCGAGCGCGCCGCCAAGTCGGAAATCACCAACCTTGGCGCCAATGTCGTCTCGCAGCTGTTCGGCTTCGGCAATCTCGGCAATATGGCGCTCGGCACCGGCGCGCAACTGCTGACGCTGCGCTTCTCGCGCGCGGACGAGAGCGAGGCCGACCTGATCGGCATGGATATCGCGGCGCGGGCGGGCTATGACCCGCGCGCTGCCGTGACGCTGTGGCAGAAGATGGCCAAGGTCACGCAGTCCGGCTCCGAATTCCTGTCGACGCACCCATCCGGGCGCAGCCGCATTGCCGACCTGGAGAAGCACATGCCAGAGGTACTGCCGCTCTACGCGCGGGCCATCAACACCACCGTGGACCGCCTGCCGCCATATCGTGCCAACATGGCCAACCTTGGCGATGCGCCGGTCGATTCCGGCGACGACGACCGCCAGCGTCCGCTGAAACGCTGACCCCTTTCGCAGACAGCAAAAAAGCCGGCAATGCCGGCTTTTTTGATGGAGCGGGAAGAGCGGTCAGGCCTGCAGACCGGTCGCCTCGTCGGCGCCCACATGCACGTTCATGCATTGCACCGCCGCGCCGGCCGCGCCCTTGCCCAGGTTGTCCAGGCGCGCGACCAGGTTCAGGCGCTCGGGCGTGCCGAACACGAACAGGTCGACACGGTTGGTGTCGTTGTTGGCCTGCACGTCGAGGAAACCGTCGTCGAGGTTGTCGGCGCCGTTGTACGGCAGCACACGCACGAACTGCTCGCCTTCATAGTGTTGGCGATAGATGTCGACGATCTGCTCGGGGCTGACCTTGCGCGCCAGGCGGTCGGCATAGACCGGCACCGTCACGGCGAGGCCCTTGAAGAAGTTGCCGACGATCGGGTTGAAGATCGGTTCGGTCGCCAGGCCGCCCTGCACGCGCATCTCGGGCAGGTGCTTGTGCTGCAGGCCGAGCGCGTACGGGCGCGGGCTGTTCAGCTTCGGGTTACCGCCGGCCTCGAAGTCGGCAATCATCTTCTTGCCGCCGCCGCTGTAGCCGGTCAGCGAGAACGCCGAGACCGGATAGTCGCGCGGCAGCACGCCGGCATCCACCAGCGGGCGCACCGCCAGCACGAAGGCGCTGGCGTGGCAGCCCGGCACCGCGATGCGCTTGCTCGCGCGGATCTTCTCGCGCTGGCCGCGCACCAGTTCCGGCAGGCCGTAGGCCCAGCTGTCGGTGGTGCGGAACGCCGTGCTGGCGTCGATCACACAGGTATTCGGGTTGGTCACCAGCGACACGGCCTCGCGCGAGGCCACGTCCGGCAGGCACAGGAAGGCGACGTCGGCGGCGTTCAGGAAGCGTGCTCGCTCGGCCGGATCCTTGCGCTTGTCATCAGCAATGCGCAGCAGGTCCACGTCGGAACGACCGGAAAGATAGTCAAGCAACCGGAGACCGGTAGTGCCTTCCTGACCATCGACGAACACTTTGAAAACCATGGCGAACTCGCTCTTTGAAATGCGGGAATGCGAAACGTCTCCTGCCGGGCGCAGGGGCGAACCTGCATTGTAGCGGGCTTGGGGGCCAGTCGCAGGGGTTTGTACCGATTGGATTATTGCGATCTGGCGTGTTTCGCGACTTGTGAAATTTAACCTAACAGGTGACCGCCACCCCGAACTCCTGGCGGAAGTCCGGGCGGCCTGAAGCCCGCTGTCAGAGCGGATAGTTGTAATCAATAGACAGCGGCGCGTGATCGCTGAACTTCTCATCTTTATAGATCGAGCACACATGCGCTGTGGTGGCAATTTTCGGGGTCGCCAGGTGGTAATCGATACGCCACCCGACGTTCTTGGCATAGGCCTGCCCGCGGTTGCTCCACCAGGTGTATTGCTCGGGGCGCGGGTCGAGCTGGCGGAATACGTCGACATAGCCGTGCGTATCGAATAGCGCACCGATCCACGCGCGTTCTTCCGGCAGGAAGCCCGAGTTCTTCAGGTTGCCCTTCCAGTTCTTGATGTCGATTTCCTTGTGCGCGATGTTCACGTCGCCGCACAGCACAATTTCGCGCCCGCTGGCCTTCAGCTGCAGCAAGTGCGGCAGAAAAGCCTCCATGAAGCGGAACTTCGCTTGCTGGCGCTCCTCAGAACTCGAGCCGGATGGCACATAGACAGAGATTACGGCAAGGTGCGGGTACTGCACTTCGACGTAGCGGCCCTCGCCGTCGAACTCAGGGTTGCCGAAGCCGGTGACCACGCGCTCGGGCTTGTGTCGTGTGTAGAGGCCGACACCGCTGTAGCCCTTCTTCTCGGCGTAGTGGAAATATCCGTGGTAACCATGTGGCGCCAGGAACGCTTCAGTCATGTCGGCGGCCTGTGCCTTGAGTTCCTGTACACAGACCATGTCCGCGTCCTGCTTGCCCATCCACTCGAAAAAGCCCTTCTTGGACGCGGAGCGGATGCCGTTGAGGTTGGCGCTGATAATCCGTAACATGCGGGAAATTTTTGAATTCAGAGAGAAAAGATGACGCAGCAGACCACGCCTTCGACTACGCAGCAAGCGGGCCAGCCGGACCTCAGCCAGACCTTCATCCGCTTCGCGCTGGACGCCGGCGTGCTGTCCTTTGGCGAGTTCGTCACCAAGGCGGGCCGCAAGTCGCCGTACTTCTTCAATGCCGGCTTGTTCAACCAGGGCGCCATGCTGGGCCAGGTGGCGCAATTCTATGCGAAAACCCTGCTGGCCTCGGGCGTGCAATTCGACGTGCTGTTCGGGCCGGCCTACAAGGGCATCACGCTGGCCTCGGCCACCGCGGTGGCGCTGGCCGGCCTGGGCCGCGATGTCGGCTTCGCCTACAACCGCAAGGAAGCCAAGGACCATGGCGAGGGCGGCACCCTGGTCGGCGCGAAGCTCCAGGGCAAGGTCGTCATCATCGATGACGTGATCTCCGCGGGCACCTCGGTACGCGAATCGATGCAGCTGATCCGTGCCGCGGGTGCCGAACCCGCCGCCGTGCTGATTGCGCTGGACCGCATGGAAAAGAGCGGGACCGCCGAGCAGATCGGCACGCACTCGGCGGTGCAGGACGTGCAGCGCGAATACGGCGTGCCCGTGATCGCCATTGCCAGCCTGAAGGACTTGCTGGCCTACCTCGACGCATCGAACAATCCGTCGCTGTCGGCCTCGCGCGAGGCGGTGGCTGCCTACCGGCAGCGCTACGGCGTCTGACGGAAATCGCGGCGCCGGGCGCCGCGGCAGGACTCTTCACTCGGCAAGGAGCATGGCGTGGCGGGCAAGGAACGGCAGGAAACCCAGGAAGCCGTGAAGCGGCGAGCAACACCCGCGCGGACGCGCAAGGCGACGCCGGTACAACAGTGCGGGCCTGAGGAAGACCTGCCCAAAGGCCCCGAACCGGGCCGTCCGCCCCATGAGGCCTACGCCGTGCGCGCGCTGGTGCTGCAGGGCGGCGGGGCGCTCGGTGCCTATCAGGCGGGCGTCTACCAGGGGCTTGCGGAAGGCGGCATTTACCCGAACTGGGTCGCAGGCATCTCCATCGGTGCATTGAATGCGGCGATCATTGCCGGCAATCCGCCGGAGCGGCGCGTGGAGCAACTGCGCGCGTTCTGGGAGTACATCTGCGCACAGCCCTGGCTGCCAAGCCTTTCGCATTCGGCAATGTTCGAAAACGCGGAGTCCTGGCCCGAGCCGCTGCGCGTCTGGTTTGACGGCCTGCACGCCGCGCGCGCAATGTTTGAAGGCCAGCGCGGATTCTTCCTGCCGCGCAACTGGCTGGAGCTGGTCACGCGCTACTCCGACCCGACGCGCGCGAGCTACTACGACACTACGCCGCTCAAGGCCACGCTCGAGCGCTTTGCCGATTTCGACCTGATCAACCGGCCCAAGGAGATGCGGGTGTCGGTGGGCGCCGTCAATGTCCGCACCGGCAACTTCGCCTATTTCGACAATACGCGCGACACCCTGCGCCCCGAGCACTTCATGGCGTCCGGCGCGCTGCCGCCGGGCTTCCCGGCGGTGGAGATCGACGGCGAGTACTACTGGGACGGCGGCCTGGTCTCCAACACGCCGCTGGCCGAGGTGCTGACGGCCCAGCCGCGCCGCGACGCGCTGATCTTCCAGGTAGATCTCTGGAGCGCACGCGGCAAGCTGCCGCACGATCTCAGCGACGTGGCCGAGCGCCAGAAGGATATCCAGTACTCTAGCCGCACGCGCACGATCACCGACTATATGCGCGAGCAGCAGAACTTCCGGCGCATGCTCAGTGAAGTGATGGCGCTGGTGCCGCCTTCGAAGCGTGACGACGCCTGGTACCGGCGCGCGGCCGAGCATGCGTGCGACGCGCGCCGCAATGTGATCCAGCTGATCTATCGCGACAAGTCGTTCGAGAACAGCGCCAAGGACTACCAGTTCGGCTCGCTCGCCATGCACGAGCACTGGTCCAGCGGACTCGACGATATCCGCGAAACGCTGCGCCATCCGCACTGGCTGGCAATGCCGAGCCGCGAACACCCGTTCGCCACCCACGACGTGCACCGCGGCAACGGCGACCGCGAGTGATGACGCGGCGGCAGCGCTGCCGCGATCGCGCTACTCGATCCTGACCTTGGCCAGGTCGGCCTGCGGTGGCGGATAGGCCGGCCTTAGCTGGCGGAACACCTCGGACAGGATTTCGGCCACCATCAGGTTGCGGTGGGTCTTGGAGTCCGCCGGCACGATATACCACGGGCATTCCGGCGTGCTGGTGGCCGCGATGGCCGCCTCGTAGGCGTCCATGTAGGCCTTCCAGTGCTTGCGCTCGGCCAGGTCGACCGTATCGAATTTCCACTGCTTCTGCGGATCGGCCAGGCGCGCTTCCAGTCGCGCCTTCTGCTCGTCTTTCGAGATGTGCAGGAAGCATTTCACGATGGTGGTGCCGGTCTCGGTCAGCAGCGTCTCGAACGCGCGGATCTGCCGGTAACGCCGCTCGCATTCATCGTCATCGATCCAGCCATGCACGCGCGTGATCAGCACGTCTTCGTAGTGGCTGCGGTTGAACAGCACGATCTCGCCTGCCCTGGGCACCTGCAGGTGCACGCGCCACAGGTAGTCGCGCGCGAGTTCTTCCGGGGTCGGGGCCTTGAAGCTGGCCACGCGGATGCCAAGCGGATCAAAGCTGCGGAACACCGAACGCACGGTGCCGTCCTTGCCGCTGGTGTCCATGCCCTGCAGCACCACCAGGATCTTGCGCCGGTGTTCGGCGTAGAAGATGTCCTGTTCGAGATCCAGTTCCGTGCTCAGCTGCGCGATGCGGGCCTGATCGACTTCCTTGTCGCCCTGCGTGAAGGGCTTGCTGCCCGGGTCGAAGCCGGCAAGGCTGAAGCGCTTGCCCGAAGTGATGCGGAAGTCGTGCAGCGGCATGGGTGCTCCATCGTTTGGCCGGCGGCAGGGTGCCCGGCAGTTTGTTGGGGAGCCCCGCCGCATGGATGCAGCGATAAAGCGAAGCGGGGCGCACAGGCCCCTATGGTCACGCCGGCAGGGCGGCCAGGTCAATGGTGCCTTCGAACACCGTTGTGGCCGGGCCGGTCATGCGCACGGGGGCCGCGCCACCATCCCAGGCGATGCTCAGGTCGCCGCCGTGCGTGTGGACCTTCACCGGGGAATCGAGCAGGCCCCGGCGGATGCCGGCCACGACAGCCGCGCAGGCACCAGTGCCGCATGCAAGGGTTTCGCCTGCGCCGCGCTCGTACACGCGCAGGCGGGCGGTATGACGGTCGACCACCTGCAGGAACCCGGCGTTGACGCGGTTCGGGAAGGTCGCGTGATGTTCGATCAGCGGGCCGTCCTGCAGCACGGGGAAGTTCTCGACGTCGTCCACAACCTGCACGGCGTGCGGGTTGCCCATCGACACGGGGGAAATCCATGCAGTGCGGCCGTTGACCTCAAGCCCGTAGAGGGTGTCGTCGGCTTGCGTGCGAGTCGGCAGGCCCTCGGGGCGGAATGGCACGCGGGACGGTTCCAGTTCGGGCGCGCCCATGTCCACGGTGACCTGGCCGTCATCCTGCAGCGTCAGCGTGATCACGCCGTTCATGACTTCGACGCGCACCGAACGCTTGTCGGTCATGCCCTTGTCGGTGACGAAGCGCACGAAGCAGCGTGCGCCGTTGCCGCAGTGCTCCACCTCGCTGCCGTCGGCATTGAAGATGCGGTAGCGGAAATCCACGTCGTCGCGCGTGGGCTTTTCCACGATGAGCATCTGGTCGGCGCCCACGCCGAAATGCCGGCTGGCGAGCGCGCGCCACTGCTCGGTGGTCAGGTCGAGCTTCTGGTGGATGCCGTCGAGCACGACGAAGTCGTTGCCGGCACCGTGCATCTTGGTGAACTGGAGTTTCATGGTGCGAATTGTAGCCGCGCGAGGCCGGGCCTGCCGGCTGCGTTCAGTAGATCGGTGGTTCGCCGGGCGGGCGATTCTTGAAGCGCTTGTGCACCCAGTAGTACTCGGCCACGCGCGGACGGATGCAGTCCTCGAAGAAGGCGTTCATGCGGCGCGTATCCTCGGCCACGCTGTCGCCGGGGTAGCTTTCCCACGCCGGCAGGATGCGCAGCACATAGCCCTGGTAGTCGGGCAGCATCTCGGTGTAGATCGGCACCACCCTGGCCCCGGTCATGCGCGCCAGGCGCGAGACTGAAGTCAGTGTCAGCGCCTGCACGCCGAAGAAGGGCGCGTATTCTGAATCGCGCTCGCCGAAATCCATGTCGGCAATCAGCTGCAGCGCCTCGCCCTTCTTCAGGCAGCGCAGGATGTCGCGCGCGCTGTCGTTACGCGAGATCATCTTCGCGCCGAAGCGGCCGCGCGCATGTTTGAGGAAGCCGTCGAACAGCTTGTTCTTCTGCGCGGTGTACAGCGAGGCACCGGAACGGCCCACGTGTTCGCGCAGGTGGATGGTCAGGCGGATGGCGCCGGCTTCCACGCCGGACAGGTGCAGCGTGACCAGGATATGCGGGGTGCCGTCCATGGCGACCAGGTCCGCCTGGTCGTCGATCTGCACCCAGCGGCGCATCTGCGCTTCGCTGCCGGTCCAGAAAATGCCGCGCTCGGCAAAGCTGCGGAACACGGTGCGGAACGACTGGCGCGACAGGGCGTCGATCTCGGCTTCGTTCTTGTCGGGAAAGCAGGCGCGCAGGTTGGCCTGCACGATCCGCCGCCGGCTGCTGGGTACAAGATATAGCAGGCCGCCCAGCCCTTCGCCGAAACGGGCAACGAGTGGATAAGGCAGCTTGCCCAGCACGGTCAGCAGGCCGATGCCGAGCCAGGTAAAGATACGGCTCATGAGTGGGAGGTTTCGGTAGCCGCCAGCGTGTCCCGCGTCGGATGCTGCACGCCGGACGGGGTCTTGTAGCGGTTGTAGCCCCAGAGGTATTGCGTCGGCGCGATGGCGACCAGTTCCTCCACGGTACGGTTGATGACAGCGGCAGCTTCGGCGGGATCTTCCGGCAACATGCCGCCATCGTTGATGACGCGCAGATGGCCGCAATAGCCGGCGCCGCGCGGCAGGCGTTCGCCGAAGATGGCGACCACCGGGGCGTTCGTGAGTTGCTGCAGCCGGTGAACCAGCGCCATCGTATAGGCCGGTTGGCCGAAGAAGGGCGCCCAGTTGCCTTCGCCGCCGCTAGGTACCTGGTCGGGCAGGATGCCGACGGCCTGCCCGCGCTTGAGCGCCTTGACCAGCATGCGCACGCCGCGCGGCGTAGCCGGTGCCATGGCCATGTTGGGACGCGTGCGCATGCGCTCGATCCAGTCGCGCAGCCAGGGCTGGTGTGGTGGCTTGAACAGGGCCGTGACCGGGCGCAGCAGCGCGTGCGATTGCGGCAGCACTTCGAAACAGCCGAGATGCGGTGTCAGGATGATGATGCCGTTACCGCGCGACTGCAGCTTTTCCAGCTCCGGCCACAGGTAGTCATCGAAACCATACAGCCGGGCACCGATCTGCTTGCGGCTCCAGAAGTACGGCATTTCCAGGATCATGCGGCCGCCCGAGCGGGCCGCTTCGGCAATCATTGACTCGGTGGCATCGGGAAAAGCCAGCAGGAAGTTCTCCCGCAGGCGGCGCCCGTAACGGCCCGGCAGGCGGGCCGCCAGCAGGCCGAGCGCGCCGCCCATGGCCTGGAGCAGGTGCAGCGGCAAGCGGGAGAGCAGCCAGAACAGGAAAGTCATCGGTTGTGGCGTTGGTGAAGCGGCCTGAGATATTCGTATGCAGGGCTCAGGATCCGGGCGGTTTCTGCCGTAACCCTGTATCGGACCGGCGGTGCGCCGGTGCACGGTGGCCTTGGGGCCACCGGCTGCATTGTGCCGGCAGGCGCGTATAATAGCGTGTATCGCCGAGTTAACTGACAACTTGCGGGGCGATACCGCTCTAACCGAGCGGCCTCAAAATACCGCTAAAGCGTCGCCGCCATGACCCGACAGGCTGGCACGCAATAGCCAACCTGGAGAACAAGTTCGTGGCAAACGACTTCCTTTTCACTTCGGAATCTGTATCCGAAGGCCATCCCGACAAGGTCGCAGACCAGATTTCCGACGCGGTCCTCGACGCCATCCTGGCGCAGGACAAATACGCGCGCGTGGCTGCCGAGACGCTCTGCAACACCGGGCTGGTCGTGCTGGCCGGGGAAATCACCACCACGGCCAACGTCGACTATATCCAGGTCGCACGCGACACCATCAAGCGTATCGGTTATGACAACACCGACTACGGCATCGACTACAAGGGCTGCGCGGTGCTGGTGGCCTACGACAAGCAATCGCCCGACATCGCCCAGGGCGTGGACCGTGCCTCCGACGATTACCTGAACCAGGGTGCCGGCGACCAGGGCCTGATGTTCGGCTACGCCTGCGACGAGACTCCGGAACTGATGCCGTTCCCGATCTATTACTCGCACCGCCTGGTCGAGCGCCAGTCGCAACTGCGCCGCGACGGCCGCCTGCCCTGGCTGCGTCCGGACGCCAAATCGCAGGTCACGGTGCGCTATGTCGACGGCCGTCCGCACAGCGTGGACACCGTGGTCCTGTCGACTCAGCATGCCCCCGACATCACCCAGGCCCAGATCCGCGAAGCCGTGATCGAGGAAATCATCAAGCCGGTGCTGCCGCCGGAGATGCTCAAGGACACCAAGTACCTGGTCAACCCGACCGGGCGCTTCGTGATCGGCGGCCCGCAGGGCGATTGCGGCCTGACCGGCCGCAAGATCATCGTCGATACCTACGGCGGCGCCTCGCCGCACGGCGGTGGCGCATTCTCGGGCAAGGATCCGTCGAAGGTCGACCGCTCGGCCGCCTACGCCGCCCGCTACGTGGCCAAGAACGTGGTCGCCGCCGGCCTGGCGCGCCAGTGCCAGGTGCAGGTGAGCTACGCCATCGGCGTGGCGCGTCCGATCAACGTGACCGTCTACACGGAAGGCACCGGCAAGATTCCTGACGCGAAGATCGCCGAGCTGGTGCAGGAGCACTTCGACCTGCGTCCGAAGGGCATTGTGCAGATGCTGGACTTGCTGCGCCCGATCTACGAGAAGACCGCGGCTTACGGCCACTTCGGCCGCGAAGAGCCGGAATTCTCGTGGGAAGCGACCGACAAGGCCGCCGCCCTGCGCGCCGCCGCCGGCCTGTAAGTCGCTGCCGCTCTGGCACGAAGCCCCGCCGGCCGCTGGCCCGCGGGGTTTTTTGCGGGTGTTACTTCCGCTCCGCGATGCGCGTGCCTTGATATCCATCAAGAACAAATCCCGGGGCCATCCTATCCTGTGCGGCGGCCGTCACCCCAGCAGCGCGTAAAATGCGTGCATTCGGCAAACCGAGAACGCCCATGCCATCCGCTTCCACTTCGTCAGCCCAGCTCGACCTGATCCGCCCGCAGCCGTACACCGACTGGTCGCCCACGGTGGATGCCGAGACGCGGGCGGACCTGCGCCGCCAGCTCGAACAAGGCGCGGTGCTGTATTTTCCCGACCTGCACTTCCGCTTCGAGCCGGGCGAGGAGCGTTTCCTCGACAACCGTTATTCGGATGGCAAGTCCAAGAACATCAACCTGCGCGCCACTGACACCGCCGTGCGCGGCGCGCAGGGTACTGCGCAGGATCTTGCCGACCTGTACCGGCTGATCCGCCGCTATGCCGAATTCAGCGAAAAGCTGGTGCTGTCGCTGTTCCCGGAATACGGCCCGTACATGACGCGCGCCGGCACGTCGCTGCGCCCGAGCGAGATTGCCGGCCGCCCGGTGAGCTGGCGCAAGGACGACACCCGCCTGCATGTCGATTCCTTCCCGTCGAACCCGCTGCTGGGCCAGCGCCTGTTGCGCGTGTTCCACAACATCGATCCTGCCGCGCCGCGCGTCTGGCGCGTTGGCGAGCCGTTCGCCGATTTTGCGCAGCGTTTCGTGCCGAAGACCCATGGCATGTGGCCGGGACAGGCGTGGCTGATGAAGCAGCTCCACATCACCAAGCGCAAGCGCTCGGAATACGACCACC
Source organism: Cupriavidus sp. 22TCCZM01-5 (assembly GCF_057798915.1). Taxonomy (NCBI): domain Bacteria; kingdom Pseudomonadati; phylum Pseudomonadota; class Betaproteobacteria; order Burkholderiales; family Burkholderiaceae; genus Cupriavidus; species Cupriavidus sp. 22TCCZM01-5. The sequence goes on from NZ_JBYOJR010000001.1 coordinate 43,906, forward strand.
GCATGCTGCAGCTGCACGACCTTGCCAAGGCCGACCTGGACTATCAGGCCAACGTGCCGCAGCAGGAATTCCAGTTTCCGCCGGGATCGACGTGGATTGTCTTCAGTGACCAGCTGCTGCACGCGGCCATGCGTGGCCGCTCGATGATGGAGCAGACCATCTACCTGGACCCGAAGGCCATCTCCGACCATACCCATTCGCCGGAAGCAGTGCTGTCACGCATGCTGGGCCGGCCGATGCTGGTCTCCTGACCGTCCGGACGTTCCGCACAGCCGCATCGGCGGCCGCCGGGCTTCACTTCCCGCCGGGCCAGCGCCTACACTGGTCTTCAGGCTTGCCATCCTCCGGGAGCGGGCAGAGGGCGCACGCCCCGCCGCGGTCTCCGGAGTCGCGGGGAGACAGATGGAAACCACGTATGACTATGTCGTTGTCGGCGCGGGTTCGGCCGGATGTGCGCTGGCCGGGCGCCTGGCCGATAGCGGCAGCGACAGTATCGCGCTGATCGAGGCAGGCCATCACGACCACCATGTGCTGGTGCGCACACCCGCGGGTGCCGCGCTGATGCTGCCGCATGCCGGCGCGCGCAACTACGCCTACGAGACCGTGCCGCAGCCTGGCCTGAATGGCAGGCGCGGCTTCCAGCCGAGGGGGCGCGGGCTCGGCGGCAGCTCGTCGATCAATGCCATGATCTACACGCGCGGCCGGCCGGCGGACTACGACGCGTGGGCCGCCGCGGGCTGCGACGGCTGGTCCTGGGATGATGTGCTGCCGTACTTCCGCCGTGCCGAGTGCAATGCGCGCGTGGCCGGCAGCGACGACGATCCGTTGCATGGCGGCACGGGCCCGCTCCATGTGGCGGACCTGCGCACGCCCAACCCATTTGGCCAGCATTTCATCGACGCCGCGCAGCAGGCCGGCTATGCGCGCAACGACGACTTCAACGGCGAGGAGCAGGAAGGTGTCGGCTGGTACCAGGTCACGCAGCACGAAGGCGAGCGCTGGAACGCCGCGCGTGCCTACCTGCATGGCGGCAATGCACGCGACAAGGCCTGTAACGGCGGACGTGCCGGCCTGCACGTGCTGACCGGCATGCAGGTGCTGCGCATTGTGTTCGAAGGCAGGCATGCGGCAGGCGTACTGGCTGTGCGCAACGGCCGCCAGCACCTGCTGCGCGCGCGCCGCGACGTGATCCTGTCGGCCGGCACCTTCGGCTCGCCACAACTGCTGATGGCTTCGGGCATCGGGCCGGCGGCGCACCTGCGCGAGCTTGGCATACCGGTCGTGCATGATTTGCCGGGCGTGGGCGGCAACCTGCAGGACCACCTCGACATCATCCTGCAGAAGCGCCTGGTTGCGCCCGAGTTGTTCGGCCTTTCGCTGGGCGGCGCCATGCGCTTGTTGTCGGAGATGCTGCGCTACCGGCGCGAGCGCGCGGGCATGATGAGTTCGAACTTTGCCGAGGCGGGCGCGTTTATCCGCAGCCGCCCGGGGCTGGCCGAGCCCGACCTGCAGCTCCATTTCGTGGTGGGCATGGCGGATGACCATATGCGCACGCTTCGCTTCGGCCATGGCTATTCGTGCCACGTATGCGTGCTGCGCCCGCGCAGCCGTGGCGAAGTGCGGCTCGATTCGCCCGATATGCGGCGCCCGCCGCGCATCGACCCCGGCTATCTGTCGGATCCACGGGACCTGGACGACATGGTGGCCGGCGTGAAGATCGTGCGTGGCATTTTCGCCCAGCCGCAGCTTGCCTGCTTCGGCGGCCGCGAGCTGTATTCCGCGCACCTGCATGCCGACGGCAGCGACGACGCGGCCGTGCGCGAGATGATCCGCGAACGCGCGGACACCATCTACCACCCGGTGGGCACGTGCCGCATGGGCATGGATGCGCTCGCGGTGGTGGATCCGCAACTGCGCGTGCGCGGGGTCGAGGGTCTGCGCGTGGTCGATGCCTCGATCATGCCGACGCTGATCGGCGGCAATACCAACGCGCCCGCCATCATGATCGGCGAGCGCGCGCACGACCTGATCCGCTATGCGCCGCGCGTGCTGCTGCGGATCCGGGAGACGATGGAAGCCTGAGGGCCGCCTGAGAACCGCATACCGGCCTCAGGCGCTCCAGCCGCGCTCGAATATCCGTTTGAGACTCTCGGCTTCCAGGTCGAGCGTGCCGAACACGCGCCCGTGCTGGCGGCCCAGCCGGCTCGCGACGAAGGCCTCGGCATTCTCCGCGTCGGCATGCACCAGCATCAGCGCGGCCTGCGCGGTCAGCACCAGTCCCTGCGCGAAGCGCCGTGCGCTGGCTTCGAGCTGTTCCGCCGGCTCGCGCAGCATGGCCTGCAGCGAGGCCAGTTCCGCCCGCACGGCGGGATGGGCCGTGGCGCGGCGCGACAGGTCCTGAAGCAGCAGCGCGGCGTCATCTGGCGTGCGCTGGAGCGCACGCAGTACGTCCAGGCACATGATGTTGCCCGAGCCTTCCCAGATCGAGTTGACCGGTGCCTCGCGATAGAGGCGCGCCATCGGGCCGTCTTCGACATAGCCGTTGCCGCCCCAGACTTCCATGGCCTCGCCGGTGGCTTCAATGGCCCGCTTGCAGATCCAGAACTTGGCCGCGGGCGTCACCACGCGTTTCCATGCCGCGGCGAGCGGGTCGTCGTCCGCGTGCTCGAAGGCATGGGCCAGTTCCATCATCAGCAGCGTGGCAGCTTCGCTTTCGAGTGCCAGGTCGGCCAGTACGTTGCGCATCAACGGCTGATCGGCCAGCAGGCGGCCAAAGGCGCTGCGGTGGCGCGTATGGTGCAGGGCCTGCACATAGGCGGCACGGAGGATCGCGGCACTGCCAATCACGCAGTCGAGCCGCGTGCTCGTCGCCATCTCGATGATGGTAGGGATGCCGCGGCCTTCCTCGCCAATCAGGATGCCGCTGGCCTCGCGGAACTCGACTTCGCTGCTGCTGTTGGAGCGGTTGCCGAGCTTGTCCTTCAGGCGCTGGATCAGGACCGGGTTCTTGCTGCCGTCGTCGCGAAAGCGCGGCACGAAGAAGCACGACAGCGGTCCGTCCTCGGCGCCCATGCGCGCGACCACGAGGTGCGCGTCGCACATCGGCGCGGAGAAGAACCATTTGTGGCCGGTCAGCAGGTATTCGGCGCCACGGCCCTCGCCGCCCACGGGGCGGGCCACCGTGGTATTGGCGCGCACATCGGAGCCGCCTTGCTTCTCGGTCATGCCCATGCCGATCATGATCGCGGTCTTGTCGCGCCAGGGCAGGTCGCGCGCATCATGTTCCTTCGCATACAGGCGCGGCTCCAGTTCGGCGAACAGGGCGGTTTCCTTGCGCAGCACGGGAATGCTCGCGAAGGTCATGGTGGTCGGGCACAGTGATCCCGACTCGACCTGCGCCTGCAGAAAGTAGCCCGCGGTACGCGCCATCCACGCGCCCGCTCGCGGCTCGGCGAACGGCAGCGCCTGCAACTGCTGGCTGCGCAGCAGCGACAGCAGCGCATGCCAGCTCGGGTGGAACGTGACCTGGTCGATGCGCTCGCCGGTGCGGCTGTATGCGTGCAGTTCGGGCGCATACCGGTTGGCATCGGCGCCCCAGGCCAGCACTTCGGGCTCGCCCAGGCGCGCGCCATAGCCGCTCAGCGCGGTGGCGTGCCAGCCGCCGCCTAGTCGCTCCAGCGCGTCACCGACGATCGGATCGCAGCCAAAGAGGTTGTAGTGCGCGAGGTCCGGCACCTGGTTGAAGACGCGGTGCGTGGCGGCGTCGGTCATGATGTCTCCTGGATCGGCTTGCCTTGGATTGCATGGTAGTGCACGTAGCGGCCTGCAGAGTGCGCCGTCGTGCCCCTGTCGACGATTCTTGCGGTGCAGCATGGGGGATTCGATACTCCTGCGCACAGCTGTGGCACCACCAATGACCGGGATCTGGCACTGGCGCCGGCCGGGGGCTTGTGCTTAAATTCACCCCGTTGGATGAAACAGGGGTGCCGTACGGATGGGCCGTGCGAGCTGAGAGAGTCCCTTCGAACCCGATCCGGTTAGTACCGGCGTGGGAAGTTTCTAGCAAGACCAAGTCTCTTGTCCCTCCGGGACTCGCCCCAGGCCCCAGGCCCCGGCGGCGCTCACAGGGCTCCTGGTTTCGTCCACCCCGCAAGAGAGAGGACGACACCCATGGCCCGTACTGCCCCCGCAGCTTCCTTCGAATCGCTCGAGAGCGATCTCGACCAGAAATTTGCCTACCCGGCTTCCAGCAAGACCTACCTGACCGGCAGCCGTCCGGACATTCGCGTGCCGCTGCGTACCATCCTGCAGACGTCCACGCGCACCGAGAAGGGCGAGATGCCCAACCCGCCGATCCCCGTGTACGACACCTCGGGCCCGTACAGCGACCCGGACGTGCACATCGACCTGAAGGCTGGCCTGCCGGCACTGCGCGCGAAGTGGATCGACGAGCGCGGCGACACGGAAGTGCTGCCCGGCCTGTCCTCGGAATACGGCCGCGACCGCGCCAACGACCCGGCCACAGCGCACCTGCGCTTTGCCCAGCTGACCAATCCGCGCCGCGCCAAGGCCGGTGCCAACGTGTCGCAGATGCACTATGCGCGCAAGGGCATCATCACGCCGGAAATGGAATACGTGGCGCTGCGCGAATCGCTGAACCTGCAGGCGCTGTATGACAAGCCGGAATACAAGGCGCTGCTGCGCCAGCATCCGGGCAACGCGCTGGGCGCGGGCCTGCCGCTGCGTCCGGAAGACATCACGCCGGAATTCGTGCGCCAGGAAATCGCCTCGGGCCGCGCCATCATTCCCGCCAACATCAACCACACCGAGCTGGAGCCGATGGCGATCGGGCGCAATTTCCGCGTCAAGATCAACGGCAACCTCGGCAACTCGGCGGTGACCTCGTCACTGGCCGAGGAAGTGGAGAAGATGGTGTGGTCGATCCGCTGGGGCGCCGACACCATCATGGACCTGTCGACCGGCAAGCACATCCACGAAACGCGTGAATGGATCCTGCGCAACTCGCCGGTGCCCATCGGCACGGTGCCGATCTATCAGGCGCTCGACAAGACCGGCGGCATCGCCGAGGACCTGACCTGGGAGATGTTCCGCGACACGCTGATCGAGCAGGCCGAGCAGGGCGTGGACTACTTCACGATCCACGCCGGCGTGCTGCTGCGCTACGTGCCGCTGACGGCGGACCGCGTGACGGGCATCGTCTCGCGTGGCGGCTCGATCATGGCCAAGTGGTGCCTGGCTCACCACAAGGAAAACTTCCTGTACACGCACTTCGACGAGATCTGCGAAATCATGAAGGCGTACGACGTGTCGTTCAGCCTCGGCGACGGCCTGCGTCCGGGCTGCATCGCCGACTCGAACGACGACGCCCAGTTCGGCGAGCTGCGCACGCTCGGCGAGCTGACCGCCAAGGCATGGAAGCATGACGTGCAGGTCATGATCGAAGGCCCGGGCCACGTGCCGCTGCAGCGCATCCAGGCCAATATGGATGAAGAGCTGAAGCACTGCTACGAAGCGCCGTTCTATACGCTCGGACCGCTCGTGACCGACATCGCCCCCGGCTACGACCACATCACCAGCGGCATCGGCGCGGCCAACATCGGCTGGATGGGCACCGCCATGCTGTGCTACGTCACGCCGAAGGAGCACCTGGGCCTGCCGGACAAGGAAGACGTGCGCGAGGGCATCATCACCTACAAGATCGCCGCCCACGCCGCTGACCTCGCCAAGGGCTGGCCGGGCGCGCAGCTGCGCGACAACGCGCTGTCCAAGGCGCGCTTCGAGTTCCGCTGGGAAGACCAGTTCAACCTGGGGCTGGACCCGGAGCGCGCGCGTTCGTACCACGACGCCACGCTGCCGGCCGAAGGCGCCAAGATCGCCCACTTCTGCTCGATGTGCGGGCCGAAGTTCTGCTCGATGAAGATCACGCAGGAAGTGCGCGACTACGCGGCCTCGCTGTCGCCGGACATGCAGAAGGGCATGGAAGAAAAGTCGATCGAGTTCCTCAAGAAGGGCAGCAAGATCTACTCGTAAGGCAGTACGGGCATGGTTCGCAGCCATGCCCGCGTTTTTTCGCCTGTCGCGCAGCGCCCCGCGCGCGGGCAATCGGATAACAGGAGGCCGGCAGGCGGCGCATCGCTGCGCGCGCTGCCGGCACGCAACCCATGACAGCAGTGCAGTCCTTTGATGTCGCCATCCTCGGTGCCGGCCTGGCCGGGCGCCTGGCCGCGTGGCTACTGGTGCGCCAAGGCGCGCGCGTGGCGCTGGTCGAGCGCGGCAGCCCCGATGGCTCGGGCTCCGCCGCGCACGTGGCCGCCGCCATGCTGGCGCCGCTGGCAGAGTCCGCCATTGCCGAGCGCCGCATCGTCGATCTCGGCATCGCCAGCGTCGACCTGTGGCGCGCGTGGCTCGCGCAGTTGCCGGAGCCGGTGTTCTTCCAGGAGGACGGCACGCTGGTGGTCTGGCATGCGCGCGACCGTGCCGAGGTGTCGCTGTTCACCAGCCGTGTGCGGGCGGTGTCGCCGCCGGAGCTGGTGGCGCAGCGCATGCGCGCGCTCGACGGCAAGGGCGTGGGCGATGTGGAGCCCGCGCTGGCAGGCCGCTTCACGCAGGGCCTGCTGCTGGCCGGCGAAGGCCAGCTCGACAACCGCGGCGCGCTGCGCGCGCTGCTGTCGTGCGCGGTCAGCGAAGGCGTGCATTGCGTCTGGGAAGCGGGCGAGATCGACGCCGCTTGCCTGCCGTCGCTCGGCATCCGCGCGAGCGTGGTGCTCGATTGCCGCGGCCTGGGCGCGCGCGCCGCGTGGCCGGCCGAGCCGGGCAGGGACGGGCACGGCGCGATGCCGGGCCTGCGCGGGCTGCGTGGCGAAGTCGTGCGCGTGCATGCGCCCGACGTGAAGCTGCACCGCCCGGTGCGGATGCTGCATCCGCGCTATCCGATCTATATCGCGCCCAAGCCCAACGACCTGTATGTGATCGGCGCCACCGAACTGGAAAGCGAGGACGATTCGCCGGTAAGCGTGCGTTCCGCACTGGAGCTGCTGTCGGCGGCGCACTCGCTGCACCCGGCGTTCGGCGAGGCGCGCGTGCTTGAACTGAATGTGCAGCGCCGGCCCACGCGCCCCGACCACCTGCCTGCGATCCGCGTGGACCAGCAGGCGCGCGTGGTGCGCGTGAACGGCCTGTACCGGCACGGCTTCCTGATCGCGCCGGCAGTCACGGAGGCGGCGTGTGCCGTGGTGACTGCGCTGCTCAACGACGACCCGGCCGCGCATGCGGTGCCAGCCGCCCTGCGCTGGCCCGGCATGATCGAGGCCGTGACGGAAACACCCGCGCTCGCCGAGGCCCCCGTGGGCCACACCGGCCTGCTGCACTGATGCTGAACCCATGGATATCCTGCTGAACGGCCGCCCTCTCGTCATCGCCGACGCCGCCACGCTGGCGGACGCGGTGATCGCGGCCAAGATTGCCCCGCCGTTCGCCGCGGCGGTCAACGGCCAGTTCGTGCCGCGCGCGGCGCACGCGGCCACGCCCCTCGCGGCCGGCGACCGCATCGACCTCGTCCAACCCGTGACGGGAGGCTGACCCATGACATTCGAACCGACAGAAACCCTGCGCGACCCGTTCGTGCTCTATGGCGAGTCCTTCGGCTCGCGCCTGCTGCTGGGCACGGCCCGCTATCCGTCGCCGGCCACGCTGCAGGCGGCCGTGGAAATCTCGCGCCCGGCCATGGTGACCGTGGCGCTGCGCCGCCAGGGCGCAGTGGGGGAAGGCGAGGGCGGCCAGGCCTTCTGGCAGATGCTCAAGGGGCTGGGCGTGCCGGTGCTACCCAACACCGCCGGCTGCTTTGCGCCGCAGGAGGTCATCACCACCGCCATGATGGCGCGCGAGGTGTTCGAGACCGACTGGATCAAGCTGGAGCTGATCGGCGACGACTACACGCTGCAGCCCGACACGCTGAACCTGCCCGCCGTTGCCGAAACCCTGATCAAGGAAGGCTTCAAGGTGCTGCCGTACTGCACCGAAGACCTGGTGCTGTGCCGCCGCCTGCTCGACGTCGGCTGCCAGGCGCTGATGCCGTGGGCCGCGCCGATCGGCACCGGCCGTGGCGCCATCAACCCGCATGCGATGCGCGTGCTGCGCGAGCGCCTGCCCGACACGCCCCTGATCGTCGACGCCGGTCTGGGCCTGCCGTCGCATGCGGCGCAAGTGCTGGAGTGGGGCTATGACGGCGTGCTGCTGAATACCGCCGTGGCGCAGGCCGCCTACCCGGTCAACATGGCACGCGCATTCGCGCAGGCCGTGGAAGCGGGCCGAACCGCCTACCTGGCGGGGCCGATGCCCGAGCGCGAAGTCGCGCAGGCCAGCACCCCGGTGGTCGGCATGCCGTTCTGGCACGCCGAAGGCGCGGAGCATCGCGCATGACCCGCCACGCGGTGCATGCCGCCAGCGACGGCCCGCTGCGCCAGGCCGTGCTGGAGCACTACGGCGAGACTTTTGGCGTGTCCGACCAACCGTGGCAGGCATGGCGGCTCGCCGACGCGCCCGCCGCTCCCTGCGCGCACGATGTGCTGCTGTCCGATGGCGAGGCCGATGCCGATGTGATCGCGCGCGCGGCCGCCGCCGGCGCTACGCTGGTCGAGACCGAGCGCGAAGGCGGGCACTGGATCGATACCGTACGCTCGCCGATGGGCACGTGGGTGCTTTGCGTTCGTGCGGACGATGACCATGCGCATTCGCCGGCGTTCGTCGCGGTGCTGCTGGCCAGCCTGTCGCTGCATTTCCCCGCGCATGACGCGCTGTGCCTGGCGCGCGCGTGGCGTCCGGGCTCGGCCGAGTGGCCGACGGAGTTCGAGCGCTTCCCGCGCGTGCGCCATGCCGCGCTGGTGGCCCCGGAAGCCGCCGTGCCGGCCTTTGCACCGTGCCCGCCGGCGCTCGGCCTTTACGCCGTGGTGCCCAGCGCTGAATGGATCGAAAGGCTGGTGCCGCTGGGCGTGCCCACGGTGCAGTTGCGGTTCAAGTCGGATGACCCGGCCGCTGTGCGAGCTGAAGTGGCGCGGGCCGCGCAGGCCGCAAAGGGCTCGCAGTCGCGGCTGTTCATCAATGACCACTGGCAGGTTGCCATCGAACTGCACGCCGCCAGCGGCGGCGACAGTGGCATCTACGGCATCCACCTTGGCCAGGAAGACCTGGATGAGGCCGATCTCGATGCATTGCGCGCCTCGGGCCTGCGCCTGGGCGTGTCGACGCACGGGTATGCCGAGATGCTGCGCGTGGCGGCGATACGGCCGAGCTACCTCGCGCTGGGGGCGATCTTTCCGACTACCACCAAGGTCATGCCGACGGCTCCGCAAGGGATGGGGCGCTTCCGGGCGTATGTGCAGTTGATGCAGCCGGTGATTCCTTCTCTGGTGGGCATTGGCGGCGTGAATGCCTCCAACCTGAGCCAGGTACTGGCGGTCGGCGTCGGGAGTGCTGCAGTTGTTCGGGCGATTACTGAGGCGGATGACGTAGCGGTTGCAGTTGAGGAACTGAAGCGGCTATTTGTGCAAGGCTAAAGGCCGGGTGGGCCGCGACGTCTACGCACTGAGCGATCCCCACCCGCCCCAAGATTTGTGCGACATTCGCCCAGCCGCGGGAACCAAATCCGACCCCGCCGCTATCATGTCGTGCAGCTTTCCCGGCCAACTACCAGCGTTCCAGCTCCATCATGTCCAGCCCTGCCGTCCCCGAAATCATCCCCGCCGCGCCCGGCACGCCCGAAAAGCCCTACTTCGGCATCGACGTCCCGCTGATGCGCTATTTCGGCCTGCAGCCGGAGTTGATTGAGGAGGACTATTGCCGCACGCGCCTGCCGGCGCACCCGCAGCTCGTGAACAGCCGCGGCGACGTGCATGGCGGTACGCTGATGGCGACGCTGGACTTCACGCTGAGCGGCGCGGCGCGCTCGCACGCGCCCACGGAAACCGGCGTGATCACGATCGATATGTCCACGCATTTCCTGGCCGCGGCGCGTGGCGAGCTGACGCTCGAGGCACGCTGCATGCGCCGTGGCGCGCGCATTGCCTTCTGTGAAGGCGAAGTGAAGGACGCTGCCGGCACGGTGGTGTGCGTCGCGCGCGCGGCGTTCAAGCTGGTGCCGCTGTCCAGCGGCGGCAACTGATTCAGTCCGGCAGGCGGCGGTACACCGCCGCGAAACGCGCCTGCTCGGTGATGCCGTAGTCGCCGGGCGCGTATTGCATCAGCCAGTCGCCCGGCTTGCCGTGCAGCACGTCGCCGCCGTCTGAGCGGGCGATGCTGAACGCCTCTTCCATGCGCCGGGCCAGTACCGGCACCGGCTTGTTGCGGTAGGGGCCGTTCTCGCCGTGCGCGGCCGGCGGCAACGCCACATACTTCGGGTCGAAGCGTTCACGCGACACGACCCAGCGGTCGCCGGTCGCGCCGGTGACGATGGCGTCGCCAATGCCGTAGCGATTGGGTCCTTCGCGGCTCGCCAGTTCGCCGGCTTCCGCGGCAAACACCACCTGTACTTCTTCGTCCTTGACGTAGCGCGCGGCGGCGGGGTCCTCGCGCAGGTCGATGTCGTTCAGTTGCGCCATGTCGGCTCCGTTCAGCCCAGCACGCGCGGTGCGAAGGCGTGGTTGAGCGGGCCGTTGCCCGCCCCGAGTTTCAGGCTGGCGCCGGCGGCAATCGCATGCGCCACATAGTCCAGCCCCTTGCCAACGGCGTCTTGCAGCGCGTCGCCGCGCGCCAGTTGGGCAGCGATGGCGGCAGCCAGCGTGCAGCCGGTGCCATGCAGGTTCTTCGTGTCGATGCGCGCATGCGTGAACACGCGCACGGTGCCATCGGCGAGCATCAGCAGGTCGTCCAGCGCGCCGTTCGCGCTCGCCGGACCGTCATCGTCGAGGTGTCCGCCCTTGAGCAGCACCGCGGGACAACCCATCACGATCAGGTCGGCGGCGGCCTGTTCCATCTCGGCGCGCCTCGAGATCGTCCGGCCCAGCAGGTAGGAGGCCTCGGGCAGGTTGGGCGTTACCAGCACGGCGCGCGGGAACAGCAGGCGCACCATGGCCTGGCTGGTCGCGTCATCCGACAGCGTCGCGCCCGAGGTGGAAATCATCACCGGATCGACCACCAGCTTGCGGATGCCGTGGCGATCCGCCGCGGCGGCGACGGCCTCGACAATGGCCGCGGTGCCCAGCATGCCGGTCTTGGCCGCATCGACGCCAAGATCGCTCGCCACCGCGTCGATCTGCGCCGCCACCATCGCGGCGGGAATCGCATGCACGCCGGTGACGCCCAGCGTGTTCTGGGCGGTGATGGCGGTGATGGCGCTCATGCCGAAGCAGCCGAGCGCCGCGAACGTCTTGAGGTCGGCCTGGATGCCGGCGCCGCCGCCCGAGTCGGAACCTGCGATGGTGAGGGTGCGGGGTGGTGTCGGAGTCATGTCGAAAAGTGGGCCGAAAAAAAGCCGGCGGCGCTTGTGCGAGTGGACGCCGGGCAGGCTACAATACCGCCACTCCGAGGAGCGTTGCAACGGATCGTGGCGTAACATGCCCTCCGCCAGGCTCGGACTGTCTTCAACGGCGCTCGCTGATCCGTGGTTCGCACGGTGGCGAGTCGACCTATCCGCCCGCTTCATGCAGCATCCTGCATATCGGGAGCGCGGCCTGATTTCCCGCCCGTCACCGTCGTCCACTCTTCACCGGGAGTGATACATGAACGCCGTGACCGACCTCAAGCAAGACTACCTCGTCGCCGACATCAATCTGGCCGGCTGGGGCCGCAAGGAAATCGCCATTGCCGAGACCGAGATGCCCGGCCTGATGGCGATCCGCGACGAATTCGCCGCCGCGCAGCCGCTCAAGGGCGCTCGCATCGCCGGCTCGCTGCACATGACGATCCAGACCGCCGTGCTGATCGAGACGCTCCAGGCGCTCGGCGCCGACGTGCGCTGGGCCTCGTGCAATATCTTCTCGACGCAGGACCACGCCGCTGCCGCGATCGCCGCGGGCGGCACGCCCGTGTTCGCGTTCAAGGGCGAGTCGCTCAAGGAATACTGGGACTTCACGCACCGCATCTTCGACTGGGCCGACGGCGGCACCCCGAACATGATCCTGGACGACGGCGGCGATGCCACGCTGCTGCTGCACCTGGGCGCCAAGGCCGAGAAGGACGCCTCGGTGATCGCCAACCCGGGCAGCGAAGAAGAGACCTTCCTGTTCGCCGCGATCAAGGAAAAGCTGGCCAGGGACCCGAGCTGGTACAGCCGCAACCTGGCCGCCATCCGCGGCGTGACCGAGGAAACCACCACGGGCGTGCACCGCCTGTACCAGATGGCGCAGAAGGGCGACCTCAAGTTCCCGGCCATCAACGTCAACGACTCGGTCACCAAGAGCAAGTTCGACAACCTGTATGGCTGCCGCGAATCGCTGGTGGACGGCATCAAGCGCGCCACCGACGTGATGATCGCCGGCAAGATCGCCGTGGTCGCCGGCTACGGCGACGTGGGCAAGGGCAGCGCCCAGGCGCTGCGCGCGCTGTCGGCCCAGGTGTGGGTGACCGAGATCGACCCGATCTGCGCGCTGCAGGCCGCCATGGAAGGCTACCGCGTGGTGACCATGGACTACGCCGCCGAGCACGGCGATATCTTCGTCACCTGCACCGGCAACTACCACGTCATCACGCATGAGCACATGGCCAAGATGAAGGACCAGGCCATCGTCTGCAATATCGGCCACTTTGACAACGAGATCGACATCGCCTCGATCGAGAAGTACGAGTGGGACGAGATCAAGCCGCAGGTCGACCACGTCAAGTTCCCCGCAGTTGGCGACAAGCCGAGCAAGAAGCTGATCATCCTGGCCAAGGGCCGCCTGGTGAACCTGGGCTGCGCCACGGGCCACCCGTCGTACGTGATGAGCAGCTCGTTCGCCAACCAGACCATCGCCCAGATCGAGCTCTGGCAGGAACGCGACAGCGGCAAGTACCCGGTGGGCGTCTACACGCTGCCCAAGCACCTGGACGAGAAGGTCGCGCGCCTGCAGCTCAGGAAGCTGAACGCGCAACTGACCGAACTGACCGAGCAGCAGGCCGCCTACATCGGCGTGAAGAAGGAAGGCCCGTACAAGGCCGACCACTACCGTTACTGATCGCAGGGAGACTTCCCTCTCCCGCTTGCGGAAGAGGGAAGGTACACCGCCAACAGAGTCCGTTCAAGGAGCCGTTATGAGACTGCTGATCGTCTGGATCATCAACGCCGTGTCGCTGTTCGTGCTGCCGTATATCCTGCCGTCGATCCACCTCAAGAGCTTCGGCTCGGCGATGCTGGCGGCACTGGTGCTGGGCCTGGTCAATACGCTGATCCGGCCGATCCTGGTGATCCTGACGCTGCCGGTAACGGTGCTGACGCTGGGGCTCTTCATTTTCGTGATCAACGCGCTGCTGTTCCTGTTCGTCGGCAACCTGCTGTCGGGCTTCTCGGTCGGCGGCTTCGGGGCGGCCCTGCTGGGCTCCATCCTGTACAGCGTGATCTCGTGGCTGCTGTCCAGCCTGCTGCTGGGCGAGCGCACGGCCTGACGGCCATCCGCTGCCACGGGTCCTACCATGCGCGCCGCGCCAACGCGGCGCGCCACCATCATGCAAGACCGCTACTACAGCTTTGAATTCTTCCCGCCGAAGACGGCGGAGGGCGTCGAGAAGCTGCGCAACACGCGCGCCCAGCTCGCTCCGCTCAACCCGAAGTACATCTCGGTGACGTTCGGCGCCGGCGGCACCACGCAGCAAGGCACGCTCGATACCGTGCTGGAAATCCAGCGCGAAGGCATCGAGGCCGCGCCGCACCTGTCGTGTGTCGGCTCCTCGCGCGAGAGCATCCGCGCGATCCTGCAGCAGTACCGCGACGGCGGCATCCGCCATATCGTCGCGCTGCGCGGCGATATGCCGTCGGGCATGGGCGAGATCGGCGAATTCCGCTACGCCAACGAGCTGGTCGAGTTCATCCGCGCCGAGACCGGCGACTGGTTCCAGATCGAAGTGGCGGCCTACCCGGAATACCATCCGCAGGCCAAGTCGCCGCGCCACGACCTGGAGAACTTCGTGCGCAAGGTGAAGGCCGGCGCGAACTCCGCCATCACACAGTACTTCTTCAACGCCGACGCGTACTTCCGCTTCGTCGATGACGCACGCGCGCTGGGCGTGGACGTGCCGATCGTGCCGGGCATCATGCCGATCACGAACTACTCGCAGCTGATGCGCTTCTCCGAGATGTGCGGCGCCGAAGTGCCGCGCTGGGTGGCCAAGCGGCTCGAGGGCTTTGGCGACGACCGCGAGTCGATCCGCGCGTTCGGCCTGGACGTGGTCACGGCGCTGTGCGAGCGCCTGCTGGCCGGCGGCGTGCCGGGCCTGCATTTCTATACGCTCAACGCGGCCGGCGCCACCAAGGCGATCTGGCAGCGCCTGAAGCTCTGAGCGTGGCCGCGCGCCGTCCCGATCCTTTCGTCGAGCACCTGCTCGAACTGATGGGGCCGCTGGCGGCGCGCATCGGCACGATCTCCGCGCGCCGCATGTTCGGCGGGCACGGCCTGTTCTACGACGGGCTGATGTTCGCACTCGTCAGCGACGGGCAGTGCTATCTCAAGGCCGACGACAAGACCCTGGCGCGCTTCGAGGCCGAGGGCAGCCGTGCATTCCGCTATGCCTCGTCAAGAGGCGAGGTGACCTTGCGCCACTACCTGGCGCTCCCGCCGGAATGCCTGGAATCTCCGGCGGCGATGACGCCATGGGCGCAGATGGCGGTGGAAGCGGCGCTGCGGCTCGCGAACCAGATGCGCTGAGTGCCGACACGGTGCCAACGGTGTCATACTCACCGCCATGGTCACCGCCACCTTCCGCTTCTATGAGGAGCTGAACGACTTCCTTGCGCCGGACCAGCGCGGGCGTGACCTGTCGTGCCCGTGCGCGCGCGCCGCCACGGTCAAGCACATGATCGAGGCGCTCGGCGTGCCGCATACCGAGGTGGAACTCATCCTCGTCAATGGCGAATCGTCCGGCTTCGACCGCATGCTCGGCGATGGCGACCGCGTTTCGGTCTATCCCAAGTTCGAATGCCTTGATGTCTCCCCGCTGCTGCGGGTACGCGCCTACCCGCTGCGGGTCATGCGTTTCGTGGCCGATGCGCACCTGGGCGGCCTGGCACACCTGCTGCGCATGATGGGTTTCGATACCCTCTACGACAACCACTTCGAAGACAGCGAGATCGAGCGCATCGCCGCGCAGGAAGACCGCATCGTGCTGACGCGCGACCGCGAGCTGCTCAAGCGCCGTGGCATTACCCATGGCTGCTACGTGCGCGCCATCAAGTCCACGCCCCAGGTGCGCGAGATCTTCAGCCGGCTCGACCTCGCCCGCAGCGCGCGGCCATTCTCGCTATGCCTGGACTGCAACGTGCCGCTGCAGCGTGTGGCGCGCGAGGCCGTGGCGGGGCGCGTGCCGCCGGCCGTGCTTGAGCGCCATGAGCGCTTTGTCACCTGCGATCGGTGCCGGCGCGTGTTCTGGGAAGGTTCGCACTGGCGCTGCATGCGCACGCTCGTGGACGAGCTGGTGCGCGCGGAATGAGGCGGAATGGGTGGAACAGGGCCTCAAGGCTCGCGCGATTTCACCGTTAGTCCTGACGTCAGAACACGCCGGCTTCGCTGACGATCCAGTCCATCGGCAAGTCATGCTCTTGGGCTCGCAGCGCGATGCGGCAGGCCTCGAAGCCGATGCCGATGGCGACTGGAGGCGTCGGCAGCGCGGCCAGCGTGCGGTCGTAGAAGCCGCCGCCGTAGCCGAGGCGGAACTTCTCGGGGCTGAAACCGACACAGGGAATCAGCAAGGCATCGGGCTGCGCCGCGTCGGTGCCGTCCGGTACCGGAATGCCGTAGTGCCCCTTGGTCATCGGCGTCTGCGGGGTCCACAGATGGAAGTCGAGCGGCACGCCGGGGCGGCTGACTGCCGGCAGCGCGGCGTGGCGGCCGGGGTCCGCCGCCAGCCACCGCGTCACGACGGCGCGCGCATCGAATTCCTGCTGGATGGGCCAGTAAAAACCCAGGCAGCGGATCGCCAGCCGTTCGAGCAGCGGCAGCAGGCTGGCGGCGATGCGGGCCTCGGCGCCGGTGCGATCGGGCACAGAGGCCCGCTGCGTGAGCAAGCGCGTGCGCAGGGCCCGGCGGTCTTCTTCGGCGCCGGTGCCAGGTGGTGGCGAAGGCGGATGAGCGGCTGACATGGCGTGGGATAATGTCTGCGAACAAACCAACACTGACGGCGGCTGCGCGGATGCGGGGCGATGTCCCCGGCATGGGCGGCGCGGCCTGGCGTCAACGACAAGGAAGCAAAGAATGCTGAAGGGAGTATATCTGCGGCGTGCCGGCCGGGCCGCATGGGTCGCCGTGGCGTGTGCCTTGCTTGCCACCCCCGCGCTGGCGCAAAAGCGCGCGCAGCCGGCGGCTGCGCGCGCGCCCCAGCCGCCGGTCATTCCGTCCGACCCGGACGACGCGTTCACCGCGCTGCGCGAAGCGGCGCGCAGGAACGATGCGGACCGCGCCTATGCGATCTCGGCGACGCTGGTGGATTACACGATCCCGTCGTACGTCGAGTATTTCCGCATCAAGCCGCAGATGTTCGACAGCAGCGGCCTGGCGCGCATCGACGCGCCCGACGACCAGGTGCGCGCCTTCCTGCAGCGCTACAAGGGCGACGCCATTGCCGATCGCATGCGCAACGACTGGCTGCTGGTGCTGGGCAAGCGGCGCGACTGGGGCAGCTTCGACGCGGAGTACCCGCAGTTCGTGCTCAAGGACGACACGCAGGTCGAGTGCTACGCGCTGCTGTCGCGCGCGCTCAAGGGCCAGAACGTGGCGGCCGACTCGCGCAACGTGCTCAATGATGTGCGCTACTACGGCGAAGGCTGTGTCGACCTGATCGGCTACCTGGTGCAGAGCCAGCAGATCCAGCGCAGCGATGTCGCTTTCCAGGCGCGCCAGGCGCTGGAGCAGAACCTGGTCACGCTGGCCGGCCGGATCGCGGCCACGGTGCCCGATGCGCGCATGGACGGCGACACACTGGCGACCATCGTCAAGATGGCGCGCAATGACCCGTCGCAGGCCGCGGCTTACCTGAGCGCCAGCGCCGGCACCCTGTCGCGCGACGAGCAGGGCGCGGCCTGGGGCGTGATCGGCCAGTATGCGGCCAAGAAGCTGTTGCCGGAAGCCGCCGGCTACTACCGCCGCCAGATGGACCTGGGCGGCAACCAGTGGCTGTCCGACGAATCGCAGGAATGGCGCGTGCGCGCGGCGCTGCGCCAGGGCGACTGGATGCAGGTGCGGCAGGCCATCGAGATGATGCGCCCCGAGCTGCGCGCCAAGGACCCGGCCTGGACGTACTGGTACGGCCGCTCGCTGAAGGCTGACGGCCGCGACGCCGAGGCCCAGCAGCAGTACCAGCAGATCGCCGGCCAGTTCAACTTCTACGGCCAGCTGGCCAGCGAAGAGCTGGGCAACCGCATTACGCTGCCGGCGCGCACCACGGTGAGCGATGCCGAGGCCATGGCCATGCGCAGCCGCGCGGGCTTCCAGCGCGCGCAGAAGCTCTACAACCTGAACCTGCGTTTCGAGGGCACGCGTGAATGGAACTGGGAACTGCGCGGCATGAACGACCGCGAGCTGCTGGCAGCGGCCGAGTACGCGCGCCGGATCGAGCTGCTGGACCGCACTGTCAATACCGCGGACCGCACGCGCGCCGAGCATGACTTCACGCTGCGCTTCCCGATGCCCTACCGCGACATCATGCAGCGCGCCACCGACGACGTCGGCCTCGACATGGCGTGGGCCTACGGCCTGATCCGCCAGGAATCGCGCTTCATCATGGGCGCGCGTTCGTCGGCCGGAGCGCATGGCCTGATGCAGGTGATGCCGGCCACGGCCAAGTACGTCGCGCGCAAGATCGGCATGGCGGACTTCTCGCCGTCGATGATGGGTGACCCCAACATCAACATCCTGCTCGGCACCAACTACCTGAGCATGGTGCTGACCGACCTGGACAGCTCCTGGACGCTCGCGTCGGCGGCCTACAACGCCGGCCCGGGACGACCCAAGGCCTGGCGCAGCACGCTGTCGCGCCCGGTCGAAGGCGCCATCTTCGCCGAGACCATTCCGTTCAACGAAACGCGCACGTATGTGAAGAATGTGCTTTCCAACGCTACGTACTATGCTGCATTGATGAGTGGCCGGCCCCAGTCGCTGAAGGCGCGCCTGGGCCAGGTTGCACCGTCGGCGGTGACTACCACCAGCCTGCCCTGACCGGGTGCGCGCCCCGTCTCTTCGGGGCGCGTGCCATGACTGGCCTGCCGCCGCGTGCCGTTTTCCTTGCACGGAGGCATCCATGCAGACCAGCAATGTCCTGATCGTCGGCGGCGCCGGCTTTATCGGCAGCCATCTTGCTTCCCGGCTGGCCGGCGCAGCCTCGGCCTCCGGCGCGCCGCTGGAGCCCGGCTCCAATCCGGATTCCCCCATCGCGCCCGAGCGCATCGTGATCGGCACCCGCAACGTGGAGCATGCGCAGCACCTGCTGCTGTTGCCGCGTGTCGAGGTGGCCGAACTGGGGCTGGCCGACAATGCGGCGCTCGACGATGCGATCGGCCCGCTCGGCACGGACGGCATCGTCGTCAACCTCGTCGGCGTGCTGCACGGCGAGCGCGGCGATCCGTATGGCCCGGAATTCGCGGCGGCCCATGTGGAGATGGTGAGGCAGGTGGTTGCCTCGTGCCTGAGTACGGGCGTCCGCCGCCTGGTGCATATGAGCGCGCTGGGGGCCGACAGCAACGGTCCATCGATGTACCTACGGAGCAAGGGGGACGGCGAGCGCATCGTGCGCAGCAGCGGCCTGGACTGGACGATCATGCGGCCCTCCGTGGTCTTCGGCCCGGACGATCACTTCCTCAACCTGTTCGCACACATGCAGGAAATGGCCCCAGTGGTGCCGCTGGCCTGCGCGCACGCGCGCTTCCAGCCCATCTACGTGCAGGATGTGGTGCAGGCCTTCGTCAATGCCATGGTCACGCCGGCGACCATCGGCCGCGGCTATGACCTGGGCGGACCGCAGGTCTACACGCTGGAAGAGCTGGTGCGCTTTGCCGGGCGCGCGTCGGGCCACCCGCGCCCAGTGATTGCGCTGCCCGACGCGTTGGCGCGGGTGCAGGCCGCGGTGATGGAGCACATGCCCGGCGACACGCTGCTCTCGCGCGACAACCTCGATTCGATGCAGCTCGACAATGTGCTGCACGAACCGATGGCCGGCGAGCTTGGCCTGCAACCTGTCGGACTGGAAGCCGTGATGACCGACGTACTGTCCGGCCGCAACCGGGACGCGCAGCTCACGGTCATGCGGGCAAGCGTGCATCGCTGATCCGCGCTGGCGCTTGTGACCAGGATTCACAGCGGTTGCGAGCGCTTTTCGCTTTGAGGCGCATCACTGCGCTGGCAGAATGACTGATTCGGCGCCGCAGCATGCTGGCGCGCCGGTTCCCGGGCAAGCGGCGCCATGCTGTCCGGCAACCTCTTCCCATCCCGCCCCCCAAGGATCCTGCGATGAAGCTTGTCATCGGCAACAAGAATTACTCGTCCTGGTCGCTGCGCCCGTGGCTGCTGATGCGCCATGCCGGCATTGATTTCGAAGAAGTGCAGGTACGGCTGTTCGTCGGCAGCTTCGCCGCCGAGATCGCGCGGTATTCACTGGCTGGCAAGGTGCCGGTGCTGGTGGACGGCGACATTCAGGTGTGGGACAGCCTGTCGATCGCCGAATACCTGGCCGAGCGCTTTCCGGAAAAGGCGCTATGGCCCGCCGGCCGCGCCGAGCGCGCCTATGCGCGCTCGATCTGCGCCGAGATGCATGCCGGCTTCACGAACCTGCGCAACCAGTTGCCGATGAACGTGACCGCGGTACTGCCCGGGCGCGGCTGGAACGTGGCGGTGCAGCGCGAGGTGGACCGCATCGCGCAGATCTGGACCGACCTGCGCGCGCGCCATGGCGATGCCGGGCCGTTCCTGTTCGGCGCCTTTACGATCGCCGACGCGTATTTCGCGCCGGTGGTCAGCCGGTTTGCGACGTATGGCATCCACCTGCCCGATGCGGCCAAGGCGTATGCGGACTTCATGCTGGCGCTGCCGGCCATGCAGGAATGGGTCGCCGGTGCGCACGAAGAACGCGACTTCCTGGCTGACGACGAGCCATATCGGCTGGCGCCCGAGCGCGCCGACGCGATTATCATCAACCACTGAGCGCCGCATCGGCGGCGCACCATAGCGAGACCAAGACAATGCAGGTGTACGCCGTCGGCGGCGCAATCCGCGACGAACTGCTGGGCAAGCCCAGCCAGGACCGCGACTATGTCGTGGTGGGGGCCACCCCGGCCGCGATGGAAGCCGCCGGCTACAAGCCGGTCGGCAAGGACTTCCCGGTGTTCCTGCATCCGCGCACGAAAGAGGAGTACGCGCTGGCGCGCACCGAGCGCAAGACCGCCATGGGCTACAAGGGCTTTGCGTTCTACTGCGAGCCCGATGTCACGCTCGAGGACGACCTGGTCCGGCGCGACCTGACCATCAACGCGATGGCGCGCGCGGTCGATGCCGATGGCAACCTGGTCGGCCCCGTCATCGATCCGCACGGTGGGCAGCGCGACCTGGCGGCGCGGCAGTTCCGCCATGTCTCCGATGCGTTTGCCGAAGATCCGGTGCGCATCCTGCGCGTGGCGCGCTTCGCCGCACGCTTCCACGAGTTCACGGTCGCACCCGAGACCGTGGCGTTGATGCGCAGGATGGTGGACGCCGGCGAGGTCGATGCGCTGGTGTCCGAGCGCGTCTGGCAGGAACTCGCGCGCGGGCTGATGGAGGCGCGGCCGTCGCGCATGTTCGAGGTGCTGCGCGAGTGCGGCGCGCTCGCGCGCCTGCTGCCCGAGCTGGACCGGCTGTGGGGCGTGCCGCAGCGCGCCGACTACCATCCCGAAGTCGATACCGGTGTGCATGTAATGATGGTGATCGACTGCGCCGCCGCCATGGGTACGCCGCTTGCCGTGCGCTTCGCCGCGCTGGTCCATGACCTGGGCAAGGGAACGACGCCTGAAGACGTGCTGCCGCGTCATCTGGGGCACGAGGGCCGCAGCGTCGAGCTGCTCGAAGAGGTCTGCAAACGCCTGCGCGTGCCTAACGACTGCCGTGACCTGGCGGTGGTGGTGGCGCGCGAGCACGGCAATATCCACCGCTGCCTGGAATTCGGCGCTGCCGCGGTGACGCGCCTGCTCGAGCGCTGCGATGCACTGCGCAAGCCCGCTCGCTTTGCCGATGCGCTGCTTGCGTGCGAGGCGGACAAGCGTGGCCGCAAGGGCTTCGAGTCCGACACCTACCCGCAGCGCAGGTGGTTGCTGGCCGCGCTGGAAGCAGCCGCCGGCGTCGACGCCGGAGCCATCGCGAAGGCGGCGGCCAATGACGTCAGCCAGATCAGGGAGCGTGTGCACGCGGCGCGCGTGCAGGCCGTCGCGGCGCGCCTAGATCAGCTTGCCGATCACTAGCGCCAGCAGCGACAGCAGGATCGTCGAGGCGAACGGCAGCATGTAGTCGCGCCCGAACAGGCGGAAGCGCACATCGCCGGGCAGCCGGCCGATGCCGAGCTTCTGCAGCCATGGCAGCGCTGCCGACAGCACGACCACGCACAGGAAGATGGTGAGTGTCCAGCGCAGCATGGCGGCAATGGCTCAGAGCGTGTGGCAGCGGTCGCCGCGGGCAAAGCCGGCGAGCGGCTCGCTGTCGTCCAGGCCGCGGGTCAGCGCGATCACCTTGAACAGCTCGCCCATCTCGGCTTCGGACAGCAGCTTCTGCACGGCGTTGGCGGCCGGCAGGAAGGCGCGCGTGTCGGACGGGTCCAGCGTCATCAGCAGGTCGGTGATACCGGCGTTCATCAGGAAGCGCGCCTGCGAGGTGAAGCCCGCCACGGCCAGGCCGGCATCGACGGCGGCATGCGCGATGGCGCTGAAGTTGACGTGCGCCGTGATGTCCTGCAGCCCCGGATACAGGAACGGGTCCGGATGCGCGTGATGGCGGTAGTGGCACATCAGCGTGCCGCCGCTGCGCTGCGGGTGGTAGTACTCGCCGGACGGGAAGCCGTAGTCGATGAAGAACGCTGCCCCGCGTGCCAGCATGGCGCCCACGGCGCGCACGAAGCCGTCGGCCTCGGCATGGGTTTCGGTGACGATGTCGTGGTCGCCCGGCATGGCGTGCAGCGCATCGGGGATGTCGTGCGCGGGAACCAGCCGGTCTTCGAACGTGAAGGCATGCGCGGCGGTGCTGTCATCGCCCGTGACGGAGCGGGCCGCGCCGCGTTCATGCCACCGGCCGCCCGTGCGCGCGAACAGGCGCACCGGCATCGCGTCCAGCACTTCGTTGCCGACGATGATGCCCTCGAAGCGCTCGGGCAGCGTGTCCAGCCACTGCACGCGCGGCGCCAGGTGCGGCGCGTGCCGGGCCAGCGTGTCCTGCTGGCGCGCGCGCAGTTCGCCCGACAGTTCGACGATGCCGTAGGACTCGGGCAGTTGGCCTTCCTGTTCCAGCGCCAGCAGCAGGTCGGCCGCCAGGCGGCCGGTGCCGGCGCCGAATTCGAGCATGCGCGGCAGGCCCTGGGCCAGCAGCGGCGCGAACTGGCGCGCGAGCGTGCGGGCGAAGAACGGGGTCAGTTCCGGCGCGGTGATGAAATCGCTGCCGTCGCGCGCATCGCGCCCGAATTTGGCGGCGCCGCCGCTGTAGTAGCCCAGCCCGGGCGCGTACAGCGCCAGCGACATGTAGCGGTCGAAGCCGATCCAGCCGCCGGCCGCATCGATGCTTTCGCCGATCAGGGTGGCCAGCGAGTCGGAGGCGGCCAGCGCATCGGCGGGGGGAAGGGGTAAACTAACGGCTTTCTGCATGCCTCGATTGTAGCAATGCCCGAATCGAATCAACCTGCCGGCGCACCGGCCCGGACGCAAGCCGCAGCGGCGCATGGCGTGGCCATCGTCACCGGCGGCGCGCGCCGGCTTGGCCGTGCCATCGCGCTCGAACTGGCCGCACAAGGCTGGGACGTGGCCGTGCACTGCCACCGCTCGCGCGACGAGGCCGAAGCGCTGGCTGCCCGGATCCGCACCATCGGCCGCCGCGCGGCGGTGCTGCAGGCCGACCTGGCCGACGAAGCCGCCACCGCGAAGCTGATCGCTGACTGCACCGCCGAGATTGGCGTGCCGATCTGCCTCGTCAACAACGCTTCGCTGTTCCAGTACGACGTTGCCACCAGCTTCTCATATGCGTCGCTGGACACGCATATGCGCACCAACGTGGCGGCGCCGCTGCTGCTGGCGCGTGAGATGTACAAGGCACTGAGCGCCGATGCGGCCGCCGCCGATCCGCGTGGCGTGGTGATCAACCTGCTCGACCAGAAGCTGGACAACCTGAACCCGGATTTCCTGTCGTACACGCTGTCCAAGGCCGCGCTGCAGACCGCCACGGTGCAGCTGGCGCAGGCCTTCGCCCCGCGCCTGCGCGTGGTGGGCGTGGCGCCCGGCATCACGCTGGTGTCGGGCGAGCAGTCGGAACAGAGCTTCCGCCGCGCCCACCGTGTCACGCCGCTGGGCAAGTCGTCGACCCCCGAGGACATTGCCCAGGCCGTTGCCTACCTCGCGCGCGCGAACGCCGTGACCGGCACCACGCTGTACGTCGACGGTGGCCAGCACCTGATGCCGCTGGCGCGCGACGTGATGTTCCTGACCGAATGATGTGACCCAGCTGCCGCGCCATCGCACTGGCGCGGCAGACCTCCCTCCCGAATTACCTTTCCCGCCTGCCATGACCATGCTCGCCGCCCTTACCCATCCCAGCCTGCAAGACTGCCGCCGCATGTTCTTGCGTAATTACGAAGTCCAGATCAATATCGGCGTGCACGAATTCGAGAAGAAGGGCGAGCAGCGCGTGCTGATCAATATCGACCTGTTCGTGCCGCTGGCCGCGAGCACGCCGCAGGCCGACAAGCTCGAGGAAGTGGTCGACTACGATTTCATGCGCAACACCGTGGCCGAGCGCATGGCGCAGGGCCACGTGCACCTGCAGGAAACGCTGTGCGACGACGTGGCCCGTGCCATGCTCAAGCACCCGAAGGTGCGCGCCGTGCGCGTGTCGACCGAGAAGCCGGATGTCTACCCGGACTGCGATTCGGTCGGCGTGGAAGTTTTCCACATCAAGCAGGGCTGATCCGTCCCCGGGTAAAATCTTGGCCCTTCCGAGCCGTCCGGCCATTTCATCCGGGCGGCCGCAATGATCAGGTATGTCTCATGAGCCACTCCAATAACTTCTACCGCCTCGAGACGAGGCTGCAATCGCAAACCGGCAAGGCCATCGGCGACTTCGGCATGATCGAGGACGGCGACACCGTGCTGGTCTGCATGAGTGGCGGCAAGGACTCGTACACCATGCTGTCGGTCCTGATGGCGCTGCAAAAGCGCGCGCCGATCCGCTTCAAGCTGATCGCGATGAACCTGGACCAGAAGCAGCCCGGTTTTCCCGAGCATGTCTTGCCGGAGTACCTGAAGAAGCTGGGCGTGGAATACGTGATCGTCGAGGCCGACACCTACTCGATCGTCAAGGAGAAGGTGCCCGAGGGCAAGACCACCTGTTCGCTGTGCTCGCGCCTGCGCCGCGGCGTGATCTACCGCACGGCCAAGGAGCTCGGCGCCAACAAGATCGCGCTGGGCCACCACCGCGACGATATCGTCAACACCTTCTTCCTGAACATGTTCTTCGGCGGCAAGATGAAAGCCATGCCGCCGAAGCTGGCCACGGACGATGGCGCGCACGTCGTGATCCGCCCGCTGGCGTACTGCGCCGAGAAGGACATCGCCGCCTATGCGCGCGCGATGGAATTCCCGATCATCCCGTGCAACCTGTGCGGCTCGCAGGAAAACCTGCAGCGCAAGAAGGTCAGCGAGATGCTGCAAGGCTGGGAGCGCGAGAACCCCGGCCGTATCGACAACATCTTCGCGTCCCTGCGCAACGTGGTGCCGTCGCACCTGGCCGACACCGACCTGTTCCCGTTCACCGGGCTGGCCACGGGCCTGGCCAAGGTGGACGAGGCTTCGCTGTTCGGTGAGACCACCTTCACGCAGCAGCCGCTGGTGTTTGCAGGCAGCAGCGACGAGAACCGGATGGAGTTCGTGCGCTTCGAGCGCCCTGGGCAGGCACCCGCGGCCGCCCCGCAGGCCAGCGCCCAGTAATCCTGCCAGCGGCGAGCGAACGCCCGCGTTCTCACGCGGGCGTTTTGCCTTGGGGCTTCGGGCGCGCGCTATGGATTGGCCGCCTGAGCCGTGTTGCCCTGGCGCTCGCGCATCAGGCTGTGGGTGTCGTCGATCCATTTCTGGAAGCGGTCCACGGCATGCGCCTTCTGCCTGGGGGTGGTGAGGTTGGCGATCGTCATGGCCAGCGCCACGCCGGCCTGGTTGTTGGCATCGTAGCTCGCTGCGCGAGTCTGGCCCGGCGGGTGTTGCCACTGGTCGCCATAGCGGCGCAGCAGTTCGACCACCTGCGCCTTGGGCGGACGCGTCTGCTGGACCTGGCGCGCCAGCGCCAGCCATTCCTCCTGTCGCCGCAGCCGCTCCGCGTAGCGCGCCTGGACGCCTTGCATCAGCGGGCCCATGGCAGCATGGATGGCCTTTTGCTGCTCATCGGAGAAGCTTCCGTAGATCAGCTTCGCGTAGTCCATCACCTTGTTGAAGCGCGCCGCTTCACGGTCCTCGGCGCTGCCGCTCAGGAACTTCTTGCGGTATTTGGTGTTGCCCTCATCGAACTTCCTTTCAATCCGGTCGATTTGCGCTGGCGTCAGCGTGAGCAGCAGGTCCGCCACGTCCGGGATGGCCTGGTCGAATGACTGACGGGCCAGAAGCAGGCCGGATTCCCGGAGCTGCGCTATGGCCGGCGCGCTGACCGGCTGCTGGACCTGGTCGCGGGCCTGGGTCAGCAGCGCCGAAATTTCAGGCAGTTGAGCCTGCCGGTGCCAGGCAAAGAAGCGTGCAATGGCATCGCGCGTGGACGGCTCCTGGGCACCACTGACGTCGACATAGTGGTCGATCCACCAATAGGCCAGCCGGTCGCCCTGCTGGTACCCGGTCTTCATCGCGCTGCAGGCGCAAAGGATCGCCGTGGCAAATATTGCCAATAAGCGGCATAGCCAACGATTGTGAAAATCGGAAACAGGGGCGTATTGGGCAGAAATCGTCATGTTAAAATCGCCGCGCATCTTGCCAGGGTTGCCCGACCGCCCGCAAGCCCAGTCCTAGCAACGGTTTGGGCGGCTCCGCTAAAGGCGAAAGCCAGCGGGCGAAAGCCAGCGGGCGAAAGCCAGCGCCGCCGGGCTCGCGAAGGCCGGTTGTCGAACATACGGCTGGTGCTTTAAAGAATATATTTCCCGATACACGCGCCAAGGGGTCTCCTTGTGAATATCGTCATTCTCGCCGCTGGCATGGGCAAGCGGATGCATTCCGATTTGCCCAAGGTCCTGCATCCGGTTGCCGGGCGGCCGATGCTCGCTCATGTCATCGATACGGCACGCACCTTGTCGCCGTCGCGGCTGGTTGTCGTGGTCGGTCACGGCGCGGACCACGTGCGCGAGGCCGTGGCTGCCGACGACGTTACCTTTGCCGAGCAGGCCCGGCAGCTCGGGACCGGACATGCGGTGATGCAGGCACTTCCTCAATTGGACGACAGCCTGCCCACATTGGTTCTCTACGGCGACGTGCCGCTGACCACGGCGGCGACGCTCAAGTCGCTGGTCGATGAAGCCGGCGATTCCCGCTTCGGCGTCCTGACGGTCGAGATGCCGGATCCCACCGGCTACGGCCGCATCGTGCGCGATGCGGCGGGCAGCATCGTCCGGATCATCGAGCAGAAGGACGCCAGCGAGGCCGTCCGCGCGATTCGCGAGATCAATACCGGCATCATCGTGTGTCCGACCGGCCACCTGCGCCGCTGGCTGTCCACGTTGCGCAATGACAATGCCCAGGGCGAGTACTACCTGACCGATACCGTCGAGCGCGCGGCGGCCGAAGGCGTCGAAATCGTCTCGGCACAGCCCGCGGCGCTGTGGGAGACGCTTGGTGTCAACAGCAAGGTCCAGCTTGCCGAGGTGGAGCGCATCCACCAGCGCAACCAGGCCCAGCGCCTGCTCGAAGCCGGCGTGACGCTGGCGGACCCGGCGCGCATCGACGTGCGCGGCGAGCTCAGCTGCGGCCGCGACGTCACGATCGACGTCGGCTGCGTGTTCGAAGGCCGTGTGCACCTGGGCGACGGCGTGCAGGTCGGCGCCAACTGCGTGATCCGCAATGCCACCATCGGTGCCGGCGCGCAGGTTCAGCCGTTCTGCCATATCGACAGCGCGAAGATCGGCGCGGATGGCCGCATCGGCCCTTATGCGCGGCTGCGTCCGGGTACCGAACTCGGCGAGGACGTGCATATCGGCAACTTCGTCGAAGTGAAGAACTCGCAGGTCGCGGCGCACAGCAAGGCCAACCATCTGGCCTATGTGGGCGATGCCACGGTGGGCTCGCGCGTGAATATTGGCGCCGGGACCATCACCTGCAACTATGACGGTGCGAACAAGTTCCGCACGGTGATCGAGGATGATGTCTTTATCGGCTCCGATACGCAGCTGGTGGCGCCCGTGACGGTGCGCCGCGGCGCGACCATCGGTGCGGGCACCACGCTGACCAAGGAAGCGCCGGCCGACAAGCTGACGCTGTCGCGCGCCAAGCAGATGACGGTCGCGACCTGGCAGCGGCCGGTCAAGCAGCCGAAGCAGTAAGCAGTGAGTGCGGCCGCCGCGCAAGGCGGCCATCGGGCAACACAAGACGGGGCCGCAGCGGTTGCGGCCGTACCAGCGCGGCAGCAACGGCTGCCGCCGGGATTGAAAACAGGCGCCGGTGTCGGCGCCGACCACGGGGGTACAGCATGTGTGGCATCGTCGGCGCGGTTTCCACGCGCAATATCGTTCCGGTCCTGATCGAAGGCCTGCGCCGCCTGGAATACCGCGGCTATGACTCCTGCGGCGTGGCCGTGGTGCGCGAGGCCTCTGTCGAGCGCGCACGCACCGTGTCGCGCGTGGCGGATCTGGATGCCCAGACGCAGGCATCGGGCCTGGCCGGCACCACCGGCGTGGCGCATACGCGCTGGGCCACGCACGGCAAGCCCGACACCGTCAACGCGCACCCGCACCTGTCCGGCGAGACCATCGCGCTGGTGCACAACGGCATCATCGAGAACTACGAGCCGCTGCGCGAGGAACTTCGCGCGGTTGGCTATGGCTTCGAGTCGCAGACCGACACCGAGGTCGTGGCCCACCTGATCCACCAGGCCTACAGCTACCCGAGCAGCGCCACACGCGGCGACCTGTTCGCGTCGGTGCGGGCCGTGACCAAGCGCCTGCACGGCGCCTACGCCATCGCCGTGTTCGCCAAGGACCAGCCCGAGCGCGTGGTCGGCGCGCGCGCCGGCTCGCCGCTGGTGGTGGCGCTGGGGGACGGCGAGGCCTTCCTGGCGTCCGACGCGCTGGCCGTGGCCGGCACCGCCAACCGCATCATCTACCTGGAAGAGGGCGATGTCGTCGAAGTCACGCGTGAGGGCGTGACCATTCGCGATGGCCACGACCACCTGGTCGAGCGCGAGGTGCGCGTGGTCGAGGCGCATGCCGCCACGGTCGACCTTGGTCCGTACCGCCACTTCATGCAGAAGGAAATCTTCGAGCAGCCGCGCGCACTCGGCGACACGCTCGAAGGGATCGATGGCATTTCGCCGGCGCTGTTCGGCGACCGGGCGGCGGAGGTCTTCCCCGACATCGACAGCGTGCTGATCCTGGCCTGCGGCACCAGCTACTACTCGGGCTGCACGGCCAAGTACTGGCTCGAAAGCATCGCCAAGATCCCGACGCAGGTCGAAGTGGCCAGCGAGTACCGCTACCGCGAGACCGTACCGAATCCGCGCGCGCTGGTGGTTGTGATTTCCCAGTCCGGCGAGACCGCCGACACCATGGCCGCGCTGCGTCATGCGCGCGCGCTGGGCCATACCCACACGCTCTCGATCTGCAACGTGGCGACCAGCGCCATGGTGCGCGAGACCGAAATGCGTTTCCTCACGCGCGCCGGCACGGAAATCGGCGTGGCCTCGACCAAGGCCTTCACCACGCAGCTCGCGGCGCTGTACATGCTGACGCTGGCGCTGGCCAAGGTGCGCGGCTTCCTTTCCGAAGAGGCCGAGGCCAAGGACATGGCCAACCTGCGTCACCTGCCCGCCGCGCTGCATGGAGTGCTGGCGCTCGAGCCGCAGATCATCGCGTGGTCCGAGGAGTTCGCGCGCCGCGAGAACGCGCTGTTCCTGGGCCGCGGCAAGCATTACCCGATTGCGCTCGAAGGCGCGCTCAAGCTCAAGGAGATCTCGTACATCCATGCCGAGGCCTATCCCGCGGGCGAACTCAAGCACGGGCCGCTGGCGCTCGTGACCGAGGCGATGCCGGTGGTGACCGTGGCCCCGAACGACGCGCTGCTGGAAAAGCTCAAGTCCAACATCCAGGAAGTTCGCGCGCGTGGCGGGCGCCTGTATGTGTTCGCCGACAGCGACACGCACATCCAGTCGACGGACGGCATCCAGGTGATCCGCATGCCCGAGCACTATGGCGACCTGTCGCCGATCCTGCACGTGGTGCCGCTGCAGCTGCTGGCGTACCACACCGCATGCGCGCGCGGCACCGATGTGGACAAGCCCCGGAATCTGGCGAAGTCGGTGACGGTGGAGTAAGCCGGGGCAGCGTCCTTTCAGCAGCAGGAAGCTGCCGCTAAATGTTCAGGGGCCCCGCTTGCGCGGGGCCCCTGTTGTTTTTTGTCCGGGACTTTCAGGATTTCCCGAAGGCCAACAGGCGCGAACCTACCTGGCGTCGGGCCGGGATGCCCGGCATGTCTTCACGCCCAGAAGGCTGTAGGCCGGGCAGATGCGCGCGATGCCCGTCACGAGCGGCAGGATGCCAATCCATCCCCAGGCACCTATGCTCCCGGTTGCGGCAAGGACAATCAAGGCCAGGCCAATGACAATCCGGAGAACCCGGTCGACGGTTCCAACATTTGCTTGCATGGCAGGCTCCAGGACAATGTGAGATCGGTGGGTGAGTTGCGGGATGTTTCCGCCGCCCGGCACGCGTTCGCCAGTGAGGCGGAGGTTGTTGAACCACTATCGTCCCTTGCCGGCCATCGGCTCTTGATCTGGCGCAATCACCAGGCAAGGTCAGGGCGCGCTCAGGCTCGCCGCAGGCTGGATGCTGTCCTCTCGGCGATCTCGAACACG
Source organism: Cupriavidus sp. 22TCCZM01-5 (assembly GCF_057798915.1). Taxonomy (NCBI): domain Bacteria; kingdom Pseudomonadati; phylum Pseudomonadota; class Betaproteobacteria; order Burkholderiales; family Burkholderiaceae; genus Cupriavidus; species Cupriavidus sp. 22TCCZM01-5. The sequence continues at coordinate 74,340 of NZ_JBYOJR010000001.1, forward strand.
GCCATGCCGGCCACCATCGCGGCCACGAAGCCAACGGCCTTCGGATAACCAGCCCCAAGCGCCACCAGCGCCGGCCCCGGGCAAAAGCCGGCCAGGCCCCAGCCGACGCCAAACGCCGCGCTGCCAAGCACCAGGCGCAGTGTCACGGCCGTGCTGGCCGGCAACTGCATGGGCAGCCCGAGCAACGAGCGCTTGCGGCGCCTGGCCACCAGGAAGGCGACCGAGCCGATGACGATTGCGCCCGCCATCACAAAGGCCAGCGACGGATCCCAGCTTCCCGCGAGGTCCAGAAAGCCCAGCACCTTGGCCGGATTGGCCATGCCGGAAACCATCAGGCCAATGCCGAAGAGCAGGCCTGCCAGCAATGCGGTAACGACTGTCATCTCAGCCTCCGATCAGGTGCCGTTGCACGAAGACGGTCAGGAATCCCGCCGCCATGAAGGTCAGCGTGGCGACCAGCGAGCGGACCGAGCCGCGCGAGATGCCGCACACGCCATGGCCGCTGGTGCAGCCGCTGGCATAGCGGGTGCCAAGGCCCACGAGGAAACCGGCGATCATGATCTCGCCCCAGCGCGCATGAATGTCCGCGACGGCCGGCCTGCCAAGCAGACCGGCCAGTACCGGGGCAGCGAAGAGGCCGGCAAGGAAGGCAAGGCGCCATGCCATGTCGCGGCGCGGCAGGTTCAGCAGGCCGCCAAGGATGCCGCTGATGCCCGCGATGCGTCCGTTGCATAGCGCCAGCACGGCTGCCGCCGCCCCTATGATGAGTCCGCCGGCCAGCGACAGGCCGGGCGTGAAGCTGGCAAGGTCAATCAACATGTTGGCTCCGGATCGGGATTGGCACAGAACTGTTCATAGAGGACACCCATGACGGCAAGTGCCTGCGCACTCGCCACCGAGTAGTAGATGTTCTTGCCGTCGCGGCGCGTGGCCACCAGGCCGTTCTCGCGCAGCACGCCAAGCTGTTGCGACAGCGTTGGCTGCCGGATGCCGAGTTGCGCCTCCAGGTCGCCAACGGGCAGTTCGCCCTGGGACAGACGACACATCAGCAGCAGGCGATCGGGATTGGCCAGCACCTTGAGCAAGGCACACGCCTGGGTCGCGGCGGCTTGCATGATGCTGAGGTCGATATCGGGATGGGGCTGGTTCATAGGATGGCTACAGTTGCGTGGCTTATATTATATGAAAACATAAACTATGTATAGATAGATTGAGCCGTCCGCCGGTCGCTTGCATGATTAAAGTGGCGGCAGTAGGATCAATCGGACCGGGGCAGCTGCCTGCCCGCCAGTGATTCCAGCCTTATGCAAAGAAAGACATTCCGGGACATGCAATGCCCGATCGCGCGCAGCCTCGAGCGGGTCGGGGAGTGGTGGAGCATCCTGATCCTGCGCGAGGCGTTCTACGGCGCCACACGCTTCGATACGTTCCAGAAGAACCTCGATATCGCCCCGAACATGCTGACGCGCCGCCTGAACGGGCTCGTGGAGGAGGGGCTGCTTGAGCGGCGCCAGTATTCCGAGCGGCCGCCGCGCTACGAATACGTGCTGACCGACTGCGGGCGTGATTTCCAGCCCGTGATGCTGGCGATGCTTGCCTGGGGCAACAAGCATTTCGCGCCTGAGGGCGTGAGCGTGCAGCTTGTCGACAAGGCGACCGGGCAGCCGGTCGAGCCCGTGCTGGTCGATGCCGCCAGTGGTGCGCCGGTAGACCTGGCGCGCCATGCCATTGCCCCGGGGCCGGCCGCCGGCGAAGGCGTGCGCCGGCGCCTGGCGGATGCTGCGGCATACCTTTCGTCGCAGCCCGCCGCAGAGCAGGCGGAGAGCAGCTGACCTGGCCGGCCGTCACGCTCCCGGCGGTTACCAGCCACCGCCCAGCGCGCGGAACGCGGCCACCGCGGCGCGTGCGTTGTCGGCGCTCACGCGTGCCTGCTGGTCGCGCGCGGCCAGCAGCTGGCGGTCTTCTTCAAGCACTTCGAACAGGCTGACTGCGCCGCCTTTGTAGGCGTCTTCCGCCGCGCCGCGTGACCGTGCCTGCGCATCGACCTCCACGGCCAGGTCCTGGCTCTGCAGTCCCAGCTGGGTCAGCGTGACGATGGCGTTTTCCACATCCTCGGTGGCACGCAGCATCGCCTTACGATAGACGGCGAGCGCCTCGGCATTGGCGCCGCGCGCCTGGGCCACTTCGGCATCGACGCGGCCGAAATCGAACAGGCGCCAGCGCAGGCCCGCCATGGCCGCCGGCTGGAACGTGGCCGCGGTGAACATCTTGCCCGCCGACAGGCTTTCAAAACCGAGCAGCGCCGACAGCGAGAGCTTGGGGTAATACTCCGCCGTGGCCACGCCGATGCGCGCGCTCGACGCCGCCAGCCGGCGTTCGGCCGCGATGACGTCGGGTCGGCGCTCCAGCAGCGCTGCCGGGCCCTGCGCCAGCGGAATCTGCGGCACCACAGTGCGTGGACCCAACGCAGCCAGTTCCGCGGCATACGTGCCGGGCACCGCGCCCATCAGCACGTCGAGGCGGTTGAGTTGCGTGTCGAGCTCGATCTGCAGGGGCGGGATGGTCACCCGGGTTTGCGCGAGCCGCGCTTCGGCCTGTGCCCGTTCGCGCTCGGCGCCGATGCCGTCGGCCAGGCGCAGCTTCACCAGCTCCAGCAGCCGCGCATTGGTCTGGACCTGCTGCTGCGCAATGGCGATGCGCTGCTGCGCGCCGCGCACGCGGAAGTAGGCGTCGGCGGCTTCGGCGGCCACCAGTACGCGCACGCCCATGTGTTCGGCCTCGGCGGCCTGGGCTTCGGCGCCGGCGGCCTCCGAGCCGCGCCGCAGGCCGCCGGCGACGTCGATCTCCCAACTCGCGCCCGCGCCCACGTTATAGAGCGTGTTGTTGCGCTCGAAGCCGGGGTGGGCGCTGGCCAGCTTGCCGAGCGGGCTTTCCAGCGACTGGCGCTGCCGCGCGACGCTGGCCGATAGCGATCCTTCCGGCAGCAGCGCGGCGCCAGCGAAATCAGCCGCCGCCCGCGCCTGGTCGACGCGCGCCACCGACGCGGCCAGGTCCAGGTTCTGCGCAAGCGCGCGCTCGATGATCCGGGTCAATTCGGGATCGTCGAATCCTTTCCACCAGCTATCCAGCGCGGGGGCTGCCGGCGCCGCGTCGCGCGTCTGAAAGTCGACGGCATGCGCGTACTTGGCCGGCAGGTCTGCCGGCGGCGTGCGGTAGTCGGGACCGACCGCGCAGGCGGCCAGGCTGGCGGCCATGGCCGCGGCGGCCAACGCCGCGAGGCCGCGCCCGAAGCGCCGTGCCGGTGGGAAGGGATGCCCTTGCGTCATTTCATACACCTCTCGTTCGTGACCTTTGCGACACAATGCAAAATTAACTTGCATGATGCTAGTGACAACTCTAGACTAACTTTCAAGTTGATAGCAACCCCCGATTGCAGGGACTGACGAACATGCGGAAGAAGCCACTGGACAACGCGCCTTGCCCGATCGCCCGGACCGTGGCGCGTATCGGCGACGCGTGGAGCGTCCTGATCCTGCGCGAAGCGTTCTACGGTACGGCGCGCTTCGACGAGTTCGAGAAGAGCCTCGGCATCGCGCCGAACATGCTTGCCCGCCGGCTTGGCGCCCTGGTCGAAGAAGGGCTGCTGGAGCGGCGCAGCTACTGCGAGCGGCCGCCGCGTTTCGAATACGTACTGACGCCGCGCGGCCGCGATTTCCGTCCCGTGCTGCTGACCTTGCTGGCCTGGGGCAATCGCCATTTCGCGCCCGAAGGCGAAAGCATCCAGCTCATCGAACGCGAGACCGGCGCGCGCGCCGAGCCGATGCTGGTCGACGCCGCCAGCGGGCGCGCGATCACCGAGACCACCCATGTGCTGTTGCCCGGCCCCGCCGCCAGCGAGCGCATGCGCGAGCGACTGTGCCGCGCGGCCGGTGAGCGGCCCATGCCCCCGGTCAATTCGAATACCCCCGACCCTGAGTGCAGAAAGGAAGTGCGATGACGAGCAACACCATGACCGAACGCGCGGGCGAGCAGCCCGTACCCGCCGTCAGGACGCGGCCCAATCCGAAGCGGCTGCTCGCGGCCGGTGCACTGCTGGTCGCGGGACTGGCTGGCATCGGCTACGGCTATCACTGGTGGACGTCCGCGCGCTTCGTGCAAAGTACCGACGATGCTTATGTAGGTGGTGACGTCACCGTGATCGGTGCCAAGGTCGGCGGCTATATCGCCGAGGTCGCGGTGACGGACAACCAGCAGGTGCATGCGGGCGACGTGCTGGTGCGCATCGATGACCGCGACTATCGCGCCGCGCTGGCCAAGGCCGAGGGCGCGGTAGCCGCGCAGCAGGCGCTGCTGGAAAACCTGGACGCCACGCAACGGTTGCAGGAAGCCGTCATCGGACAGGCCCGGGCCGGGATCTCGTCCGTCAACGCCGATACCGTGCGCGCGCGCCAGGACCAGGTGCGCTATGCCAGCCTGGTCGAGAAAGCGGCGGTATCGATCCAGAGTTCGCAGAAGGCCGACGCCGACTACAAGCAGGCGGTGGCCAACGGCGAGAAGGCGCAGGCCGCGCTGCTGGCGGCGCAGCGTCAGCTCGAGGTGATCGGCACGCAGAAGCTGCAGGCCAGGGCGGCGCTGGCGCAGGCGATTGCCGAGCGCGACATTGCCAGGCTCAACCTCAGCTATACCGAGTTGCGTGCGCCCGTGGATGGCACGGTCGGCAACCGTCGCGCGCGCGTGGGCGCCTACGCCGGCAACGGCAGCCAGCTGCTCTCCATCGTGCCGGCCAGTGGACTGTGGGTGGATGCGAATTTCAAGGAAGGCCAGCTCGCGCACATGCGCGCCGGCATGCCGGTCACGATCGAGGCCGACGTGCTGCCGGGGCGCGTCTTCCACGGCCATGTGACCAGCCTGGCGCCGGCCACCGGCGCGCAGTTCAGCGTCCTGCCGCCGGAGAACGCCACCGGCAACTTCACGAAGATCGTCCAGCGCGTGCCGGTGCGCATCGAGCTCGACGACAAGGATGCCAGGCTCGGCACCTTGCGCCCGGGCCTGTCCGTGATCGCGCAGGTCGATACGCGCGCGCCGAAGCAGGTGCAATGATGAGCACCGCCACCCTGGACCGGCCGGCCGCCGCGCCAGCTGCCGTACTGCCGTCGCCCGCCGCGCTATCCACATCGGCCAAGGTCTTCGCCTTTGCCACCATGTGCGTGGGCATGTTTATCGCGCTGCTCGATATCCAGATCGTTTCCGCGTCGCTGCGCGATATCGGTGGCGGCCTCTCGGCGGGCGCCGACGAGACGGTCTGGGTACAGACCAGCTACCTGATCGCGGAGATCATCGTCATCCCGCTGTCCGGATGGCTGGCGCGCGTGATGTCGACGCGCTGGCTGTTCGCCGTCTCCGCTGCGGGCTTCACGGTGACCAGCCTGCTGTGCGGCGTGGCGTGGAATATCCAGAGCATGATCGCGTTCCGCGCGATGCAGGGCTTCCTGGGCGGCTCGATGATCCCGCTGGTGTTCACCACCGCGTTCGCGTTCTTCGCCGGGCCGCAACGCGTGATCGCCGCGGCGACCATCGGCGCGCTGGCCTCGCTGGCGCCCACGCTCGGCCCGACCATCGGCGGCTGGATTACCGACAACTTCTCGTGGCACTGGCTGTTCTTCATCAACCTGGTGCCTGGCGTCTTCGTCACGGTGGCGGTACCGATGCTGGTCAAGGTCGATCAACCCAACTGGAAATTGCTGCGCGGTGCGGACTATCTCGGCATGACGCTGATGGCCCTGTTCCTGGGCTGCCTGGAATACACGCTCGAGGAAGGGCCGCGCTGGGACTGGTTTGGCGACGAGGTGATCCTGGCCACGGCGTGGATTGCGGGCCTGTCAGGGATCGCTTTCCTGTGGCGATCGCTGACCTATGCCAATCCCGTGGTAGACCTGCGCGCGCTGCGCGACCGAAATTTCGCGCTTGGCTGCTTCTTCTCATTCGTCACCGGCATCGGCATCTTTGCCACCATCTACCTCACGCCGCTGTTCCTGGGGCGCGTGCGGGGCTTCAGCGCGCTGGACATCGGCCTTGCCATCTTCTCGACCGGCGTGTTCCAGGTTGCGTCGATTCCGTTCTATGCGTTCCTGGCCAACCGGGTCGACCTGCGCTGGCTGATGATGTTCGGTCTCGGGTTGTTCGCGCTGTCGATGTGGTTCTTCGCCCCGATCACGCACGACTGGGGTGGTGCGGAACTGCTGTTGCCGCAGGCGCTGCGCGGCATGGCGCAGCAGTTCGCGGTGGCACCGACGGTCACGCTGACACTGGGCAGCCTGCCGCCGGAGCGGCTCAAGCTGGCGTCCGGGCTGTTCAACCTGATGCGCAATCTTGGTGGGGCCATCGGCATCGCGGCCTGCGCCACGGTGCTCAATGACCGCGGCAATCTGCATTTCCTGCGCGAGGCGGAACACCTGAATATCCGCAATGAGGCGATGGGGGCGTTGCTGCAGGGTGTCGGCAACCAGATGCTCGCGGCAGGCCACGATTTCGCCGACGCGCAGAGCGCGGCGCTCCGGCAATTGTGGGCACTGGCCTGGCGCGAAGCGCAGACGCAGACGTTCAGTGACGCGTTCCTGATCGTCATGGCGTGCTTCGTGATCGCCACGGCGATGGCGCCGCTGATGCGCAAGGTCGCGCCGCCGAAGGCGCCATCGGCCGATGCGCACTGAGACTGAGCGACAAGACCCGGAGTCCCGCCATGAAGCCTTACCGCATGATGCAATTGACCTGTGCAGCAATGCTGGCCTTGTCCGCCTTCACCATGGCGCGTGCCGACACTGACCGGCCGCGCCAGACCGGCGTGTCCTGCGCGCACGCCGGCAATACCTACTGCTCGGCGCCGCAGCCGGCTGCCGATGCCGCGTCGCAAACGGCGCGGACTGGCACGCGGGCGGAAGACTGACGAATCGCTTGCGTGCAGGAATCCGATCCCAAAAAATCATACGTGGACCTCGCCGCGCGGGTGGCGGATTGCCTGACAGGCGGCGTCTGCGACTTGTGACTTGCGCGCGCCGCGGCGCAACGCCGGGTGCCCGTCCAGCACTTCGTGCACGAGCGTCACGAAGGCTCGTGCGGCCGGCGACAACGAGTGGCCGGCAAGCGACACCACGCCATAGGGCGCGCGCAGATCCGTGGCGGGACGCAGCGGCAGTGCGACCGCCTGCCGGTCTGCCTGCAGGCCTGCCATCATGGCGCGCGGCACCAGTACCACGGTGTCGGTCGATAACATCAGCGTGCGCAGCGCATGCATGTCGTCGCACGTGACGGTCAGCATGCTGCCGGGCGCGCCTTGCGCATTGCGCTGGTCTTCGGCGAGCCTGCGGCTGAAGAAGTCGCTGACGCCGTGGGGCAGGCGCGGCCCTGCCACCGGGTATGCGGTCAGCGCGGCCAGGTTGACTGCGCGGCGGCGGGCAAGCGGGTGCGTGCCGCGCACGAAGAACGCCGTCTGCAGCGCAGGCAAGCGCTCGATCTGCAGGTGTGGCAGTTGCGCCAGGCTCTGGCTCTCGCCGACGAAGACATCAAGCCGCTCCGCCTCCAGCGATTTCAGCATGGTGCGCGTGTCGGCGGTTTCCAGGTCGATGCGCAGCGTGGGGTGGCGCGCGACCAGCGCCGCGAGCACCGGCTCCAGCAGGAACGAGGCCGCGAAAGGCCCGAAGCCGATGCGGATCTCACCGATCTCGACGTCCTGCAGCATCTGCAGGTCGCGCCTGAGTTCGCGGCCTTCACGCAGCATGCGCCGCGCGCGTTCGAGCACCATCGTGCCAGCCGCTGTCGGCCGGGCCTTGCCGTAGCCGCGGTCCACCAGCGCACCCAGGTCGGCTTCGAGCGTCTGGATGCTGCGTGTCAGCGCCGGTTGCGACAGGTGCAGTGCATCGGCCGCGCGCGCGAAGCTGCCTTGCTCGATCAGCGTGACGAAGTGATGGAGTTGGCGCAAGCTCATGAAATTCAGTATTTATGCATGGAAATCTGAAAAATATTGCATTGGACGTATTTTCTCAAGCCGCGTAGCTTGTCTCCAGACCAAGAAAACCAAGTACATCCATACCGGAGACAAGGCATGAACCGACGTACGCTGCTGGCGTTCACCCTGAGTGGCAGCATCACCCTTTTCGCCGCCCCGGCGCATGCGCAAAACTATCCCGCCAAGCCGATCCGCATCGTGGTGCCCTATGTCGCGGGCGGCGGGACCGATACGGTGGCGCGCGCGCTCGCCGAGAAGCTCGGCAAGCGGCTCGGCCAGCCGGTGGTGGTGGACAACAAGGCCGGCGCCTCGGGCATCATCGGCACGGACGCCGTGGCCAAGGCCACGCCGGACGGCTACACACTGCTGGTGACCATCACCCAGACCGTCCTGACCAACCAGTTCCTGTTTGCCAAGCTGCCCTACGATCCGCGCAAGGACCTGTCGATGGTCAGCGTGCTGGCGGATGCGCAGCTCGTGCTGGTGACGAATCCGTCCTTGCCGGCGCGCACGCCGCGCGAGCTGGGCAACTATGCGCGCACGCGGCCGGGCAAGGTGAGCTATGCATCGTGGGGCGTGGGATCCTATTCGCATCTGAGCGGCGCGTACTTCAGCAAGCTTACGCATGCCGAGTCCACGCACGTGCCCTACAAGGGCGAGGCGCCGATGCTGCAGGACCTGTTGGGCGGCCAGGTCCAGTTCGGCTTCGCGAGCATCCTCACGGCCAAGCCCTATATCCAGAGCGGCAAGCTCAAGGCGCTCGCGGTGACGGGCACGCAACGCAGCGGCGTATTGCCCGACCTGCCTACCTTCGCGGAACTGGGCATGAACGACAGTGCGTTCAAGACGGTGGGCTGGATCGGCATGGCCGCACCCGTCGGCGTGCCGCCGGCGATCACCGCGAAGCTGGAGGAAGAAGTGCGCGCGATCCTGCGGACACCGGACATGCAGTCGCGCATGGTGTCGCTGGGCCTGCGCCCGCTGGGCAGCACGCCGGCCGAGGCACAGGCGATCTTCGCGCGCGACTGGCCCGTGCTGAAGATGCTGGTAGCGGACTCGGGGGCGAAGCTCGACTGATATGAAGCCTGAAGCGCCTTGTCTGCTGCATGACTTCGCCATCTTCTCGTCGAAAAGAGCTGACGTTGCGGCCGGTCTTTTCGATGGCATGGGCCGGCTGATTCGCAGTTACGGTGCCTCACGTAATTTCTGCGGATTGATAATCGCGGCGAAAATCAGAACCATACGCATTCTCGATAATCGTGCGGCAAATGGCGATTCCCCGCGCATTTTGTCGTGCCGCTTGATGTCGCGCCAATCATGGCTACCATGAAAATAGACCGGCGCCCAAGCCGGAATGATGGAACAAGGAGAAACAGGATTTTCAGCCCCGGGGGATGGGAATAAGCCATGAAAACGGACAAGAAGGTCATCCAGCTCCTCAACGCCCAGCTCAAGCATGAACTGACCGCGATCAACCAGTATTTCCTGCACGCGCGCATGTACCGGCACTGGGGCATCAATGCGCTCGGCAAGCACGAATACGAGGAATCGATCGAGGAAATGAAGCATGCCGACAAGCTGATCGAGCGCATCCTGCTGCTCGACGGCCTGCCGAATCTGCAGGACCTCGACAAACTGCTGCTCGGCGAAAACACCGAGGAAATGCTGGCCTGCGACCTCAAGCTGGAACAGGTTTCACAGGCCAGCTGCAAGGATGCGATCAAGTACTTCGAATCGGTGGGCGATTACGTTTCGCGCGAGGTCGTGGTCGACATCCTGGAAGCGACCGAAGCGCATATCGACTGGATCGAATCGCAGATCGAACTGATCGGCAAGGTAGGCATCCAGAACTACATCCAGTCCGGCATGGGCGGCGTCGAGTAGCCGCGCCGCGCGCACGACGCCTGCAGACTTTCCGATTTCCCGCTACACTGCGCCCCGCAACACGATTTGTCCCCGGACCTTTCGTCCACGGCGGGGTGGCAGAGTGGTGATGCAACGGCCTGCAAAGCCGTTTACGACGGTTCGATTCCGTATCCCCGCCTCCAGTTTCCTTCGGCGCGCTTCAACGCCGGATGCTCGCGGTGCCGTGAAGCGGCGCCCGCACTCTTTTTTCCCCTTTGCATATCACCTCTCCGGGAGCCATGCCTGTACCTCGCATCGATTGCAGGCGACCGGTTTACGCGTTGTTCCCGTCTGGAACAACGCCGCTGTTTGAGGTACTGTGACGGCGCGGCCGCGCGTCGACGCACGAAGTGCGCTTCACGCTGCGACAGTGACAACCATGCAGGGCTTCCGTGGTGTTGCCGTATTCAAGTGACGCAAAAATAGAGGCTCCAGATGATTCAGAATCTGCGAATCCGGGCGGCGCTGCCACCGGATGCGCCAGCGGTTGGTGCGGTGCTGGAACGCTGCAGCCAGCCAACCGATGATGTGTCTCCGGTTGCTGGAGCACTTCCACGTTGCCGTGCATGAAGCGCAGATTGTCGGCTGCGGTGCCGGCGAGCGCTTTGGCGACACCGTGGTGATCCGCTCGGTCGCGGTGCTGCCGGAATTTCGCGACCAGGGCGTGGCCACCCACGTGGTGCGCGCCGTGTTGATGCGCGCGCGGGCCAACGGCGTCAGGCGCGCGGTGCTGCTGACCCCGACCTGCCCGAGCTATTTCGCACGCTACGGCTTCACGCTGATCTCCGCAGCGAACCTGCCGGCCGAGGTGCTGTCGTCCAGGGAGTTCCACCGTCATACCGACACGCCGCCGCTTTGCATGTGCTGCGAGCTGACCTGAAGCCGGGCGCGTAAGCGTCCGGCAAGTTTTTCCCAGAACCCGGAATATCAGGCGCGCCGCGCGGCGGGCACGCCAGGATGGTCCTCGTCGCGGCAGACGCTGATCTCCACGGTCACGTGCACGAGTTCCTCATGCACGGACAGCGTCTTGCGCACGCGCTGCGGCGTCAGCGCAGTGTCATGCGTGACCAGGCAGACGATGCACGCGAACTGCTGCTTGCCGACGCGCCAGACATGGAGATCGGTGACGCGCGTGGCATCGCGGTCATCCTCGGCGTGCTCGAATTCCGCCAGCACCTCGCGCACTTCGTCGACCACCGGGTGATCCATCTCGCGATCCAGCAGTACGGTGCCGCTCTGGCGCAGCAGCCCGAGCGCCCAGCGGCCTACCAGTGCGGCGCCGACCAGGCCCATCACCGGGTCCAGCCAGCTCCAGCCCAGCCACCAGCCGCCGGCCAGCGCGATGATGGCCAGCACCGATGTGGCGGCATCCGCCAGCACGTGCAGGTAGGCGGAGCGCAGGTTGATGTCGTGATGGTGCCTCTGCCCATGCCCATGCCCATGCCCATGCGTGTGGTCGTGATCATGGTGGTGTCCGTGCCCGTGATGGTCATGATCATGATGTGCGCCGCCGAGAATCAGCGCGCAACCCAGGTTCACCAGCAGCCCCAGCGCCGTGATGGCCATGGCTTCGCGATAGTGGATGGCTTGCGGACTGAACAGCCGCTCCACCGAGCCGATCGCCATCAGCGCAGCCACGCCCAGCAGGAACACGGCACTGGCGAAGCCGGCGAGCACTTCGATCTTCCATGTGCCAAAGGCAAAGCGCGCATCCGACGCATAGCGGCGGGCGGCCGCGTAGGCAAACGCCGTCATGCCGATGGCCAAGGCATGCGAGCTCATGTGCCAGCCATCGGCCAGCAGTGCCATGGAGTTGAACCACCATCCGGCGGCGATTTCCACGACCATGGTGACGGCCGTGATCAGCATGACCAGCCGGGTGCCGCGCTCGGCGGCATGGTTGCCGGTGTCGAAGACGTGGCTGTGGGTCCACGAGGAGAGATTTTCTGTATGCATGGTCGTGCGAAAGCGGTCGGGCAAGGCAGGGAACGCGGGGAAGCGTGGCAGACTGCGGAGCCGGGACAGGGGCTTCCCTGCTGGCCGGAACGGAATGAAGCGGGCTAATCATCACCTAAAGCGTTATCGCCTTCGGTGAAGAGGCTTCGCCTTATACATACATTCATGGATGCATGTATAATTTCGCGAAATATTCACATTTCTGCCTCACTTTTCTTGTTGATCCCGATATGAACTACCGTTTCATTGCCGTCTGCATGGCAGTCTGGCTTGGCGTCTGCGCCACGGCTGGCTGGGTGGTCGAGCGTCTCTGGAGCTGATTCCCGCCAGAGGGTCGGGTCAGGCCGCGCGTACCGTCGGCTGCCGGCCCGTGAGGCTTTCAAAGAACTCCCACAACTGTGGCGCGTCACCGGTTGCCACATTGAAACGGATCCACGGCGAATCCGTTTCCTCAGGCTCGAAATAGGATCCTGGTGCCAGCCAGATGCCATGTTCGAGCGCCAGCGTGGCGAGCCGGTTGCCGGTCACCGGCACGCCATCAGGCCACGCATCGCGCACACGGGCCCACGCGAACATGCCGCCTTCCGGCCGCAGCAGGACTTCCAGGCCGTGCGTTTCCATCTTCTCTGTCACGCGGTCCTGCTGGGCGCGCAGGCGTTCGGCCAGCGCCGCCACGTGGCGGCCATAGTGCCCGCTGGTGAGTACTGAATACACCAGCCGCTCCGTCACTTCCGAAGACGTCAGCCCGACCGCCATCTTGGTCCGCGCAAAGGCCTTGGCCAGGTCCGCGCCGGCGGCCAGATAGCCCACGCGCAGCGAAGGCGTGATGGTCTTGGAAAAGCCGTTGACATAGACCACCTGCGACAGCCCGTCCATGGCGGCCAGCATGGGCGAGCCGGCGGGCGCGAGTTCGCGGTAGATATCGTCTTCCACCACCAGCAGCCGGTGCTGCTCGGCGAGCTGCAGTACGCGAAACGCGTTCATGCTGGTCAGGCTGGCGCCGGTGGGGTTCTGCAGCACGGTATTGACGAAGAGCGCGCGCGGAGCGTGGCTGCGGATGGCGTCTTCCAGCGCATCGGTATCGAGGCCGGCCGCAGTGCGCGGCACGCCCACCACGCGCAACCCGGCGAGCCGCAGGATCTGCAGTAGGTTGCAGTAACAGGGCGCTTCGACCAGCACGGTGTCGCCCGCGCGCAGCAGCGTGCGCACGACGAGGTCCAGCGCCTGCGTGGCACCCTGGGTCAGCACCACCTGTTGTGCCTGCACCGGGATGCCGTACTGGCCGAGACCGGCTGCAATATGCTCACGCAGCGGCGCATAGCCATAGGGATGGCCGTAGCCCGAGACCTGTGCGGCCGGTACGCGCGCCGCGGCGCGCATGGCCTGATGCAGGCCCTCCTCGTTGAGCCAGTCGCCCGGCAGCCAGCCGGCGCCGGCCTTGATCGGCACCGAGTGATCCGCGAACACGTCCGACAGCAGCCAGGCCGCATTGAGCCCGGGCGCTTCCCATTGCGGCGTGCGCGCGCCACCGGCCGGCGCGTGGCGATGGGCCACGGTGTAGCCGGAACCGGCGCGCGCGGCCAGGTAGCCCAGCGCGGTGAGCCGGCCGTAGGCCTCGGCCACCGTGAAGGTGCTGATGCCGTGCTGCTGGGCAAAGCGGCGCACAGACGGCAGCGGCGAGCCGGCGCGCAGCGCGCGGCGGTCCACCAGCGCGGCAATGCCGGCCACGATCTGTTCGGTCAGGGTTTCGCCTGCGCGGCGGCTGCGGGTCAGGTCAAGGGTCAGCATGCGGCACTTCAATAGGAGCCAACCTGTACAGTTTAGCGGTTGCGCGACCCTGTCCGGACGGGTTCTCGACCAACGCGCCAGAAATGATGCGGTGCAATGTGTGACGCCGCACGGCGCCGTATGGCCGGTCCTGCCAGACTGCCTGGATGCCGCTGCTGCAACGGCACAATCCTGTACGGTTTGACTTGCCTAAACTGTACGGTAAGGGGACGTTGTCCGGACCGTATATTTTGTCGCCATTGGGCCGCCGGTAGAGTGGCCGACATCCCTGCCGCTGCACGCGATCCGCCGTGACAGCGCGCGCCAACCAGACTGCCCGGAGGAGGACATATGGACGCCGCCAAGACCGTGATTCCCGATCTCGATGCCCTGTGGATGCCCTTTACCGCGAACCGCCAGTACAAGGCGGCGCCGCGACTGCTGGCCTCGGCCAGCGGCATGTACTACACGACCCACGACGGACACCAGATCCTGGACGGTTGCGCGGGCCTCTGGTGCGTGGCTGCCGGCCACTGCCGCAAGGAGATTGCCGAGGCCGTGGCGCGCCAGGCCGCTACGCTGGACTACGCGCCGCCGTTCCAGATGGGCCATCCGCTGTCGTTCGAAGCGGCCACCAAGGTGGCGGCCATCATGCCGCAGGGGCTGGACCGCATCTTCTTCACCAATTCCGGCTCGGAGTCGGTCGATACCGCGCTGAAGATCGCGCTTGCCTACCACCGCGCGCGCGGCGAGGGCCAGCGCACTCGTTTCATCGGACGCGAGCGCGGCTACCACGGCGTGGGCTTCGGCGGCATGGCGGTGGGCGGCATCGGGCCGAACCGCAAGGCGTTCTCCGCCAACCTGATGCCCGGTACCGACCACCTGCCTGCCACCCTGAACATCGCCGAAGCGGCGTTCTCGAAGGGCCAGCCGCAATGGGGCGCGCACCTCGCCGACGAACTCGAGCGCATCGTCGCGCTGCATGACCCGTCGACCATCGCCGCCGTCATCGTCGAGCCGCTGGCCGGTTCCGCCGGTGTGCTGGTGCCGCCGGTCGGCTACCTGGAAAAGCTGCGCGCAATCACGAGCAAGCACGGCATCCTGCTGATCTTCGACGAGGTCATCACCGCGTTCGGCCGCCTGGGCGCCGCCACCGCGGCGGAGCGCTTCAAGGTCACGCCGGACCTGATCACCATGGCCAAGGCCATCAACAACGCCGCCGTGCCGATGGGCGCCGTGGCCGTGCGCCGCGAAGTGCATGACACCGTGATCAACTCGGCCGCGCCGGGCGCGATCGAGCTGGCGCATGGCTACACTTACTCGGGCCACCCGCTGGCCGCCGCCGCCGCGGTCGCCACGCTGGACCTGTACCAGCGCGAGAACCTGTTCGGCCGTGCCGCCGAGCTGTCGCCGGTGTTCGAAGCCGCCGCGCACAGCGTACGCGAGGCGCCGCACGTGAAGGACATCCGCAACCTCGGCATGGTCGCCGGCATCGAACTGGAGCCGCGTCCCGGCCAGCCCGGCGCGCGTGGCTACGAAGCCTTCCTCAAGTGCCTGGAGCGCGGCGTGCTGGTGCGCTACACCGGCGACATCCTTGCGTTCTCGCCGCCGCTGATCATCAGCGAGGCGCAGATCGCCGAGCTGTTCGATATCGTCAAGCAGGCGCTGCGGGAAGTGCAATAAGGACGCCGAAGTGAACATCGCAGAGAACCGGCAGATCGCCGAAATCCGCCACTACATCGGTGGCACGGTCCGGCAGGGCGCGTCCGCGCGCTTTGCCGATGTCTTCAACCCGGCCACCGGCGAGGTGGCCGCACGCGTGGCGCTGGGCTCGGCGCAGGACGTATCCGATGCCGTCGCGGCGGCGAAGGCCGCGTTCCCGGCCTGGGCCGACACACCGCCGCTGCGTCGCGCGCGCATCCTGTTCAGGTTCAAGGAGTTGCTCGACCAGCACCACGACGACCTGGCCGCGCTGATCACGCGCGAGCACGGCAAGGTGTTCAGCGACGCCAAGGGCGAAGTCACGCGCGGCATCGAGGTGGTGGAGTTCGCGTGCGGCATCCCGAACCTGCTCAAGACCGATTTCACCGACAACGTCGGCGGCGGCATCGACAACTGGAACCTGCGCCAGCCGCTCGGCGTGGTGGCCGGCATCACGCCCTTCAACTTCCCGGTGATGGTGCCGATGTGGATGTTCCCGGTGGCGTTGGCCTGCGGCAATACCTTCGTGCTCAAGCCGTCCGAGCGCGATCCGTCGCCGAGCCTGCTGATTGCCGACCTGCTCAAGCAGGCCGGCTTGCCCGATGGCGTGTTCAACGTCGTGCAGGGCGACAAGGCCGCCGTTGACGCGCTGCTCGCCCACCCGGACGTGCAGGCGCTGTCGTTCGTGGGCTCGACGCCGATTGCGGAATACATCTACACGGAAGGCACCAGGCACGGCAAGCGTGTACAGGCGCTTGGCGGCGCCAAGAACCACCTGGTGGTGATGCCCGATGCGGATCTCGATCAGGCCGTGGATGCACTGGTCGGCGCGGCCTACGGCTCGGCCGGCGAGCGCTGCATGGCGATCTCGGTCGCGGTGGCCGTGGGCGGCGTGGCCGACAAGCTCGTGCCGCGCCTGGCCGAACGCGCCGCCGCGCTGAAGATCCGCAACGGCATGGAGGCCGACGCCGAGATGGGCCCGCTCGTAACCGGCGCGCACAAGGCGAAGGTGGAGGGCTATATCGAGAAGGGCGTGCAGGAGGGCGCCAAGCTCGTGACCGATGGCCGCGGCCACAAGGTCGCGGGCCACGAGAACGGCTTCTATGTGGGCGGCACGCTGTTCGACCACGTCACGCCGGACATGACGATCTACAAGGAAGAGATCTTTGGCCCGGTGCTGTCGGTGGTGCGCGTGCACGACTTTGCCGAAGCGGTGGCGCTGATCAATGCGCACGAGTATGGCAATGGCGTGTCGTGCTACACCAGCGACGGCGGCATCGCGCGCGCGTTCGCGCGCCAGATCCAGGTGGGCATGGTGGGCATCAACGTGCCGATCCCGGTGCCGATGGCATGGCATTCGTTCGGCGGCTGGAAGCGCTCGCTGTTCGGCGACCATCACGCCTACGGCGAAGAGGGCGTGCGCTTCTACACGCGCTACAAGAGCGTGATGCAGCGCTGGCCGGACTCGATCGCGAAGGGCGCCGAGTTCACGATGCCGGTGGCGAAGTAACCCCGCTCGCGCAGGGATGATCCGCGCCCGCGGTTCATCCCCGCGCGACCCAATTCGGCGCCTTGTGTCGCAAATGTCCCCAGCGACCTCCATAGTGACTTTGGCCGCACCCTCAAAAGAGTAAACTCCCGTCCTTTCCAGGAAAGGCGAAGCCATCCACAAGACGGCATTCGCGGGAGTGTTCTGATGAGTCTGTTCCGCACCAAGAATATCGACGCCATGCTCGCCGTGGCGCATGACGACGGCCTGAAGAAGGTGCTTGGCCCGATCGATCTCGTGATGATGGGCATCGGCGCCATCATCGGCACCGGCATCTTCGTGCTGACCGGCACCGGCGCGCTGACTGCCGGGCCGGCGCTGACGGTGTCGTTCGTGATTGCCGCCATGGCGTGCGGGTTTGCCGCGCTCTGCTATGCCGAGTTCGCCTCGGCCATTCCCGTATCGGGATCGATCTATACCTACAGCTACGCCACGCTCGGCGAGATCATTGCGTGGATGATCGGCTGGGACCTGCTGCTTGAGTACGGGCTCGCCACGTCGGCGGTGTCGGTGGGTTGGTCGGGCTACTTCCAGTCGCTCGTGGCCGGCTTCGGGCTGAAGCTGCCGGCGGCGCTTACGGCAGCGCCGGGCGCCGTGCCCGGTGTCGAGACCATGGTGAACCTGCCAGCCATGCTGATCATGCTGGCGATCACATGGGTGGTGTCGTATGGCGTGAAGGAATCGGCGCGCCTGAACAACGTGATGGTGGCGATCAAGGTCAGCGTGGTGCTGTTGTTTATCGCCGTGGGCGTGTGGCACGTGAAGCCGCTGAACTGGCAGCCGTTCGCGCCATTCGGCATGAGCGGCGTGTTCAATGCGGCGGCGCTGGTGTTCTTCGCGTTCATCGGCTTCGACGCCGTGACCTCGGCGGCGGAAGAAGTACGAAACCCGAGCCGCGACCTGCCCGTCGGCATCATCGGCTCGCTGGCGGTCTGCACGGTGCTGTACGTGGTGGTGGCCGCGATCATGACCGGCATCGTGCCGTTCGCCAAATTCGCGGGCGTGGACCACCCCGTGTCGCTGGCGCTGCAGTTCGCGGGGCAGAACTGGGTGGCGGGCTTTGTCGACCTGGGGGCCATCCTCGGCATGACCACGGTGATCCTGGTGATGACCTACGGCCAGACCCGCATCATCTTCGCGATGTCGCGCGATGGACTGCTGCCCGAGCGGCTCTCGTCGGTGCACCCCGTGCATGCCACGCCGTACTTCGCCACCTGGACGGTGGGCATCGTCTTTGCCGCAATTGCCGGCTTCGTGCCGCTCAACGTGCTGGCCGAGCTGATCAATATCGGCACGCTCGCGGCCTTCACGCTGATCTCGATCGCCGTGCTGGTGTTGCGCCGCACGCGCCCTGACCTGCCGCGCGCGTTCCGCTGCCCCGGCGTGCCCGTGGTGCCGCTGCTGTCCGCGGGCTTCTGCCTGTTCCTGATGGCCCACCTGCAGGTGCTGACGTGGATCGCGTTCCTGGTGTGGCTGGCGATCGGCCTGGCGATCTATTTCCTCTACGCGCGGCGCAACGCCGTGCTGCACAACCACGGCGGCTGAAGCTCGGCCCTGTTCACGCCCTGGCGGCGGCCTCGCGCAGGAAGGCCACGGCGCGGGGCTCGTTGACATACGCGGTGTTGATGCGAATCCATGCCGAGGTCTCGCCGCCCGGCCGGAAGTAGTTTCCCGGCGCCAGCGTCACGCCGAACTGCTCGCCCAGCGTGACCAGCTCGCGCGAATCCTCTACCCCCGGCGGGCGCGCCCACAGGAAGTTGCCGCCCGCCGGTTCGCAGAACACCTCCCATCCGCATGCCGTCAGCTGCCGCACGGCGTTGGCCGAGGACTCGCGCACGCGCAGGCGCAGCCGCTCTACATACTTGCGATAGCCGCCGCGCTCCAGCAGCGTGGCGATGACCGCCTCGGCAAAGTGCGAGCCGGCTATGCTGGTCAGTACCTTCACATCCACCAGGTCTTTCACCAGCGCCTTGTCGGCGACCAGGTAGCCGACGCGCAGCGACGCCGACACCGTCTTGGAAAACCCGCCGATGTAGATCACATGCTCGAGTTGGTCCAGCGTGGCGAGCCGGTCGGTGAATTGCGTCTGGAAGTCCGAGAAGATGTCGTCCTCGACAAAGCGGAAGCCGTGCCTGCGGGCCAGTTCCAGCAAGCGGAAGGCGACCGGCGGCGCCAGCGTGGAGCCAGTCGGGTTCTGCAGCACGCTGTTGGTGAAGAAGAGCTTTGGCTTGTGCTCGCGCAGCAGCGCTTCCGTGGCATCCGGATCCGGGCCGGAAGGTGTATGCGGCACGCCCACCAGCTGCACGCCATGCAGGCGCAGCAGGCCGAACAGGTTGTAGTAGCCTGGGTCTTCCACGAACACGGTATCGCCAGGCTTGAGCAGGTGCCGCACCACCAGGTCCAGGGCCTGGCTGGCACCGGTAGTGATCAACACCTGCGGCAGCTCCGCCGCGATGCCGAGCTGCCGTACGCGGTGAAGCACCTGCCTGCGCAGCTCGGGGTGCCCCATCGGCGTCGCGTAATGGATCACGCTGTCAACCTCATTGCGCGAGACCGCGCGGACGGCCTGCGTCAGCCCCTCCACATCACGCCAGGTTTCAGGCACGAAACCGCCAGCCAGCTTGAGCGTGCTGCTGGGGTGGTTGAACTGCTCCAGGATATGGTCGGACAGGTCCTCGGCCAGGCTGGGGTCGGACCAGCCACGTGCGGACCGGCTGGCAAGCGGGCTGTCCGCGACGTAGAAGCCGGAGCCCTGGCGCGAATCCAGCAGCCCCTGCGACACCAGCCGGTCATAGGCTTCGATCACCGGGAAGCGGCTGATGCCGTTGTTGGTCGCCAGTTGCCGGATCGACGGCAGCCGCGCGCCGGGGCGCGCCTCGCTCGAGCTGATCCATGCCTTCACGCCCTGGATGATCTGCTCGGTCAGGGGGATGCCCGTGGAGTGGTCAATGATCAGCTTCATGGTGGCGTCGAACTGTCAGGAAAAACTACTGAACAGTTCATCAAAAACTGTTCACAACTGTACATGGGATTCTAGTCGCTGATGCGAATAATGGAAGCATGGCGGAGACAGGTGCCGCCGGGCAGACGAGGAGCGGCGACATGCGTGAACTGAGGGTGTTTGAACTGGATGAACCGGAGCAGCCGGTGAGCCTGCGCGCGGGCTACGGGCAAAACGTGAAGGTGACGGAAGGCCGGGTGTGGATCACGATGGAAGGCTGTGCGGCCGACTTCTGGCTGCAGCCGGGCGAGGTCCTTGCGCTGGCCGAGGGTGAGCGTTACTGGCTGTCGGGCGAGGGCGGCCCGGCGCGCTTCGCGCTGGCCGCGGTGTCGGCGCCGCTGTCGTGGCGGCTAGCTGCCGGGCTGCGCGTACTGGCGCACCGTTGGGGCGAATGGAAGACCGATGCGTTCGGGGAATGCCCGCGGCTGGGCGTGCGGTGATGGCGCCTTCCGCCGAGTAAAGGCCGCCCTCGGGCGGCCTTCATCATTCTGTTGCTCAGGCTGCGACCGAGTGCCGCTTGATTTCCGCCAGCTTGGCGGCACCGATCTTTTCTTTCGCCATTTCGGTGTCGTAGTAGGTCTGCAAGTTCATCCAGCTTTGCGCATCAGTGCCGAAGAAGGCCGCTAGGCGCACTGCCGTGTCCGCGGTGATCGCGCGTTCGCCCTTGACGATCTCGTTGATGCGACGCGGCGGCACATCGATGGCCTTCGCCAAGGCGTATTGGGACAAGCCGAGCGGTTCGAGCCAATCCGCCTGGAGGATCTCACCAGGGGTGGCCAGAGGAACTTCGCGAGCCATTACCTGCTCCTTTCAATGCTTAGTGATAGTCGACGATCTCGACGTCGCTTGCGTTGCCGTTGGCGAACCGGAAGCAGATGCGCCATTGGTCGTTGATCCGTATGCTGAATTGGCCTGCCCGATCGCCCTTGAGCGCCTCCAGCCGGTTGTTTGGCGGGACGCGGAGGAAGCTCAGACTATCGGCCGCATGGACTTGCTGCAGTTTCCGGATCGCGGCTCGCTCGATGTTCGCGAACCTTGCGATCCGGGTGCCTCCGAAAAGCAGGGCAGTGTCACGGCAATTGAACGAGGTGATCATGTGTATGATAACGTCTTGCGTTAATAACGCAAGACGTTATTAGTCTTGGTGAGATGATTGGCGCACCTCGTACGGTAGCCGACTTGCCTTACGTTAACGTTAACGTCATATAATCGACAGGCCCCCGCCGCGACGGGGGCTGTCCGCATGCATGGCCAAGCCGACACCGGATCGGCATACCAGGCTGGCAAGCGGCCGCCAGCCAATCCCAGCCAGCGGTGGAGACAATGACCGACCTTTCCGATGTGCGCGATGTCCGTCGCGACGCGCTCCAGGCCCAGGCGCGCGGCCCCGTCAACAAGGTACGTTTCGTCACGGCGGCTTCGCTGTTCGACGGCCACGACGCCTCGATCAACATCATGCGGCGCATCCTGCAGTCCCAGGGCTGCGAGGTGATCCACCTTGGCCACAACCGCTCGGTCGACGAGGTGGTGACGGCCGCGCTGCAAGAAGACGCACAGGGCATCGCCGTATCCAGCTACCAGGGCGGGCACGTCGAGTACTTCAAGTACATGGTCGATCTGCTGCGCGAGAAGGGCGGCGAGCATGTCCAGGTGTTCGGCGGCGGTGGTGGCGTGATCGTGCCGGATGAGATCCGTGAACTGCAGGCCTACGGCGTGACCCGCATTTTCAGTCCTGAGGATGGCCAGCGCATGGGCCTGGCCGGCATGATTGCCGACATGGTGCAGCGCTGCGACATCGACCTGAGCCGCTATGCGCCGACCACGCTCGATGCCGTCACGGCAGGCGACCGCCGCGCACTCGCCCAGCTCATGACCGCGCTCGAGAACGGCAAGGCTGATCCGGGACTGGTGGCCGATCTGCATGCGCGCGCAGGCAAGGCCACGGTGCCCGTGCTCGGCATCACGGGCACCGGCGGCGCCGGCAAGTCGTCGCTGACCGACGAGCTGATCCGCCGCATCCGGCTGGACCAGCAGGACACCTTGCGCATCGCGGTAATCTCGATCGACCCGTCGCGGCGCAAGTCCGGCGGCGCGCTGCTCGGCGACCGCATCCGCATGAACGCGATCAACCATCCGAACATCTTCATGCGTTCGCTTGCCACGCGCGAAGCGGGCAGCGAGATCTCGCAGGCGCTGCCCGATGTCATCGCCGCGTGCAAGGTGGCCGGGTTCGACCTGGTCATGGTCGAGACCTCGGGCATCGGCCAGGGCGATGCAGCGATCGTGCCGCACGCGGACCTGTCGCTCTACGTCATGACGCCCGAGTTCGGCGCCGCGAGCCAGCTCGAGAAGATCGACATGCTCGACTTCGCCGATTTCGTCGCGATCAACAAGTTCGACCGCAAGGGCGCGCAGGACGCCTGGCGCGATGTGGCCAGGCAGGTGCAGCGCAACCGCGAGCAATGGCATGGCAAGCCCGAGGACATGCCCGTGTATGGCACCCAGGCGTCGCGCTTCAACGACGACGGCGTGACCATGCTCTACCAGGGCCTGCGCGAGGCGCTCGCAGGCAAGGGGCTCCAGTTGCAGCCCGGCATCCTGCCGGCGCTGACCGGCCGCATTTCCACGGGGCAGAACGTCATCGTGCCGCCGCAGCGCAGCCGCTACCTGGCGGAGCTGGCCGACACGGTGCGCGGCTACCACCGGCGCGTGGCGGAACAGAGCCGCATTGCGCGCGAGCGCCAGCAGTTGCGTGCGTCCAGCCGGATGCTCGCGCAGGCGCAGGGCGAAGGCGTCGCTGCGCTGGACCATCTCGCCGCGCAGCGCGACACCGCGCTTGGCGCGCTGGAGCACAAGCTGCTGGCCATGTGGCCGCAGATGCGGGAGGCGTACAGCGGCGACGACTACGTGGTGAAGATCCGCGACAAGGAATTGCGCACGCGCCTGGTGACCACCACGCTGTCCGGCACCAAGGTGCGCAAGGTGGTGCTGCCGCGCTTCGAGGACGATGGCGAGATCCTGAAGTGGCTGATGCGCGAGAGCGTGCCCGGCAGCTTCCCGTACACCTCGGGTGTGTTCGCGTTCAAGCGCGAGAACGAGGACCCGACTCGCATGTTCGCGGGCGAGGGCGATGCCTTCCGCACCAACCGGCGCTTCAAGCTGGTGTCGGAGGGCATGGACGCCAAGCGGCTCTCGACCGCCTTCGACTCGGTCACGCTGTACGGCGAGGACCCGCATGTGCGGCCGGACATCTACGGCAAGGTCGGCAATTCCGGCGTGTCGATTGCCACGCTTGACGACATGAAGGTGCTCTATGACGGCTTCGACCTGACCAGCCCGAGCACCTCGGTGTCGATGACGATCAACGGCCCGGCGCCGACCATCCTGGCGATGTTCATGAACACCGCCATCGACCAGAACCTGGACAAGTTCCGCGCCGACAACGGCCGCGAGCCGACGGTCGACGAAGAGGCCAAGATCCGCGCATGGGTGCTGCAGAACGTACGCGGCACGGTGCAGGCCGACATCCTCAAGGAAGACCAGGGCCAGAACACCTGCATCTTCTCGACCGAGTTCTCGCTCAAGGTGATGGGGGATATCGCCGAGTACTTCGTGCACCACCAGGTGCGCAACTTCTATTCGGTGTCGATCTCGGGCTACCACATCGCCGAGGCCGGCGCGAACCCGATCTCGCAGCTCGCCTTCACGCTGGCCAACGGCTTCACCTATGTCGAGGCATACGTGGCGCGCGGCATGCATATCGATGATTTCGCGCCCAACCTGTCGTTTTTCTTCTCGAACGGCATGGACCCCGAGTACAGCGTGCTGGGCCGCGTGGCGCGCCGCATCTGGGCGGTGACGATGCGCGACAAGTACGGCGCCAACGAGCGCAGCCAGAAGCTCAAGTACCACATCCAGACCTCGGGCCGCTCGCTGCATGCGCAGGAGATCGATTTCAACGATATCCGCACCACGCTGCAGGCGCTGATCGCGATCTACGACAACTGCAACTCGCTCCATACCAACGCCTACGACGAGGCCATCACCACGCCCACCGGCGAATCCGTGCGCCGTGCGCTGGCGATCCAGCTGATCATCAACCGCGAGTGGGGCGTGGCCAGGTGCGAGAATCCGAACCAGGGCAGCTTCCTGATCGAGGAGCTGACCGACCTGGTGGAAGAAGCCGTGCTGCAGGAGTTCGAGCGCATTGCCGAGCGTGGCGGCGTGCTCGGCGCGATGGAGACCGGCTACCAGCGCGGCAAGATCCAGGAGGAGTCGCTGTACTACGAGCAGCGCAAGCACGACGGCACGCTGCCCATCATCGGCGTGAACACGTTCCGCAATCCGGCCGGCGATCCGATTCCGCAGAAGCTGGAACTGGCGCGCTCCAGCGAAGCCGAGAAGCAGAGCCAGCTCGCGCGCCTGGCCGCGTTCCAGCAGGCGCATGCGGAACAGGCGCCAGCCATGCTGCAGCGGCTGCGCCAGGCCGTGATCGACAACGAGAATGTGTTCGCGGTGCTGATGGATGCGGTGCGCGTGTGCTCCCTGGGGCAGATTACACACGCGCTGTTCGAGGTCGGAGGCCAGTACCGCCGCAATATGTGAAACAAAAGGCAGCAGAACAGCCCTGAAATCGGGGGCGGAGGGGGGGCTGTCACGGCCACGGCCGCGCGCGTGCGTTAAACTCGAAGGCTCGCCGAATTCCGGAACGACCGCCGCACCAGACCATGAACAGCCAGTACGATACGAACAACGTTTTTGCGAAGATCCTGCGCGGGGAAATTCCGTGCAACAAGGTCTATGAAGATGCCGAGACCATCGCTTTCATGGACATCATGCCGCAATCCGACGGCCATACCCTGGTGGTGCCGAAGGAAGCCGCGGTCAACCTGTTCGACTTGTCGGAAGCCGGCGCCGAAGCCGCGATCCGCACCACGCAGCGCGTCGCGCGCGCGGTGCGCCAGGCGTTCAACCCGGACGGGCTTTCGATTGGCCAGTTCAACGGTGCCGCGGCGGGCCAGACCGTGCCGCACGTGCATTTCCATATCGTGCCGCGCTACGCCGACCAGACGCTGCGCGGCCACGCGCGCGACATGCAGGATCCGGACCTGCTCAAGGCCCACGCGGATCGCGTCATCGCCGCACTGCGCGAACAGGCGGCCTGAGCATCCGCGAAGAACGAATATATAACCAGCAAAGAGGAAGATAGAGATGGCAATCAGGACAGTGGGCATCGTCGGTGCCGGCACCATGGGCAACGGCATCGCGCAGGCCTGCGCGGTAGTTGGCCTGGACGTGGTGATGGTGGACATCAGCGACGCAGCGGTGCAGAAGGGCATCGCCACCGTCGCCGGCAGCCTGGACCGCCTCATCAAGAAGGACAAGATCAGCGAAGCCGACAAGACCGCCGCGCTCGCGCACATCCAGGGCTCGACCGCGTATGAGGACCTGAAGAAGGCCGACATCGTGATCGAGGCCGCCACCGAGAACTATGACCTGAAGGTCAAGATCCTCAAGCAGATCGACGGCATCGTCGGCGCGAACGTCATCATCGCTTCGAACACCTCGTCGATCTCGATCACCAAGCTGGCCGCCGTGACCAGCCGCCCCGACCGCTTTATCGGCATGCACTTCTTCAACCCGGTGCCGGTGATGGCGCTGGTGGAACTGATCCGCGGCCTGCAGACCAGCGACGCCACCCACGCCGACGTCGAGGCGCTGGCCAAGGAACTGGGCAAGTACCCGATCACCGTGAAGAACAGCCCGGGCTTCGTGGTCAACCGCATCCTGTGCCCGATGATCAACGAGGCCTTCTGCGTGCTGGGCGAAGGCCTGGCCTCGCCGGAAGAAATCGACGAAGGCATGAAGCTCGGCTGCAACCACCCGATCGGGCCGCTGGCACTGGCCGACATGATCGGCCTGGACACCATGCTGGCCGTGATGGAAGTGCTGTATACGGAATTTGCCGATCCGAAGTACCGTCCGGCCATGCTGATGCGCGAGATGGTGGCCGCGGGCTATCTGGGCCGCAAGACTGGACGTGGCGTGTACGTCTACAGCAAGTAAGAAGGCACTGCTCTCCGCGCAGCAGCGCGGTGTGCAGTAATCGCCGGCCGCCATTGAGGCGGCCGGTTCTTTTTTCGGCGTGTCCGGCTTTGCGCCGTGAAAGCCCCTTACACGGCTTTAACTGCCGAAACAATTCCCTTTCACCGGTTACGCGGCTCTCGCGTTAGAGTGAAACCATGCATCGAAGAAACAAGAGGAACCTCATGATCCGCCCCGTTCTTTCTGCCCTGGCGTTTGGCGCATTGTCGCTGGCGGTGGTCAGTCCAGCCATGGCACATGTTGATGTCGGCGTGAGTATCGGGGTGCCCGCGCCCGTGTATGTGGCTCCGGCCCCGGTCTATGTGGCGCCCCCGCCGCCCCCACCGGTCTATGTGGCGCCGCCGCCTCCCGTGGTTTACGGTCCGCCGCCCGTGGCCTATGGCCCGGCGCCGGTGGTGGTTGCCCCGGCCGTCGTGATCGGCTGGCATGGCGACCGCTATTGGGACGGCCGGCGCTGGTACGGTCGCAATGAATGGTACGGCCGTGGCCACGGTCATGGCCACGGTCATGGCCACCACGGCCACGACGACGATTGATGACGGTGTGATCTGAGGGACAGCCTTTGGTGCCGTTTCAGCTATAACTCTGAAATGCGGATCCACCACGGGAGAACGGCAATGCAAAAGTCCTGTCTGGCTGTCCTGCTTCTGACCCTGTCGCTCACTGGCTGTGTTTCCGTCAGCAGCAGCGACCCCAATCCCCCGGCCAACAATGCCGGGGCGAGACCGTCGTCCACCTGTCAGCAGCCTCCCTGCTCTAGCTACTAGCCACGTCAGGGCGCAGGACCGGTGCCAGACTGCTCAGCGGCGATCCGCCGGACCTGCGTCATGATGTCGTCCGCGAACACCGCGACCGGAGCCAGCGGCAGCCCCGCGTGGCGCAACGCGTCGGCCGTCCAGGTATTGCACGTGTAGAGCAGGCTATAGGCGGCGGTCGCCGACAGGTAAGCACCGCTTTCATAGGGGCCGGCACCAAGGCTGATGGGGGCGCCGTCCGCATTCCTCTGGACCCCATTGCGCAGATAGGCACGCAATCCTTCCAGCCCCGGCCGGCTGACCGCCAGGCCGACCACATTCCCGGCGCCGAATGCTTCGGCCGGCGGCGCGCGCAGCGCGGTCATCAGCACCACGCCGCGCCCCGGCACCAGCGCCAGCAGCATGGTCACCACGCCATGGTTGCCCCGTACCACGTAAGAACGATCGCCGAAGCCGAAGCAGAGGTAGCGCACATCCTCGAATCCGGCGGCGAGACTGCGCACGCCCGGGTCCGCGTCCTCGCTGCGCAGGCAGACATCCGTATGCCAGTCGCGCGCCACCACGTCGATCATGGCAACAGCCGGAACGGCTGGCGTGGTGGATGGTGCCGGTGGAAGCGGCGCGCATGCTGCGGCTGCCAATGCGGTCGAGCAGGTCAGCAGTCGGACGGCAGCGGAGAAGGCGCGGCACACGTTCAACGCAGCAGGATCAGCCGCGGCACGGCATCGGCACCGCTCCAGACGATGGCGTTCTGGCCATGCTTCGTGCCGAGCGCGCGGGCGGCGTCGAGCGATATTCCCGGCACCAGGAAACTCGGCTCGCCGGGCCAGCCGTTGTCCGGATGCTGCCCTGTACCCGGCATGGCCGCAAAGCCGAGTCGCGCGAGTTCATCGGCCAGCGCCTGTTGCCGCGCCTCGTTGCGCAACGGATCGGACGGCTGGCTGAACGGATTGGCGGCGGTGATGAACGCGCTCGATGCCACGTGCAGGCGCTCGTGCAAGGCTGCCAGCGGCGCGCTTGGCTGGTCGATCTTCAGCGTGATCGGCGCATCGCCATGCACGCGGTAATCGGTCTCGCGATAAGCCCGCAGCGTGGCGTCGTCGATCGCGGTGCGCCCCGGCATGGTGTCACTCGCCGTACTGGCGCAGGCCGTCCAGGTCCAGCACTTCGATCACGCCATAGTCCACGCGCACCAGGCCCTGCTGTTCGAGCACCTTGAGCGCCTGGTTGGCGCGCTGGCGCGAAATGCCGGCGAGCAGGCCGATCTCTTCCTGCGAGATCTCGAGCGTCTTGCCGATGCCGGGATAGAGCTGCTCGTTGAGCAGCGACGACACCGCCCGCGCCACGCGCGAGTCGATGT
Organism: Cupriavidus sp. 22TCCZM01-5; assembly: GCF_057798915.1. Lineage (NCBI taxonomy): Bacteria > Pseudomonadati > Pseudomonadota > Betaproteobacteria > Burkholderiales > Burkholderiaceae > Cupriavidus > Cupriavidus sp. 22TCCZM01-5. Next base: position 102,441 of record NZ_JBYOJR010000001.1, read on the forward strand.
CGAGCAGGCGCTCGTACTCGACCGCGGCGATGAACTGGCCAAGCCGCTCGTTGAACTGCGTGAGCAGGAAGCGCGTGAACGGCAGGCTGGTATCCAGCAGCCACTGAAAAGTCTCGCGCGGCAGGAAGGCGATGGTCGAGCGGCGCAGCGCCATCACGTCGTACTTGCGGATCTCCGACTTGAGCACCGCGCCTTCGCCGAACCAGCCGCCGGTCGGCACGCCCGTGAAGGTCACGGACTTGCCCGACGGCGACACGGTAGTGATCTTGACGATGCCTTCGAGCACCCCCAGCCAGTGCTCGGCCAATTCACCCTTGTGGCAGACGTAGTCGCCCTGCGTGTACTCGCGCACGAACATCGCGCGGCGCACGCGATCCCGCTGCTCCGGACTGAGGTCCGCGGCCCATACGCAGCGGTCGACGAAATCGTTCAGCATGGCCTGAAAGGATCCTGTAGGGATTAACCCCGAATTGTCACCGGCGTGACAACCCGGGGGGAAGGCATCGGCTATCTTACGATCACCACGGAGCCGGCAGGTGCCACCAGACAAGGCACAACGGGCTTGATGCGCTGCGGCATGACGGCCGCCAGGCAAAACAGGCCAAGTATAACGACCCGGACCGGCGCTTGACACCGCGCGTGGACCCCCACCGCGGAGGGACAGGAGACAGCGATGCAGGAATCGTCGGCGACGACCTTTCCGCGATTGCTGCTGGAGCACGCCCGGCAACGGCCGGCGCATCCGGCGTATCGCGAAAAGGATCTCGGCATCTGGCAGACATACAGCTGGGCACAGGCGGCGCAGGAGGTCAGGGCGCTCGCATGCGGTCTCGCTGCACTGGGATTCACGCGCGGCATGAACCTGGCGGTGGTGGGCGACAACCGTCCGCGCCTGTACTGGGCCATGACCGCGGCGCAGGCGCTTGGCGGCGTGCCAGTGCCGCTGTACCAGGATGCCATTGCCAATGAAATGGTCTACGTGCTCAACGATGCGGAGATCGACTTCGCCATCGTCGAAGATCAGGAGCAGGTGGACAAGCTGCTCGAAGTGGAAGCGCAGCTCGCCGAATCCGGCCGCAGCGTGCGCCACGTCATCTATGAAGATCCGCGCGGGCTGCGCGACTACGATCATCCGTCGCTGATGTCGTACCAGCGCCTGCAGGAGATCGGCCGCGAATATGACCAGGCGCATCCGGGCTTCTATGACGAGGCGGTTGCCGCGGGCTCGCCCGAAGACACGGCCATCATCCTCTATACGTCCGGCACCACCGGCAAGCCCAAGGGCGTGTGCCACGCGCACCGCGGCCTGATCGGCTCGGCGCGCAACGGTTGCGGCTTCGACGGCCTGACGGCGAAGGACGACGTGCTGTCCTACCTGCCGATGGCATGGGTCGGCGACAACCTGTTCTCTTACGCGCAGGCCATGGTGGCGGGCTTCACCGTGAACTGCCCGGAATCGCGCGAGACCGTCATGACGGATCTGCGCGAGATCGGCCCGACCTACTACTTCGCGCCGCCGCGCATCTATGAAGGCCTCCTGACCCAGGTGATGATCCGCATGGAGGACGCGGGCTGGATCAAACGCAAGCTGTTCCAATGGGCCATGGACGTGGCGCGGCGTTGCGGTGCGGACATCCTCGACGGCAAGCCCGTGGGCCTCGCCGACAGGCTGCACTATGCCGCCGGCGAGTTGCTGGTCTACGGCCCGCTGCGCAACGTGCTCGGCATGAGCCGCATACGCGTGGGCTACACCGCCGGCGAGGCGATCGGCCCGGACCTGTTCCGCTTCTATCGCTCGATCGGCGTGAACCTCAAGCAGTTCTATGGCCAGACCGAAACCTGCGCCTACGTTTGCCTGCAGCCTGACGGTCAGGTGAAGTTCGACTCGGTTGGTCCGGCGGCGCCCGGCATGGAAATCCGTATCGCCGACAACGGCGAGGTGCTGGTGCGCGGCGTGGGCCTGCTCAAATCCTACTACAAGCGCGACGACGCCACGCGCGAGGCCATCAACGACGAGGGCTACTTCATGACCGGCGATGCCGGCGTGATCGATGCCGACGGCCACCTGAAGATCATCGACCGCGCCAAGGACGTGGGCAAGCTGGCCGATGGGTCGATGTTCGCGCCCAAGTACATCGAGAACAAGCTCAAGTTCTTCCCGTACATCAAGGAGGCGGTGGCCTTCGGCACCGGCCGCGAGCAGGTCTGTGCGTTTATCAACATCGATTTCGATGCGGTGGGCAACTGGGCCGAGCGCCGCCACCTGCCGTACGCCGGCTATGTCGACCTCGCGGGCCAGCCCGACGTGATCGCGATGATTGGCGAATGCGTCGAGCAGGTGAACGCCGACCTGGCCAACGACGGCATGCTGGCCGGCTCGCAGATTTCGCGCTTCCTGATCCTGCACAAGGAGCTGGACCCGGACGACGACGAGCTGACCCGCACGCGCAAGGTGCGGCGCGGCTTCATCGCGGAGAAGTACGCGGTACTGGTCGACGCGCTGTATGCGGGCAAGACCGAGCAGTTCATCGAGACGCGCGTCAAGTTCGAGGACGGGCGCGAGGGCAGCGTGTCGGCCACGCTGAAGCTGGTGGATGCCAAACGCCTGCCGCCGTCGGCACGCGCGGCGTGAGCAGGGGAGCAAGAGCATGACGCAAGTGGCCTGGCAAGGATCGGACCGCGCGCCCGTGGGGCAGCGCGGCGGACAACCCGAATGGAACGGCATGGCGCGCACCGATGCATCGGGTGCCATCCCCGGCGGCGGCGCCATTGCGCCGGCTGGCCCGATGGCGCCCGGCGCGCCGCTGGCCGACATCGGCCTGCAGACCGGCGCGCAGCGTTCGCAGCAGACGCATGAACAGGTGCGTACCGGCGGCGAGGTGATCCTGGACCTGCAGCACATCTCGCTGTCGTTCGGCGGCGTGAAGGCGCTGACCGACATCTCGTTCGATGTGTGCGAGCACGAGATCCGCGCCATCATCGGCCCCAACGGCGCGGGCAAGAGTTCGATGCTGAACGTGATCAACGGCGTGTACCACCCGCAGCAGGGGCGCATCGTGTTTCGCGGCGAGGAGCGCCGCCAGATGCATCCGACGGCGGCCGCGCGCCAGGGCATTGCGCGTACGTTCCAGAACATCGCGCTGTTCAAGGGCATGACGGTGCTCGACAACATCATGACCGGCCGCAACACGCAGTTCCGCACCGGCTTTCTCGCGCACGCGCTGTGGTGGGGGCCGGCGCGCAACGAGGAGATGCGGCACCGGCAGAAGGTCGAGGAGGTGATCGATTTCCTGGAGATCCAGTCGATCCGCAAGACGCCGGTGGGACGCCTGCCGTACGGCTTGCAGAAGCGCGTCGAACTGGCGCGCGCGCTCGCGGCCGAGCCGTCGATGCTGCTGCTGGACGAGCCGATGGCCGGCATGAACGTGGAAGAGAAGCAGGACATGTGCCGCTTCATCCTGGACGTGAACCGGCAGTTCGGCACCACCATCGTGCTGATCGAGCACGACATGGGCGTGGTGATGGATATCTCGGACCGCGTGGTGGTGCTGGATTACGGCAAGAAGATCGGCGACGGCACGCCGGACGAGGTCAAGGCCAATCCGGATGTGATCAGGGCCTACCTGGGCACCTCGCACTGAGCCCGCGCGCGGGCTCTCCCTTCAACCGATTCCACCGGAACGCAGCCATGACGTTCTTCATTGAAATCCTGCTCGGCGGCCTGCTGTCGGGCCTGATGTACTCGCTGGTGGCGCTGGGCTTCGTGCTGATCTACAAGGCCTCGGGCGTGTTCAACTTCGCGCAGGGCGCGATGGTCTACTTCGCCGCGCTGGCCGTGGTGGGCCTGATGGACAAGGGCCTGCCGATGTGGGCCGCCGTGATCGGCGCCTTCGTCGTGATGATCGTGGTAGGCATGAGCACCGAGCGCTTCGTGCTGCGCAAGCTGGTCAACCAGCCGCCCATCACGCTGTTCATGGCCACCATCGGCCTGTCGTTCTTCCTGGAAGGACTGGGGCCGCTGCTGTTCGGCAACGAAGTGCGCCCGATCAACCTCGGCATCGTCGATGAGCCGATCGAGGCGATCCTGACGCGCTTCAATATCGTCCTCTCGAAGTTCGATCTGGCCGCGGCCGCAATCGCGGGCGTGCTGGTCGGCTCGCTCGCACTGTTCTTCCAGTACACCAAGGTGGGCCGCGCGCTGCGCGCGGTGGCCGACGACCACCAGGCCGCGCTGTCGCTGGGCATTCCGCTGCAGCATATCTGGGCGATCGTGTGGGGCGTGGCGGGTTTCGTCGCGCTGGTGGCCGGCATGCTGTGGGGCTCGCGCAATGGCGTGCAGTTCGCGCTCACGCTGACGGCGCTGAAGGCGCTGCCGGTGCTGATCCTCGGCGGCTTCACCTCGGTGCCGGGCGCCATTGTCGGCGGCCTGATCATCGGCGCCTCGGAGAAGCTGGCCGAGATCTACATCCCGCCGGTGTTCCAGTCGGCGTTCGGCGGCAACTTCGGCGGCATCGAAGGCTGGTTCCCGTATGTGTTCGCGCTGCTGTTCCTGCTGGTCAGGCCCGAAGGCCTGTTCGGCGAGAAGCATATCGACCGCGTCTGAACCGACTTCGCTCCAGGAGACTTTCCATGTTCTATCGTGAAGCCGGCCAGTTCAAGACGAGCTACGTCGCCGACAGCCAGATCTTCCCCATCCGCCAGGACCGCATCGGCTTTGCGGTACTGATGGCGCTGGCCTTCCTGGTGATTCCGTTCGTTGGCTCGGAATACTGGTTCTCGGCCATCCTGATCCCGTTCCTGATCTTCGCGCTCGCGGCGCTGGGCCTGAACATCCTGACCGGCTATGCCGGACAGCTTTCGCTGGGCACCGCGGCCTTCATGGCGGTGGGCGCTTACGCGGCCTACAACTTCCAGCTGCGTGTCGAAGGCTTGCCGGTGCTGCTGACGTTCGTCCTGGCGGGGCTTTCCGCCGCCGTGGTGGGCGTGGCATTCGGCCTGCCGTCGCTGCGCATCAAGGGCTTCTACCTGGCGGTGGCCACGCTCGCCGCGCAGTTCTTCGTGGTGTGGGCGCTGACCAAGTTCCCCTGGTTCTCCAACAACAGTTCGTCGGGCGTGATCACCGCGCAGCGGCTGGACCTGTTCGGCATCGCCATCGACACGCCGGTGAAGAAGTACCTGTTCGTGCTGACCTTCGTCACGGTGCTGGCGTTCATTGCCAAGAACCTGGTGCGCTCGGCCACCGGCCGCGCCTGGATGTCGGTGCGCGACATGGACGTGGCGGCCGAGGTGATCGGCATTCCGCTGATGCGCACCAAGCTGCTGGCCTTTGCCGTCAGCTCGTTCTACTGCGGCGTGGCCGGCGCGCTGTACGCGTTCTGCTACCTGGGCTCGGTGGAGCCGGACGGTTTCTCGCTGGACCTGTCGTTCCGCGTGCTGTTCATGATCATCATCGGCGGCGTGGGCAGCATCCTGGGCTCGTTCCTGGGCGCGGCCTTCATCCTGTTGCTGCCGATCTTCCTGGACAACGTGCTGCCGCCGCTGGCATCGCTTCTGCACCTGCCGTTCACGAATGCCACGGTGTCGCATATCCAGCTGATGGTATTCGGCGGCCTGATCATCTTCTTCCTGATCGTGGAGCCGCACGGGCTCGCGCGGCTGTGGCAGATCGCCAAGGAGAAGCTGAGGCTGTGGCCGTTCCCGCACTGATCGTATTCCCTGCTTTCCGACGTAGCGTTCCATCAAACGGGTACCCCATAACAAACGCACCTGCCAAGGTGAAGGAGACTGTCATGACAACCCTGATTCGCAATGTGCAGCGTGCCGTGCTGGCCGTGAGCGCCGCGGCCGCGCTGATGGCGCCGGCGGCCTCCGCGCTGGCGCAGGCCAGCGAGCAGTTCGTGGCGCTGCCGAGCTACCGCGTGGGCCCGTATGGCGCCAACGGGCAGTCCTGGTATGGCGGCTTCGTCGACTACCTGAACTACGTCAACCTCAAGGACGGTGGCGTCAATGGCGTCAAGCTGAGCTGGGAAGAGTGCGAAACCGAATACAACAACGCCAAGGGCGTGGAGTGCTATGAACGCCTGAAGGCGAAGAACACCACCACCAAGGGCACGGCCTATCACTCGATGTCGACGGGCATCTCGTACGCGCTGGTCGACAAGACGGCCGCCGACAAGGTGCCGCTGGTGATGATGGGCTACGGCCGCACCGATGCGGTGGACGGCTCGGTGTTTCCCTATGCCTTCCCGCTGGTGACGACCTACCAGATGCAGGTGTCGGCCATCGTGAAGTACCTGGCCGGCAAGAACGGCGGCTCGCTCGCCGGCAAGAAGATCGTCTACCTGTACCACGACTCGGCCTATGGCAAGGAGCCGATCGTGGCGCTGCAGGCCGAGGCCAGGCTCGGCAAGTTCAACCTGGTCGAGATCCCGGTGGCGCACCCGGGCAACGAGCAGGGCGCGCAGTGGCTGAAGATCCGCCAGGAGAACCCGGACTACGTGATCTTCTGGGGCTGGGGCGTGATGAACCAGACCGCGCTGAAGGCGGCGCAGAAGGTGGGCTTCCCGCGTGACAAGATGATTGGCTCGTGGTGGGCAGGCTCGGAAGAAGACACCGTGCCCGCCGGCGAAGCCGCGAAGGGCTATATGAGCGCCACCTGGAACGTGGCGGGCCGCAGCGTGCCGCTGATCGCCGACATCGACAAGGTGGTGTACGGCGCGGGCAAGGGCAACATGCAGGACAAGAACAAGGTGGGCTCGGTGCTCTACAACCGCGGTGTTTCGGCGGCTGTCGTGACCGTGGAAGCCATCCGCGTGGCGCAGGAGAAGTTCGGCAAGGGCAAGCCGATGACCGGCGACCAGATGCGCTGGGCCTTCGAGAACCTGAACCTGACCAACGCGCGCCTGCAGCAGCTTGGCGCAACCGGCCTGCTGCCGGAGATCAAGACGAGCTGCGACAACCACGAGGGCTCGGGCAAGGTGAAGATCCAGCAGTGGGACGGCACCAAGTGGGTCGTGGTGTCCGACTGGATCGAAGGCAACAAGAACCTGATCCACCCGCTGTTCAAGGCGACCGCCGCGCAGTATGCGAAGGAAAAGGGGATCACGCCGGGGTGCATGAAGTCGTGATGCTGTATGCGTCCTGATGGTGGTCTCTCCTCTCACTCAGGGGAGGAGAGACCACTGAATGGGACGCGAAGTCCAGAGTTATCGCAACGCCAACACGAGCCGTACCATGACCCTCCTCTGCGTCAACAACATCGAAGTCATCTACGATCACGTGATCCTGGTGCTCAAGGGCGTGTCGCTCGAAGTGCCGGAGGGCAAGATCGTGGCCCTGCTGGGGGCCAACGGCGCGGGCAAGACCACCACGCTCAAGGCCATCTCCAACCTGCTGCACGCGGAGCGCGGCGACGTCACCAAGGGCTCGGTCGAATACCGCGGCGACCGCGTCGACCAGCTCACGCCGAACGATCTCGTCAGGCGAGGCGTGATCCAGGTGATGGAGGGCCGGCACTGCTTCGCCCACCTCACCATCGAGGAAAACCTGCTGACCGGCGCCTATACGCGCGGCCTGTCGCGCGGCGAGACGCGTGAGGAGCTGGAGAAGATCTATAACTACTTCCCGCGCCTGAAGACGCGCCGCAAATCGCAGGCGGGCTACACCTCGGGCGGCGAGCAGCAGATGTGCGCGATCGGCCGGGCCATGATGGCCAAGCCCGCGATGATCCTGCTGGACGAGCCGTCGATGGGTCTCGCGCCGCAGATCGTTGAGGAGATCTTCGAGATCGTGCGCGACCTCAACACGCGCGAGAAGGTCAGCTTCCTGCTGGCCGAGCAGAACACCATGGTGGCGCTGCGCTATGCCGACTATGGCTATATCCTCGAGAACGGCCGCGTGGTGATGGACGGCGACGCCGAGTCGCTGCGCACCAACGAGGACGTCAAGGAGTTCTACCTTGGCGTAGCCGCCAATGATGCGGACGGCGCGGCGCGCAAGTCGTTCCGGGATGTGAAGAGCTATCGCCGAAGAAAGCGCTGGCTCGCATAAGAGATGCCGATTGTGTTCCCTCTCCCATCATGGGGAGAGTGGAGCAGTGCGCGCTGTATCCACCGACCTTATTCGTCGTATCCAACCATGCCCGAATACTTCGATTCGCTCGAAACCCGTGCGCCGGAAATCCGCGAGCAGGCGCTGCTGGCCGCGCTCGCGCGCCAGGTCGCCCATGCCAGGACGCACGCGCCATACTTTGCCGAGGCGCTGCGCGACGCAGACCCGGCCGCGCTGACTTCGCGCGACGCGCTGGCCGCATTGCCGGTGACGCGCAAGTCGGACCTGAGCGCGCGGCAGAAGGCCATGCCGCCGCTGGGCGGACTCAATGCCACGCCGGTCGGCGGGCTGCGCCACATCTTCCAGTCGCCGGGCCCGATCCACGAACCGGACGGCCACGCTGCCGACTGGTGGCGCATCGCCCGCGCCATGTTCGCCGCCGGCTTCCGCTCGGGCGAGCTGGTTTACAACACCTTTTCCTATCACTTCACGCCGGCCGGCATGATGATGGAGACCGGTGCGCACAAGCTGGGCTGCTGTGTGTTCCCGGCAGGCGTCGGGCAGACCGAGTCGCAGGTGCAGGCGCTGGCCAGCCTGCAGCCATCGGCCTACGCGGGCACGCCGTCGTTCCTCAAGCTGCTGCTCGAGCGCGGCGCGGAAATGGGCCTGCCATGCCACAGCCTGTCCAAGGCGCTGGTCTCGGGCGAGGCGCTGCCGCCTTCGCTGCGCGGCTGGTTCCAGGAGCGCGGCATCCGCGTGCAGCAGATGTATGGCACGGCCGATGTCGGCCTGATCGCCTATGAAACCGAAGGCGGCGACGGCTGGGTCGTCGACGAAGGCGTGCTGGTCGAGATCGTCGAGCCGGGCGGCACGCGGCCGATGCCGGAAGGCGAGACCGGCGAGGTGGTGGTCACGGTGCTCGGCAACGGCGACTATCCGCTGATCCGCTTCGGCACCGGCGACCTGTCGGCCATCGTCACCGATTCCTCGCACCGCGCCAGCCCCTGCGGGCGCACCAATATCCGCCTCAAGGGCTGGCTGGGCCGCGCCGACCAGACCACCAAGGTCAAGGGCATGTTCGTGCATCCGGGCCAGGTGGCCGATGTGCTGCGCCGCCATCCGGAGATCCGCGCCGCGCGGCTGGTGGTGACCGGCGCCATGGGCGCCGACGTGATGACGCTGCATTGCGATGCCGCGCGCGATGATGATGGCCTGCGCCAGGCCGTGGCGGAGTCGCTGCGTGAGGTGATGCGCCTGCGCGGCGAGGTGGCCTTCGTGGCGTCGGGGTCGCTGCCGCAGGACGGCAAGGTGATCGAGGACGCGCGCCGCTACGACTGAGATTTGGGGGCGACGATGGCCGCCGGTGCTTTACGCCCCCTCTGGCGTCATACGGCCCCGGGCCGCAACCGAATTGAGGCAACCACGGCGTCCCAAACGTCCAGGGCCTCTTCGTCTGTGGCAAATGATTCCCTGTTGGTCGTGTAGGCACTTTCAACGACCTGAAGGGATATGTTGAGGTTGGGTTCCGCCAGGGAGTAAGCCTTGCCAGGTGCCTCCCATTTGAATGCGTAGAGGCGCTTTCCATCCTGTGTGGCAGCCATAAGGATCTCATCGGCCTCGATCGGGCCGACAGGTCGTGAGCGATTGCGTATTTGATGCAATCCAGCCACAGCGCTGAGCAGGCTGACCAGAAAGCCGCCGGCGCGACCACGCAAACCAGGACTGGCCTTCTCTTTCGTGTAAGCCGCGATGCCGAATGATACGTCTGGCTTGCCTGCCAGCCTGATCCCCAGGCTCCAGCTTTCATCGTTGAAGAGGTTTCGGAGAAGAATCGTGTTGGCAACCACAAAGCCGGGGCTCTGCGGAATCGAGTCCTGGGGAAACTCGTGCCAGTCACGTGCGAGTTCTCCGCACAGAGACAGCGCGCCATCTTTTCGATCGGCCGACACAGGTCCCGAATATTGAAGCGTATGCGAGCCCACACGGTAGTACGTATCGAACTGGAGCGATTTGTCGTCCGTCGGCCAATCCCAGGATATCAGCGTCGATGATCCATTGGCGTGTTGCACACGATCGACAAACATCGTTCCAAATTTCTCGTGCTTCGCCGTTCGCAAGATCCGCTCTCGTTCTGCAACCACCCGATCGAATTCGCTTTGGCTATTGATGTCGGGTAGCAGCCCGATGGGAACATTGTTGTACTTGTAGCTTTCCAGTGTCGTCGCGTCTGCGGGGACATCTACCAGATGTCTGCCAATGGCAAGGGTCTTTGATTCCAGCTTCATGTCGGCTCCCTCTTCTTGTGCCAGGTTGCGCGTTGAGCGATCTTCACGATGGCGTACATAGTGGCGTAGAGCGATCGCTGGTGCTCATCGCCGTAGCTTCCCTGATGGTCGTAGCCAAAATGAAGGTTGTGTTGTCCCGGCTGACCATGTCCATGCGCGAAGCTCATGACAATGCCGGCATTGCCTGGGGCCGCGCCGGAGATAGCCGGTACCGTTCCATCGCCAGCACAGTCAGGGTCGCTAATGGAGAGTTGGATGCCAGAGGCCGTTCTTAGTGAGCCATTGCCGTCGTCATTGACGATATTGATCTGCATTGGCTCATTCGTGCCGATGCCTCGTCCTTCCCAGGCTACCTCGCCCCAAGCAAACCGATTCTGGGCCGCGAGCAGTCCCGTGCCAAGAATTCCAGCAGAGCCCTTGTCAGCGTCACGCTTCCCTTGCGCGCCATAGTGTGCATAAGTGGGATCCTTGTAGCGCCTCTCAATATCCCTATGAAAGTCTTTAACTCGGACCAGCGCTCGATTCAGCTTTTCTCGTGGAGACAGGCGTCTTCGTTCGGATCCCGACTGGACATCAGTTTGGCTTTGCTGTCCGACGCGTAGCAAGACGTTGTTGCCATCGGGCACAAGCCCATACCAAGCAGTCGACTGGTAGATCTCTCCGTAAGGATCGCCATGCTCTGGCAGCGCCAGAATCGGCTCACTCCCCTTCTTCTCCCGCACAAAAAGCCATGGCTTCCCGTCGTTGTAGTCCGCAGTCGGCAACAATTCCAACCCGCCAGGGGCCTGCGAGAGAACGGCAACAACGTCCGCAGCATTCCGTCCCAGAAATACCTGTTCCACACTCTCGAAGCCGGCACGCATGCGCTTGTATGTAGCCGGCGCACCCGTGGCAGGCTGAACGCCATGCGAAACGCCCAGCACGGCTTCGCAGTGGTGGACTTCCGTCAAGGCGCGGCTGACCAGGCCACCCATCGAATGCGTGACGATGATTACTTTTTCGGCCATTGGCCGATTAGGCATCCTGCGCTGGATGGTGCATTGATTGTTGCCTTCTCCGTCGGGAGTATCCGCGATCACGACCTGCTTGCCCTCGTTGTAAAAGGGGAGAATCGTGTTCTCGATCAGATCCTGAATGGCGGCGCCAGAGTCTCGATTGCTCTGCAACCAGTTGTAGCCGCCTGCCCAGACATCGAACTGGTAATTGGCGGCATGAAGGATTTCCTCTCGCGTAAGCGGCTCTCCCCCTTGAGCTCCCCATTCCGATGGCGCATCCAGGCCGGCCTCTGCAGCCCATTGCTTGAGATTTGCTTCGCAACGCTCGAAGTCGTATTGAGCCAGATCGTTCAACAGGCATTGCAGCTTAGCCATGAAGGGGTGATAGCTCGAACGCATCAGCGCTCCCCAACCGCGCGCAACCAGAACGTTCCTGGGTAGTCCGCATTCTCCGGCGTCTATCGGTCCGCGGGGGTCTATCTCCACTGACTGTGTCGCAAGCTCCGCAGCACGCTGCTCGGTCGATTTAAAGAGATAGTTGATGAGTTGCAGGAGCGCATCGCCGAGGCCTTGCATGTCTGTGTTCGGCGGGCGCCAGGCGATGGCTTTGTCCGAGGTCTTCCTGAGATTAGTCCCCATGATTCCGGGAAGAAAAACTACAGGAATGACATACGGTTTGGCGAGAATGACCTTTTCACGCTGATCTTCCGCAGGCGTGAGCGTTGTCTGGAAGTACTGATCGCCGCTCTTGTCGACAACGGCGTGCAAGAAGACTGTGTTTGATTCCGCCATGGAGGTCCTTGGAAGCTTGGTCTCTTGCGGATATCCGGAAGCCCAACCTGAAGTGGCTCTGGAGAAATCCCTTGGAGTCCGTTCAATCGTTCGCCGGCTCTCAAGGGCCAACGCGTTGTTCGCGTCGCACGTTATATGGCCTGCACTGGGGAAAGTGCAAAAAGAGGAAGTCTTCTGATCTGCATCAGATTGGGTGGCAAATCAGAAACAGCCGATGGACGCACCAAAGGTTTGGTGACCTACGGTTCTGCCGCCGCCAAAAGAAGGTTCCTTAGCTCCCGTGCCCGCCCGGCGGCCGGGTAGGCAGGCGCAGCATCCAGATACTGACCGCAGCCGCACAGGCAATCAGCGCGGCCGACGCCAGCGGCCGCGCGCGCATGAACCAGGCGGTGGCGCCCATCGACGTCCACATCATCACCAGCGCCAGGCACTTCGCGCGCAGCGGGATGCTGTGATGGCGCTGCCAGTCGCTGACCAGCGGGCCGAAGCGCGGATGCTCGAGCAGCCAGCCGTGGAAGCGTTCGGAGCCGCGCGCGAAACAGCCCGCCGCGAGCAGCACGAACGGCGTGGTTGGCAGCACCGGCAGGAAGATGCCGATGATGCCGAGCAAAAGACTGATCGCCCCCAGTGTGACCCATATCGCGCGCAGCAGCCGCTGCCGGCGGCTCAGTACGACCGTGGCGGCGGGCTCGGAAGTGTCACGCTGCAGGGACGTCAACGGCGGCAAGCGCGCTTAGCGCGCGATACCCAGCCGCGCCTTGGCCGCGTCGTACTCGCCCTTCATGCGCGCGATGATCTCGCCGGCGGGCACGATATCGTGGATCTGGCCCACACCTTGCCCGGCACCCCAGATGTCCTTCCACGCCTTGGTCTTGGAGCTGCCGCTGGAGAAGTCCATCTTGCTCTTGTCGGCCACGGGCAGGTTCTCCGGGTCCAGGCCCGCACCCACGATGCTTTCGCGGATGTAATTGCCGTGCACGCCGGTGAACAGGTTGGTGTAGATGATGTCGGCGGCTGCCGAGTCGGTGATCGAGCGCTTGTACGACTCGCTCGCGTGCGCTTCCTGCGTGGCGATGAAGCGCGTGCCCACGTAGGCGAAGTCGGCGCCCATGGCCTGCGCGGCCAGCACGGCGTCGCCGGTGGCGATCGAGCCCGACAGCGCGATGGGACCGTCGAAGATCTTGCGGACCTCGCCGACCAGCGCGAACGGCGACAGCATGCCGGCATGGCCGCCTGCGCCGGCAGCCACCAGGATCAGGCCGTCCACGCCGGCTTCCAGCGCCTTCTCGGCGTGGCGCAGGCTGATCACGTCGTGCAGCACGATGCCGCCGTAGCTGTGCACGGCGTCGATCATCTCCTTCATCGGCGCGCGCAGCGAGGTGATGAAGATAGGCACCTTGTGGTCGACGCAGACCTTGATGTCATGTTCGAGCCGCGCGTTCGACGCATGCACGATCTGGTTCACCGCGATCGGGCCGACCGGCTTGCCGGGATTCGCGGCCTTGAAGCTGGCCAAGTCTTCCTGCATCTGCGTGAGCCATTCGTCGAGCAGCTCCGCCGGCCGTGCGTTCAGCGCCGGGAACGAGCCGACGATGCCGGCCTTGCACTGCGCCAGAACCAGTTCCGGGTAGCTGACGATGAACATCGGCGAGGCGATGACGGGAAGAGCCAGGTTTTGCAAAACCTGAGGCAGTTGTCGGGCGGCGGGCATGGTGTCTCCTGAACCACGTGCGGGCGCCGGTGGCGCCCTGAAATGAACGGTCGTTCGATTATAGGGATTTTCAGATTGACGAGGCTAGAGCCGTCAATCTACGCCATTTCCGGGAATCGTCGGTTCCGACGAGGCCTGTCGGACGAGTCGGCCGCAAGAATCGCGTCAGGTACGCAAGCGGCTGCCGCTTCGCACGGCGGCCCGACAACCTCATGGAGACAGTCATGCCCGCAGCCAGCCGCCGCACTTTTGCCATCCGATCAGCCGTCCTCTGCCTTGCCGGCATGCTGCCGTGCCTGGCCGGCGCGCAGTCCGCGGGCAGCTATCCCGCGCGGCCGGTCCGGCTGGTGGTGCCGTATCCGCCGGGCGGGCCGACCGACACCGGGTCGCGCATCATCGGCCAGAAGCTGAGCGAGGCGCTGGGCCAGCCGGTGGTGATCGACAACCGGCCCGGAGCATCGGGCACTATCGGCGCGGAAGCGGTGGCGCGCAGCGCGCCAGATGGCTACACGCTGCTGGTCATGACCAACCCCACGCTGCTGGCGCCGCATCTCACGCATCGCAAGAGCTACGACCTGTTCAAGGATTTCACGCCGGTGGCGTCGGCCTATGACCTGCCCATCGTCATGGTGGTCAATCCGAAGGCCCTGCCGGACGTGACCACGCTGCCGCAATACATCGCCTACGCCAAGGCCCACCCCGGCTCCAACAATTACACCAGCGCCAGCAACGGCAGCTTCGGCCATATCTCGACGGAGCTGCTCAAGAGCCTGGGCCATTTCGATGCGCAGCACGTGCCGTACAAGGGCAGCGCGCCGGCCATGGCGGATGTACTGGCGGGACAGGTGCCGATGATGTTCTCTGACATGACCGCGGCGCTGCCCCATATCAAGGCCGGCAAGCTGCGGCCGCTCGCGGTGGGCTCGGCGCGGCGCGTGAGCTTTGCGCCGGATGTGAAGACCATCGCGGAACAGGGGTTTCCCGGATTCGACGCGACTTCGTGGGCCGGCATCGTGGCGCCGGCCGGGACGCCGCCGGAGATCGTCGCGAAGCTCAACGGTGACCTGAAACGGGTGCTGGCCGATCCGGCCGTGCAGGAGAAGCTGCAAGCTGCCGGGACGCTGGCTGCCTATATGCCGCCCGAGCAGTTTTCCGCGCGGATGCGCGACGAGTACAGGAAGTGGGGAAAGGTCATCGAGGACAACGGTATCCGTGCCGACTGACCGCCCCACCCGGCGCGGCGTTCAGGCGTCACGCGCCAGCGTGCGCAGGTTCTGCGCCGGATCGGCCAGCACGTCGCGTGCAATGCGCGCGCGCTTGCCGATCAACGTCTTCGCATTGCGGATATCGCGCCCCTGGTTGACCGCAATCGCCGCGGCCAGCGCGCCTTCGGCGTCCAGGCCGAACAGCATGCATGGCGGCTGTTCCAGCGTACCGCGTACGACCCATTCCTGTGCCGCAGGATCCCCGGCGAACTGGATATTGAGACCGCACTGGTCGGTCCAGAACCACGGCGCGGCGGACTCGACGGGCGCCAGGCCAAGCATTGCGCGCGCGGCCGTCACGGCCTGCTGGTTCGCGTTTTCCCACGTCTCGCGGCGCACATAGTATTCGCCGTCCGCATGCCATTGGCTGGCGACATCACCGGCCGCGTAGATCCCCAGGGCAGAGGTACGGCATTGCGCATCGATCACGATGCCATTATCGACGGCAAGGCCGGCGGCTTGCGCGAGCGTGGTCTCCGGTTCGACGCCGATGCCATAGACCACGGCATCGCCGGCGATGCGCGTGCCGTCCTGCAGCGTGAGGACAATATCGCCGTCTTCGCGCGCTGCCTGCGCAAGCGGCACGCCAAGATGCAGCACCACGCCCCGCGCGCGGTGAACCTCGCACAGGTGGCGGTTCAGCATGGGCGGCGAGCACCGCATCATCGCAAGCGGCGCCTGTTCGATCACCGTTGCCTGCGCGCCCAGGTCGGTGGCGCTCGATGCAAGCTCCAGGCCGATCACGCCGGCGCCCACCAGCAGCACGCGCTGGCCGGGACGCAGTACCGGCAGCAGCCGGCGCGCATCGTCGAGCGTGCGCAGCGTGTGGACGCCGTCGCCCAGCGCATCCAGCATTGGCAGCCGGCGCACGCGCGCGCCGGTGGCCAGCAGCAGGCTGTCGAACACGATCGTCTCGCCGTTGCCTAGCGTGACGGTGCGCGCGTCCTTGTCTATCGACGTGACGGCGATGCCAAGCCGCAGCTCGATACCGTGCTGCGCATAGAAGCCGTCGGCGTGGATCGCACAGCGGGCGGTATCCGGCTGCAGCAGGACGTCCTTTGACAGCGGCGGACGCTCGTATGGGGCATGCGGCTCTTCCCCGATGAGGACAACCCGGCCTTCGAAGCCTTGTTGCCGCAGCTCGGCAGCCGCGACCGCGCCGGCCTGTCCGGCGCCGACGATGACGATGGTGGAAGCCGTCATGGCGCTTTGCCTCCGTTACAGGTGCAGGCCGCCCGCCGCGTGGCGGATGCCGCGGATGCCGAGCCCCGCGTCGGCGTTGATCATCACGCCGCTCAGCACGCGGTTGTTGGCGCGCGACGCGAGCAGCACGAACGGGCCGGTGAAGTCCGACGGTTCGGGGAAAAACTGCAGCGGCAGAATGCTGGCGATGGCCTGCGGCGTACGCGAGTCCATGATGCGCAGCGTGTCCTGGCCGAGCGCGGCGGGGCCGCGCAGGTCGCTGGCCATGCCGCACGGGCCCACGCCGTTGACGCGCACCTTGGGCGCGAGCTCATACGCCAGCTGCCGGATCAGCCCGACTGCCGCGTGCTTGCTCGCGGTATAGAGGGGGCCGCCGCCACCCGGGTAGAAGGAAGAGTTCGACAGCGTGAAGATCATGCTGCCTTCGGAAGCAATCAACGCCCGCGACGCTGCCTTGGCGCCGAGCAGGTAGCCTTTCACATTGATCGAGAACAGTTCGCCGAAGCCGCTGTCGAGCTGTTCGGGCGACAGGTCGACCAGCGTGGAAGCGTGATCCCAGACGGCGGCATTGCCGATGAAAGTGTCGAGCTTGCCGAAGGCTTCCAGCGCCGCGGAAACGGCACGTTCATTGTCGGTGTACGAGGTCACGTCACCCTGGACTGCGACAACCTTCGAGCCGAAGCGCTCGCGCAGCGCGGCAACCTTTTCCGCCGAGCGTTCCAGCACGGCGACACGAGCGCCTTCGCCGATGAAGCGCTCGACCAGCGCGTGGCCCAGCCCCGAGCCGCCGCCGGTGATCAGCGCGACCTGGTCTTCCAGCCAGCGGGGATTCGTCATGCCGCCTCCCGCACGTCGACATAGACCGCCCCGTCGACCAGCGTGACGGGAAAGGTCCGCAGCGGCTCCGTGGCGGGCTGGCACAGCGCGGTGCCTGTCTTCAGGCAGAAGCGCGCGGCATGCAGCGGGCATTCCACGGTGGCGTCATCCTCGACGTAGCCTTCTGACATCGAGGCATTGCCGTGGCTGCAGCGGTCGTTCAGCGCGTACAGCTCGCCACCGACACGGAATACCGCGATGGCGGCTTCCGGGCCATCGACCTTGATGGCTTCGCCGTCGGACAGGTCTTCGTCCTGGCACACAAAGATACGGGGCATGATCAGAACAGCACGCTAAGGTTGTGGGACGACAGCACCGCCTGGTCGAGCGTGATCTCGCGGCGGCAGACCTGCCAGCCGGCGGGGCCGCCGGCGCGGCGCACACGGTCGACGCGGCTGCCGACGTAGAAGGTTTCATCGCGCTCCTTCTGCGAGCGATAGAGCAGATAGCTCAGGCGGACCTCGTACTCGTCCGCGGTATCGGCCTGGTCGGCTGGCCGTACCTGCAGGTTCGCGATGATGTGCCGCGTGCGCGACGGCGGCTCTTCGGCCCACGCCATGCCGGTTTCGAGCCGCGCGATGCGGCGTTCGAGCTGGGCATGCGTGTCATTGAAGATCCACGTCGTCGGCGGCTGCACGCCGCGGCGGCGGTCGCGCGTCTGCGCATTGACGGTGGTGCGCATGGTGTAGCGGATGTCTTCCGACAGCAGCGCAAGCCAGCCGCGGAACTGCCAGTCGTCGAGCAGGGCGGCCTCGTGGTAGAGGAACTGCGCGATCTCGTGATGGAGTTCCAGCGGGACGGAGAAACGGCGGACTTCTGCGACGGCATTCATTTCAGCACCTCGGCTTCATACTGCGCGGTGCGCGACTGCACTTCGTCCCAGGTGTCCGACCTCAGCAGGTCGGCCCAGCGCCGGTACATGCCGCGCGCGGCGGTCTCCGAGAAGATGTAGTTGGTCATGCCCGGAATGCCGTCTTCACGCACGCGCTCGTTGCCGAGTCCCATTTCCAGGCACAGGCGGGTCTTCTTTGCGCGCGAGCCGCGCAGCACTTTCTGCACCTCGACCCAGTTCTCGGAGTCGTCCTGCTCCAGGAAGCCGGCCGGGCCGAACGCCCGCGTCGCGCTGCGCTCGAACGCGGCCTTCACTTCGTCGGACGCGTCCTTGTCGGCAATGCAGAACGCCCACACCTCGACCTGGTTCGGGCCGCGCGGATGCCACACGCGCAGCGTCGCGGTGCCGTTGAGCCACGACATGGTCGGGAACAGGTTGTTGTGACCCGCGAGCCGCAGCGCGCGCACCTTGCCGAGCCGCGCTTCGGCTTCCGGGTACGTGTCGCGGAAGTACTGGGACACCGCACCGTCGACCCACACGTTCGCATCGGGCTGCTCGGTGAAGAAGAAGCCGCTGCCGTGGCCCGCCTGGCCATACTGCAGAGCGTCCTTTGCGGTTTCCCACACGGGGCGTGCGGTCTGTCCGGCGCCCAGCGCCTTGTCGTCGCTGTCGCCCTTCGCGCCAAGCACCTGCACTGCCGACGCGTGCGAGAACAGCGCGTGGTACTGGTCGCTGGCGAACTGCTCGGCGGGGAACTTCCAGTTGCAGTCGATCACCCACTTGTGCACGCCGCCGATGATCTCGGTGCCGCCCTCGCGACGGTCGAGCACGCCGTCGAGATACCAGGCGATATCGCCCATATAGGTATCGAGGTCCGGCGCGGACGCGTCCCAGTTACCGAACACCAGGCCCTTGTACACCGCCACGCGCGTGACTTCCTGCAGGCCCCATTTTTCCTTGCACAGGCCGTGCGGATAGGCGCGCGGCTCGAGCGGGACTTCGATCAGCGCGCCATCGACGCCATAGGACCAGCCGTGGTAAGGGCAGGTGAAGGCGCGCGTGTTGCCGGAATCGGCAAAGCTCACGCGCATCGAGCGGTGCCGGCACTGGTTGAGGAAGGCCTTGATCGAGCCATCCTTCTGGCGCACCACCACCACCGGGTCTTCGCCCATATAGGTGTTGAAGAAATCGCCGGCCTTGGGGATCTGGCTGACGTGCGCGAGGAACAGCCAGCAACGGCCGAAGATCCGTTCCAGCTCCAGTTCGTAGATGTCGGGGTCGGTGTAGATGGATGACGCGACGCGGCCATTGCGCGCGTCCACCAGCGCATCGAAATCGATGTTCGCGGACATGAATGTCTCCTTTCTGGTAGGCATCCCGTTGCGGGAATTTCCGCAAATAATCGTTGCCCGTGCCCGCGAAGTGAAATATTTTGTTTGTTGGCTATAAGACGTCAGAGCAATAACTCAGAGCATGGAACTCCGACACCTGCGCTACTTCATCGCCGTTGCGGATGAACTCAGTTTCACCCGGGCGGCGGAACGGCTGCATACCGCGCAGCCGTCGCTGAGCCAGCAGATCCGCAATCTGGAGGACGAAATCGGCACCCCGCTGCTGGAGCGCACGCGGCGCAAGGTGGAGCTGACTGAAGCCGGCCGGGTCTTCCTGGCCGAGGCGCGGCTGATCGTCGCGCACGCCGACCGCGCGGTCGAGCGCGCACGCCAGGCGGGCCAGCAGGCCGGGGCGACGGTGACGATCGGCTTCGTGCCCGCGGCGGAGATACGGGTATTTCCGGCCATCCTGCCGCGGCTGCGGCTGCAGTTCCCGAACGTGAATGTCGAGCTGCGCAGCATGCCGACGCATGAACTTGAGCAGGCCTTGCTGCAGGGAGAGGTCGATGTCGCCTTCATGCGCGATCCGGTGCATTCGGCTGCGCTGACGCGCGAGGTCGTGCTGGTCGAGCCGCTGATCGTGCTGCTGCCGTCCGCACATCCGCTTGCGAAACTGGATCGCATTCCCCCGGCGAAGCTAGCCGGCGAGCCGTTCATCAGCACGCATCCGCAGTACTCGGGGCAAGTCCATACGGCGGCACAGGGCTTCTTCATCCAACACAAGCTGCAGTGCAACGTCGCGCAGGTTGCGACCAATATCCTGCTGAACCTGAATCTTGTCGGGATGGGGTTGGGCTATGCGCTGTTGCCGGAATACGCGGCTTCACTGACCAGCAACGCGATCTGCGCCCGCCCGCTGGAGGGGGCGCCGCCGCATGTCGAACTGCTGATGGTGTCGCGCGCGGAACCGCATTCGGCGGAACTCGACGGGCTGCTTGCGCTCGTGCGGCAGCATGTGGCGTTGATGTGAGGGGGTGGGGGCTCTGGGCTTTGTCGTGCAGGTCTGGCCGGCGGCCTACCTGCCGCTGGCCTCCAGCGCCTCGACCATCTCCCTTGCCGCCTGCTGCAACTCCGGAACAAAGCGCCGCGTCGCCTCCGCCGCACTGATTGCCTGCTGCAGGTAAATCACATTGAGGCTCGCCAGTACACGACCCTCGGCCTCGATGGCGACGGCCACGGCGCCGATCTTGCGCTGGTCGGACCAGTCGCCCTGATTGGAGCCAAAGCCGTCCTTGCGCGTCTGCCGGATGAGGTTGCGGATAAAGGCATCGTCATGCGCGAGCTTGAACTGCTGTTCGCCGCCAGCGCCGGAACGCAGGACTTCGAGAATGTCTTCGCGCTCGGCATCCGGGCACATCGAGAAATACACGCGACCGGCGGCGGTCAGCAGCATCGGCAGGCGCCGGCCCACCATGGAACGGTGAAACGACAGCGGGCTGAACCGGTGCGTGGTCTCGCGGATGATCATGGCGTCGCCGTCGGGCGTGGTCAGGTCGGATGGCCAGACCACGCGCTGCATCAGCCGCCCCATGATCGGCGGCGCGACGGTGGCGATGCGTTCGTCGTCGGTGAAGCCTTCGCTGAGCGCCCGTACTTCCAGCGTCAGGCGAAAGCTGTCGTCGGACGTACTGCGCCGCACGAACCCTTCTTCGACCAGCGTCTCCAGCAAACGTCGCACCGTGGTCCGGTGCAGGCCAGTCGCCTCGCTGAGCTGCTGGCTGGTGGCGCGGCCATTTTCCATGGCGTTGAGTGCCCGCAGCACCTGCAGGCCACGTGACAGCCCTCGCACGTTCGCGTATTTGCTCACGAAAAATCCTTATAAATCAAAGATGTGCATTCTTTGCACATTTTAGAGAAAATTTTGAGCGCGCGCCGCCCGATGCCTAGACTCCTCTCAAAATCGCAAATTCAACGGAGACGCCCCCCATGTCCTGCCTGATCCGTCGCCAGCGCCACCGCTGCGGCGCCTGACCGGCAGCCGGCTGCGCCGGCCGCCCACTTCCATTTCATCGCGGCACAGCCAGCACGCGCCGTTCCGGCGCGGGGGGCACTCATGCCTTGCAAGTAGGAGACCTATGAACACCACGGCTACGCAGACGGCGCACACAGACCGTCTTCCCGATGTCGAAACCGACGTCGCCATCATCGGCGCCGGCCCGGTGGGGCTGATGATCGCCAATATTCTCGGCCTCCAGGGCGTGCGCGTCACGATCGTCGAGAAGCTGGACCAGCTCATCGACTATCCGCGCGCCATCGGCCTCGACGATGAAGCGCTGCGCGTGTTCCAGGCCGTAGGGCTCGCCGACACGCTGCTGCCGCACACCACGCCCGACCACTGGATGCGCTTTGTCACGAAGGACGGCCATTGCTTCGCGTCGATCGAACCGCGCACCGACGAGTTCGGCTGGTCGCGCCGCAACGCGTTCATCCAGCCGCTGGCGGACCGGGTGCTGTACGAGGGGCTGCAACGCTTCGGGCACGTCCAGGTCCTGTTCGGCCATGGCGTCGATGCCTTCACGCAGGACAGCGCCGGCGTGAGCATCGAGGTGACTACCAGCGGCGGCCAGTGCCGCACGATCCGCGCGGCCTACATGGTCGGCGCGGATGGCGGCAACAGCCTGGTGCGCCGCGTGCTGCAGGTGCCTTTCGAAGGCCGCACCAAGCCGAACCAGTGGATCGTCGTCGACGTGCGCAACGACCCGGTAGGCTCGCCGCACATCTACCTGCACTGCGATCACGAGCGCCCCTATGTCTCGGCCGCGCTGCCGCACGGCATCCGCCGCTTCGAGTTCATGGTGATGCCGGGCGAGACCGAAGAGGCGCTGTCGAAGCCGGAGAATATGGCCGCGCTGATCCGCAAGGTGGTGGCCGATCCGGACAAGGTCGACTACATCCGCAAGCGTGTCTATACGCACAACGCGCGGCTCGCCTCGACTTTCCGTGTCGAACGCGTGCTGCTGGCCGGCGATGCCGCGCACATCATGCCGGTGTGGCAGGGGCAGGGCTACAACAGCGGCATCCGCGATGCCAACAACCTCGGCTGGAAGCTGGCGATGGTCGCCAAGGGCCAGGCCGATGCGCGCCTGCTCGACACCTACACCGCCGAGCGCCGCGCCCATGCGCGTTCGATGATCCACCTGTCCGAAGTGGCTGGCGACATCTTCGCCCCGACCACGCGCTTCGGCGCGCGCTTCCGCGATGCCTTCGTGCGCAGCTTCAACCTGCTGCCGTCGGTCAAGCGCTACTTCGTCGAGATGCGCTTCAAGCCGATGCCGCGCTACGAGGAGGGCGTGGTGCTGCAGCCGCCGCCGCAGGCGCGCGGCGGCTGGCTGGCACGAGTGCTGGAACGCTCCGGCAATTCCGCGCCGGGCCGCCTGCTCGGCCTGATGAGCGAGAAGCGCGATTCGTTCCTCGGCCGCCTGGTCTATGGCGAGGATCCGCTGGCCGGTTCTCCCGTGGGCCGCATGTTTATCCAGCCGCGCGTGCGCACCAGCGATGACCGCCTGACCCTGCTCGACGACGCGATCGGCAACCACTTTGCCGTGATCGGCTGGGGCACCGACCCGACCTTTGGCCTGACGCCGCAGGCCCGCGCCATTGCCGAGCAGGCTGGCATGCGCTTCGTGCTCGCCAAGCCCGACGTGCAGCTGCGCCATGCCGGCGACGTGCCCGAGGGCGTGATCGCGATCGGCGATGCCGGCGGCCGCCTGAAGGAGTGGTTCAGCCGCCTGCCGCAATCGGTGGTGCTGCTGCGCCCGGACCGCTTTGTCGCCGGTGTGTGCTCGCCGCAGGAGGTATCGGCAGCCATCACCGAACTGGCCGGCAAGCTCGGCATGAGCCAGGTGCCGCCGTATGCGGGCGCCTCCAGTCCTTCCACGGCGTCGCGCCCGGCACGCGAGCCCATCACCGTTACCCAAGCAGCAGGAGCATGAGGATGCCGATTCACCTGGAATGTCTGTCGCACACGCCGTTGCACGGCTATGTCGACCCCGCGCCCGAAGTCGTCGCCGAGGTCGGGCGCGTACAGGCCGCGGCGCGCGAGCGCATACGCGCGTTCGATCCCGAACTGGTCGTCGTGTTTGCGCCGGACCACTTCAACGGCTTCTTCTATGACGTCATGCCGCCGTTCTGCGTCGGTGCGGCAGCCACGGCCATCGGCGACTTCAGGAGCCTGGCCGGCAAGTTGCCGGTGCCCGCGGACCTGGCGCAGTCGCTGGCCGAAAGCGTGATGGCCGCGGAGATCGATGTCGCGCTGTCGTACCGGATGCAGGTCGACCACGGCTGCGCCGATGCGCTCGCCGTGCTCACTGGCGGGCTGGACCGCTACCCGGTCATCCCCGTGTTCATCAACTCGGTGGCGCCGCCGATGGCCACGCTGCGCCGCGCGCGCCTGCTCGGCGACGCGGTCGGCCGCTTCCTGTCGCGCACCGGCAAGCGCGTGCTGGTGGTCGGCTCCGGCGGCATCTCGCACGAACCGCCGGTGCCGGAACTGGCTGGCGCCAGCGAGGAAGTCGCGGAGCGGCTGATCGCCGGGCGCAACCCGTCGGCCGAATCGCGCGCCGCGCGCCAGGCGCGTACCGTTGCTGCCGCCAGGGCGTTCGTCGCCGGCGACAGCCACCTGCATCCGCTCAATCCGGAGTGGGACCGCGCCTTCCTGGCCTTGCTCGCCTCGGGCGAACTCACGGCTGTCGACGGCATGACCAACGACGCCATTACGCGCGACGGTGGCAAATCGGCACACGAGATCCGCACGTGGGTAGCAGCGTTCGGCGCGCTGGCCGCGTACGGACCGTACCGCGCATCGCTCGACTTCTACCGCGCCATTCCCGAGTGGATCGCGGGCTTCGCCACCATGCATGCCGAGCCGCGCGCCGCGCTCGCGGCGGCCGCCTGACCCGATCAAGGAGAAAACCGATGACAGACCGGAACCTCGTCAACGACATCGCCGCGCGCCTGCGCGGCGCCGAGGCCTCGCGCCAGACCATTGCGCCGGTGCGCGGGGAGATCGCGCTCGAAGACATTGCCACGGCCTATGCCGTGCAGCAGGCCAACGTCGACGCGCGCCTCGCCCAGGGCGAGCGCATCGTCGGCCGCAAGATCGGCCTGACCTCGCTGGCGGTGCAGAAGCAACTCGGCGTCGACCAGCCGGACTTCGGCGCATTGTTCGCGAGCATGGCCTATGGCGACAGCCAGCCGATGCCGCTGTCGCGCCTGATCCAGCCGAAAGTCGAAGCGGAAATCGCGCTGGTGCTGGAGCGCGACCTGACGCAAGAGCGGCATACCTTTGCCGACATCCTTCGTGCCAGCGCCTATGCGCTCGCGGCCATCGAGGTGGTCGACAGCCGCATCGATGGCTGGAACATCCGCTTTGTCGACACCGTGGCCGACAACGCGTCGAGCGCGCTGTTCGTGCTCGGCAGCCGCCCGGTGCCGCTCTCCGGAATCGACCTGGCCGCGTGCGCGATGACGCTCTCGCGCGAAGGCGAAGTGCTGTCGCGCGGAAACGGCGCGGCCTGCCTCGGCAATCCGCTCAACGCGGCGGTATGGCTAGCGGACCGCATGGTGCAGCTCGGCACGCCGCTGCGCGCGGGTGACGTGGTGCTGACCGGCGCGCTCGGCCCGATGGTTGCCGTCACCGAGCCCGGCACCTACACGGCAGAGATCGAAGGACTGGGCAGCGTGCGCGCGACGTTCGCCGCATAAGCCGGGACATCACACGGCTTGCGCGCTGGATATGAAGGCGCGCGCGGCCTGAGCATGCTGTAAGACCGGCTGGCGGCGTGCGTTGCCACGCCATCGAACTTGCCTGCCTGCGCAAGGGCCGCCGCGAAGAGCGGCTCGCAGGGTGACTGGAGACTACCAATGAACACGTTTCAAACTCACGGCGCCGACGCGCGCGGCACGAAAGGCAGCATCGCCACGATTGGCCTGTGCCTGGCCATCGCCTTGCTGGAAGGACTCGACCTGCAGTCGGCCGGCGTGGCCGCACCGCGCATCGCGAAGGAGTTCTCGCTGTCGGTGGCACAGATGGGCTGGGCCTTCAGTGCCGGCGCCATCGGCCTGCTGCCGGGCGCCGCGCTTGGCGGGCGCCTGGCTGACCGCCTCGGCCGCAAGCGCGTGCTGATGCTGTCGGTGGCGCTGTTCGGCGCATTCTCGCTGGCGACGACCACGGTGTGGAGCTTCGAAAGCCTGCTGGTCGCGCGCCTGCTGACGGGCCTGGGCCTGGGCGCCGCCATGCCGAACCTGATCGCGCTGTGCTCGGAAGCGGCGTCGCCCGCGCAGCGCAGCACCGCCGTGGGCGCGATGTACTGCGGCATGCCGTTTGGCGCCGCACTGGCTGCCGCCATCGGCATCGTCAGTCCGGGCGACGAGGGCTGGCGGCACATCTTCTATGTGGGCGGGTTCGGGCCGCTGCTGATGGTCCCGCTGCTTGCGCTGTGGCTGCCCGAGTCGGCGCAGTTCGTCGAGGCGAAGGCGCAAGTGACCAGGCGCGCGGAGCCTGGCTTTGTCGAAGCACTCTGTGGCAGCAGCCGTACGCGCACCACGCTCGCGCTGTGGATCAGCTACCTGGGCACGCTCATCGTGCTGTATTTCCTGATGAACTGGCTGCCGTCGATGGTGCTGTCCAATGGCCTGACGCGCGTGCAGGCCGGCGTCGCCATGATGATGTTCAACCTCGGCGGCGGCATCGGCGCGGTCGGCATCGCCAGCGTGATGGACCGCTTCAGCCCGCGCCTTACGGTGGTGGGCATGTACGTGGGGATCGCGGCCGCGCTGGCCGGGCTCGCCGGGGCGGGCGGCAGCCTGTCGATGGCATGGGGCGCGTTCTTCTGCGGCCTGTTCCTGGTGGGCGGCCAGTCGGTGCTGTATGCGCTGGCCGGGCAGGCGTATCCGACCGAAGTGCGCGGCACCGGCGTGGGCGCGGCGGTCGCGGTCGGCCGGCTTGGCTCGATCCTCGGGCCGCTCGTTGCCGGGCAGCTGTTCGCGCTGGGCCAGAGCGCATCGATGCTGGTCGCAGCCAGCATTCCGCTGATCGTCGTCGCGGCAGTCGCCGCGCTGGCGGTGGTGGGTTCATTCACGCCGCGCCGGACGACCGGTGCGGCCGTGCCGGGCGGTCGCCGCGCCTGAGCGTGCGCACGGTCGGCACACATTCCATTCAGTACAGATTCAGTCGAGCAAGGAAGATCATCATGCAAGCCACTGCACAAGCCATCACCGAAGCCAGCACGAGCCGGTTCGTCACCGTGAAGGATGGCGACACCGAGTTCCGCATCCACTGCAACGACACCGGCTCCGGCTCCGGTGCCGAGACCGTCGTCATGCTGCACGGCTCGGGTCCGGGCGCGACCGGCTGGGCCAACTTCAACCGCAACGTCGAGCCGCTGGTTGCAGCAGGCTACCGCGTGCTGCTGGTCGACTGCCCGGGCTGGGGCAAGAGCGACCCGGTGGTCAACACGGGTTCGCGCTCGGAACTCAACGCCCGCGTGCTCAAGGGCGTGCTCGATGCGCTCGACATCGAGCGCGTGCATATCCTCGGCAACTCGATGGGCGGCCACAGCGCGGTGGCGTTCGCGTTGGCCAATCCGCAGCGCGTCGGCAAGCTCGTGCTGATGGGCGGCGGCACCGGCGGCCCGAGCCTGTTCGCGCCGATGCCGACCGAAGGCATCAAGCTGCTCAACGGCCTGTACCGCGAGCCGACCATCGAGAACCTGAAGCGCATGATGAATGTGTTCGTCTATGACGCCAGCTCGCTGACAGACGACCTGATGCAGGCGCGGCTGGACAATATGCTCGCGCGGCGGGATCACCTGGAGAACTTCGTCAAGAGCCTGGCGGCGAATCCGAAGCAGTTCACGGACTACGGTCCGCGCCTCGGCGAGATCGCGGCGCCGACGCTGGTGATCTGGGGGCGTGATGACCGGTTCGTGCCGATGGACGTCGGCTTGCGGCTGATCGCCGGTATCCCGAATGCGCAGATGCATATCTTCGGCCGCTGCGGGCACTGGGCGCAGTGGGAGCATGCGGAGGCGTTCAATCGGATGGTGGTGGATTTCCTGGGGGAGTGAGCTGAGTTCCCCGGGATCCGGACCGCCTTCTCCGGACTCCCTCGTCGAACCTCATTGCATGAACAGGGGATGCTGAAACACGTCATGAAGTGCTGAAATCGAGACGTTAGGCACTTCCCCATTCGGAAACGAGTCATACGTGGGAGAGAGAGTGTGAGGAGGCGATATGACGCGCGCATCCCCCCAAGGCTGCCCAGCCAATGCCAGGTCCGTTATCAGTTTGCGCCACGCCACCGTTTGCGCACTCGCCGGCATGGGGCTGGCCGTCTCGGTCCCCGCTGCCGCCAAGGTGGAAGGCGACACCATCATCCTCGGGGCTGCGGTCTCGCTGACGGGCAAGTACTCTACCAACGGCAAGAACACGCAGGATGGCTACAACCTTGCCGTGAAGCGCGTCAACGAGATGGGCGGGGTCAAGGTCGGCAGCAAGGCCTACCAGCTGAAAGTCCTCTACTACGATGACGAATCGACCTCGGCACGGGGCGCGCAGCTGGCCGAGCGGCTGATCCGCCAGGACGGCGTGAAGTTCGTGCTGGGGCCCTACAGTTCCGGGCTGACCAAGGCCATGGCCCCGGTCACGGAGAAGTACAAGATTCCGATGGTCGAGGGCAACGGCGCGGACCGCAACCTGTTCACGCAGGGCTACCGCTATATGTTCGCGGTGCTCAATACCTCCGACTACTACCTGCGCGCCGCCATCAACCTTGCCGCGGAACAGGCACAACGCGCCGGCAAGTCGCCGAAGGGCCTGAAGGTTGCCATCGCCGTCGAGAACGACAACTTCTCGCAGGACGTGCGCGATGGCGTGGCCGAGGATGCGAAACGCCTGGGCATGCAGGTGGTGATCGACGAGAAGCTGCCGCCCGAACTGAACGACATGTCAGTCACGCTGGCCAAGGTGAAGGCGCTCAAGCCCGACATCCTGGTGGTATCAGGCCATGAAAAGGGCGCGGCGCTGGCAGTGCGCCAGGTGTCCGAGATGCGCATCGACGTGCCGATGCTGGCGCTGACCCACTGCGATTCCGCGCAGATCATCGAGAAGTTCGGCAAGCGTGCGGAGTACGCGGTGTGCGGTTCGCAATGGGACCGCGCGCTGGGTTACAAGGACCGCTGGTTCGGCACGGCCGACCAGTACGCGCAGCGCTTCGAGAAGGAGTACCACTACGAGGCGCCATACCAGGCGGCCGAGTCCAGCGCCGCGGTGTTGACCTTCGTAGACGCCTTCGAGCACGCCGGCTCGTTCGATACCGAGAAGGTCCGCGATGCACTGGCAGGGACCGACCTGATGACGTTCTACGGCCCGCTCAAGTTCGACCAGAGCGGCAAGAACGTTGCCAAGTCGATGGTGCTGTACCAGGTGCAGGACGGCAAGTTCAAGGTGGTCGCGCCGGCCAAGTGGGCGTCGTCGAAAGTCATCTATCCGGCACCGCCCTGGGAAAAGCGCGAGTAGTGGAGTAGTGGAGTTGTGAGCCGCTGCGCAGCGGCCTGACGCAAATGACCGACCTGACGGTGCTGCTCCAGAGCCCCGAACTGAATGCACAGCTCGTGGTGGATGGCCTGCTGGCCGGCGCGGTCTTCGCGCTGGCCGCCTATGGCATGGCGCTGGTCTGGGGCGTGATGAATCTCATCAACGTGGCGCAGGGCGAGCTGGTGATGGTGGGCGGCTATATGGTGATCTGGCTCGTCGGCCGGGGCGTGCCCGTGGCGCTGGCTGTGCCGCTTGCCGCGGCGGCGATGTATGGCGTGGGCTGGGGGCTTTACCGCATCGTCATCTTCCGGCTGGTCGAGCGCGATCTTTTTGTCTCGGTGCTGGCCACCTTCGGCGTGAGCATCGTGCTGCAGCAGCTTGCCAACCTGGTCTTTGGCGCGAATGTGCGCACGCTCGACGCGGGCTTCGGCAGCCTGTTCCTGCCGGGCGGACTGGTGGTGCCGAAGATAAAACTCGCGGCGTTTGCCGCGGCGCTCGCGCTGGGCGCCGCGCTGATGCTGTTCCTGCGGCGCTCCCGCATGGGCCAGGCAATCCGCGCCACCGCGCAGAACGCGCGTGCCGCGCGCGTGCTGGGCGTGGACACGGATCGCATCTATGCCACTACCTTTGCCCTGAATGCCGCCATCTGCGGCGCGGCCGGCGGCCTTGTGGCAATGACCTGGATCATCCATCCGTACCTGGGCCTGCCCTATACCGTGCGCGCCTTCATGATCGTGGTGGTTGCCGGCCTGGGCAGCATGCTGCCCGTCCTTGGTGCCGCCGGCGGACTTGGCATCGCGGAGAACTACGCCGGCTTCCTGCTCGGCAGCCAGTACCAGACCGCCTTCCTGTATGCGCTGCTGGTAGCGATCCTGGTCGGCCGCAACCTGATGCTGCGCCGGCATCGAGGCTATCTGCGATGAAGCTGCATCTGCGCGGCGCACGCCGGCTCGAATCGGATGTCACGGTGACCTCGGTCTCTCCGCTCGCCTGGCTGGCCATGCTCGCGGGCTGCGTCGGTGCGCTCGCCGCGCCGTGGCTGTTCGCCGGCATCACCACGCAGCTGACCTTCCTGTGGCTGATGGTGCTGTTCGCGCTGACGTGGGACGTGATGGGCGGGCAGATGGGCTACAACTCGTTCGGCAACATCGTCTTCTTCGGCGTGGGCGCCTATGTGTGCGCGGTGGCGCAACGCGATCTCGGGCTTGGATACTTCGCCGGCCTGACGGCGGGTACCGGACTGGCGGCGCTGGCGGCGATCACGGTTGCGCTCGTGCTCGGGCCGGCGATCCTGGCGCTGCGCGGACACTATTTCGCCATCGGGACCCTGGGCCTGGGGGTCGCCTTTGCCGATGCCGCCGCCGGCTGGGATTTCATCGGCGCGGGATCGGGCATGGCGCTGCCCTTGTTCCCGGGCGCGGCCGGCAGCCGCGAGCCGTTCTACTACTACCTGATGCTGGCGCTGGCCATCGTTACGCTGCTGGCGCTGCGATGGCTCTACGCGCGTCCGTTCGGGCTCGCGCTCAACGCCATCCGTGACGACGAAGACAAGGCCGAGGCGCTAGGGCTGCATACCACGCGCTACAAGAACCTGGCCTGGTGCGTCTGCGCTCTCTTCCTCGGCATGGCGGGTGCACTGACGGGCAACCTGGTGGGCTTCATCGATCCGCGCGAGCTGGCGTTCGCCGGCGCCACGTTCGGGGTCTGGATGGTGGTGATGGCGATTCTGGGCGGCAAGGGTACGTTGTGGGGGCCGGTGATCGGCGCCGCGCTGTTCCACCTGACGCAGGAGCTGTTCTGGACGTACCTGCTGAACTGGCAGCGCGTGGCGCTGGGCGTGCTGATCGTGGTGATCGTGGTGCTGTTCCCGACCGGCATCATGGGCTGGCTGCGCGAGCTTGGCGTCAACCGCCGCCGCGTCAGGGGGAGTGCCGCGCCATGACCGACCTGCTCGCGGTGCGCGGTGTCACCAAGCGCTTCGGCGGCATCGTGGCCAACCATGGCATCTCCCTGGCGGTGCCGCAAGGCGGCATCGTGGGACTGATCGGGCCGAACGGCTCCGGCAAGACCACGCTTTTCAATTCCATCGTCGGCTACCACGCCATCGACGCAGGTTCGATCGTATTTGAGGGGCGCGAAATCTCGCGGCTGCGGGTACCGGAGATTGCGCGCCTGGGGCTGGTGCGCACGTTCCAGCAGACCCGGGTATTCGGCAAGATGAGCTGCCTGCAAAACCTGCTGGTCAGCGTGCCTCACGTGCACGAAGGCTTCGCCGCGATGTGCAGGCGGCAGCCGCCAGCGGTGAGGGAACGGGCCCGCGAGGTCCTGCTCCTGGCCGGCCTGCAGGACCATCAGGAACAGTGCGCCGCCGACCTGTCGTTCGGCCAGCAGAAGCTGCTGGAGATCGGCATGGCATTGATGAACGAACCGAAGCTGCTGCTGCTGGACGAACCGACCGCTGGCGTGAACCCGGTGATGATCGAGAGCCTGATCGCGCTGCTGCGCGACATCAATGCGCGGCTCGGCATCACGCTGCTGGTGATCGAGCACAATATGCGGGTCATGATGCAGCTGGCGGGCCACGTCTACTGCCTTGCGCACGGTGCGGTGCTGGCGCAGGGCTCGCCGGCGCGAATCACTGCCGACCGCGCGGTGATCGAGGCCTACCTGGGAACGCAACCGTGAACGCGATCCACGATACGGCCCCGCCTATCGCGCCGCTGCATGCGGCGGCCGCCACGCTCGCCACCGCCATATCGCGGCCACCGCCGACCGTCGCGCAGCTCGAGCAGTTGGCCGGCGGCGCGCCGATGGTCGCGGTCGACGGCCTCGTGGCCGGCTACGGCGGCATGGAGATCCTGCACGGCTTCAGCCTGCGCGTGGCGCGCGGCGGCTCGCTCTGCCTGATCGGCCCGAACGGCGCGGGCAAGTCGACGGTGCTGCGCGCCATCTACGGCCTGGCCCGGGTCATGGCGGGCACGATCAGCGTGGACGGCAAGCCGGTCACGCACCTGCGCGCAGAGCAGAAGCTACGGCATGCGGGCGTGGCTTACGTGCTGCAGGAAAGCTCGATCTTTCCCGATATGACGGTCGAGGAAAACCTGCTGATGGGCGGGTACCTGATGCGCGACCCGCGCGACGCCGCGGCGGCGGCGGAGCGCATCTTCCAGCGTCACGGCGCTTTGGCGCAGCGCCGCAGCCAGCGCGCCAGCGTGCTCTCCGGTGGAGAGCGCAGGCTGCTGGAGATTTCGCGCGCGCTGATGATGGGCCCCGCCGTGCTGTTGGTCGACGAACCCTCGATCGGGCTTGAGCCGCGCTACATCGAGATGGTGTTCGAACTGCTGCGCCAGCTGCAGCAAGAGGAAGGCAAGACCATCATCCTGGTCGAACAGAATGCCCGCAAGGGGCTCGCTTTTGCCGACCTTGGCTATGTCCTGGTGGCCGGGCAGCTCGCCATGGCTGGCAGCGGCGCGGAGCTGGGCCATGATCCCGAGGTCGGCCGGCTGTTTCTCGGGGCCTGACAACGCGGTAAAAAAAACGCCCCGCACAAGCGGGGCATCAACTACCACGAAGACTGATAAAAGAAGCAAGCAGCCAGGGCACCTGCCAATGCCGCAATCGCACACGAAATATAGTCGCCGATTGTGACGTTGCCATGGCAGTGTAGTGAAAACCCTAGGTCAAGCTATGCAGCAGGTTGCCTATAGCCCGTAGCGCTTGATCTTGTCGTACAGCGTGGCCTTGCCAACCTGCAGCAAGTCCGCGGCCTGACTGACGGCACCCCCCGTGCGGGCCAATGCATCGGCGATGACGGCGCGTTCGAAATGCTCCATGCGTTCGCGCAGCGGCGCGGTCTCGTCGGGTGCCGCCGCGGCCGCGCCAGCCTGGCCGCCTTCGGGCACGCCCAATACCAGCCGGTCCGCGGCATTGCGCAGCTCGCGCACATTGCCGGGCCACGGCCGCTGCGCCAGCGCCTGGCGTTGCGACTCGGACAGGATGGGCGCGGGCCGCTGGTACCGCACCGCCGCGATCAGCATGAAATGCTCGAACAGCGGCACGATATCTTCGCGCCGCTCGCGCAGCGGCGGCAGCGCAATGGTGACGACGTTGAGGCGGTAGTAGAGATCCTGCCGGAAGACGCCCTGCGCAACCAGTGCATCCATGTCGCCCTTGGCGGCGGCCACGATGCGCACGTCGATCTTCACCGATGCATTGGATCCGAGCCGTTCCAGCGTCCCTTCCTGCAGCACGCGCAGCAGCTTGACCTGCAGCGCGAGCGGCATGCTTTCGATCTCGTCGAGGAACAGCGTGCCGCCCGACGCATGCTCGAGCTTGCCGATGCGCCGCTTGCCGGCACCGGTGAACGCGCCGGCCTCATGGCCGAACATCTCGCTTTCGAAAATCGATTCCGGCACCGCACCGCAGTTGAGCGCGATGAACGGCCCGTCGGCGCGGTTGGACAGCGCATGCAGGCTGCGCGCCACCAGTTCCTTGCCGGTGCCGGTTTCACCGTTGATCATCACCGGCACGTCGGTCGCCGCGACGTTGGCCACCAGTGCACGCACCTGATCGATCGCATGCGAACGGCCGATGATGCGCGTGCCGGCCGCCGGGCCTGCCAGTTCGCGCCGCAACGCCTGGTTTTCCAGTTCGAGAGCGCGGCGTTCGATGGCGCGCCGCACGG
The DNA here is from genome assembly GCF_057798915.1 of Cupriavidus sp. 22TCCZM01-5. NCBI lineage: Bacteria > Pseudomonadati > Pseudomonadota > Betaproteobacteria > Burkholderiales > Burkholderiaceae > Cupriavidus > Cupriavidus sp. 22TCCZM01-5. Next base: position 136,058 of record NZ_JBYOJR010000001.1, read on the forward strand.
TCTCGGTCAGGCGATCCGCGCCGAAGGGCTTTTCGATGAAGTCATAGGCACCCTCGCGCATGGCCTGCACGGCCATGGTGATGTCGCCATGCCCGGTCACCAGGATCACCGGCACGCCGGGCGCGACGTTGCGGCAGTGGTGCAGCAGGTCCAGCCCGCTGGCGCCGGGCAGGCGCACGTCCGTGACCAGCACGCCGGGAAAGCCGGCGCTCAGGTGGGGCAGGGCCGCTTCGGCCGAGGGCAGCGCCAGCACGGAAAAGCCGGCCAGCTCCAGGCTTTGCGCGGTGGCCTGGCGCACCAGCGGTTCGTCTTCGACGAAGAGGACGCGCAAACCGTCTTGCATGGGATGCCTCAATGTGTCTGGCTGGCCGCCGCGCCGGCTTCGGCCGGTGCGCGCGTCAGCACGATGGTGAATACCGCGCCGCCGCCATCGGCATTGGCGGCGCTCAGCTGCCCGCCGAATTCGCGCACGATCGACGACGTGATGGCCAGGCCGAGACCCAACCCCTGGCCGGTTTCCTTGGTGGTGAAGAATGGTTCGAACAGGCGCGGCAGGTCTTCCGGCGGGATGCCGGTGCCATTGTCGCGCACCTGGATCGTCACGGTGCCCGCCTCGGCGCGCACGGACAGGTCGATGCGGCCCCGCACGGGCGCGGCGCTGGCAATGGCGTCGAGCGCGTTGCCGACCAGGTTGAGCAGGACCTGCTCGAGCTTGAGTTCGTCGGCGCGCACGGCAATGCCGGGCAGCGCGTCCAGGCCATCGACATGCACCGCCACGGCGGACAGCCGTGGCGCCAGCAGTGCGAGGACATGTTCGATCGCGGCGCGCACCTGCACCGAGCGGCGCGGCGGCCGTGCCTTGCCGGCAAACAGCTTGAGCTGGCCGGTGATCTTGCCCATGCGTTCGGTCAGGTCGGCAATGGCCGACAGGTTGCCTTCGGCCGCGCCGAGCTGGCCGCGCTCCAGCAGCACGCGCGTGTTGTCCGAGAACGTGCGCAAGGCGGCCAGCGGCTGGTTCAGCTCATGCGTGATGCCGGCAGCCATCTGCCCGAGCGCGGCCAGCTTGCTGGCCTGCACGAGTTCGTCCTGGGCCGCGCGCAGCTCGCTTTCGGCGCGGGTGCGCTCGGCGACCTCTTCCTCGAGCTTTTCGTTGATGGCCATCAGGTCGGCCGTGCGCGCTTCCACGCGCCGCTCCAGCTCGTCATAGGCGGCTTCGAGCAGGCGGCGGCTGTACTGCATGTCGCGTGCGCGCTGGCGGCGCTGGCGCCAGTTGACCAGCAGCAGGCAGATGCAGGCGTAGGCCAGCGCCGCGGCCACGGTGGCGTTGCGCGCATTGGCCAGCACGGGATCGAGCGGCGCCATCACCTGCATGGTCCAGTCGGCCGGGCCCACCTTGCGGCCGAGCTCGAGGTAGCGGTCGGCGCGCTCGCTGCCGTCCGCGTTGGTGCCGGCGGCGCGCACGCGCACCAGGCGCGCGCCAGGGTCCAGCGCGGTGGCCGCCAGCCACTCGGTGACCGGCGAGGTCAGCGGCTCCAGCGGCAGCGGTGTCACGTCGCGGTCGTGGTACTGGCGGGTCTTGCCGAGTTCGTCGTGCAGTCCGGCCGGCAGCGGGCCGAGCGTGCGGTACTGCCAGGCCGGCACGGACGACAGGAAGATCACGCCGTGTTCGTCGCTGACCATGAGCGGCTCGGCGCTGCCGCCGCCGGCGCGCTGGAACCACTCGAGATTGAGCTTGACCACGGTCACGCCGATCACCTTGCCGCCGGACTCCACGGGCTGGGCGAGGTAGTAGCCCGGTTCGTCGCTGGTGACGCCGATGGCGTAGAAGCGCCCCATCTCGCCGCGCGCGGCAATCTGGAAATACGGGCGGAAGCGGTAGTCGGTCCCGACGAAGCTGCCGGGCTCGCCGGCGTTGCTGGCCGCAAGCGCGATGCCGTTGGCGGCGATCACGTAGGTGGCCGACGCGTGCGAGCGCCGGTTGACCTCGGCCAGGTAGTGGTTGGCCGCGGCCACGCGGGCCGGGTCGCCGGGCGCCTGCAGCAGGCCGCGCACGAACGGGTGCAGCGATACCAGCGCGGGCAGGAATTCGTAGCGGTCGAGGGTGCTTTCGAGCGTGGCGGCGTAGCGGTCGGCGCGCGTGGCGGTGGCTGCCTGCAGGGCCGCCAGGCCGCGCTGCACCGATACCAGCCAGGCCAGCGCGCACAGCAGCACCAGCCCGGCCGCCAGCACCACGGCAAAGCCCCACCAGCGGCGGTTCTCACTGCCGGGCTCGTGCGCCGCCTGGGCGGCGGCGGGGTCATGTACGGCGAGGAGGTCGTCGGAATGGGGCATCGGCGCGCGCGAAGGCTGTCGCGCCGATGATACTCGCTGCGGCGCGGCCGGCCCACCGGGCCGGCCGGCCTTGCGCGCGGTGTCAGACGTTCTGGCCGGCGTCGGCGAGATCTTCTGTGTCATCGTCAGTGCTCTGCTGCAGCGCCTGGCGGAGCTTGACGCGGTCGAGTTCGCGTTCCCAGGCCGAGACCACCACCGTGGCCACGCCGTTGCCGATGATGTTGGTCAGTGCGCGGCACTCGCTCATGAAGCGGTCGATGCCCAGGATCAGCACCATGCCGGCCACCGGAATGCTCGGCACCACCGCCAGCGTCGCGGCCAGCGTGATGAAGCCCGCGCCGGTCACGCCGCTCGCGCCCTTGGACGTGAGCATGGCGACCGCCAGGATCGTGAGCTGCTGCATCAGCGTCAGCTCGATGCCGGTGGCCTGCGCGATGAAGATCACCGCCATGGTCATGTAGATGTTGGTGCCGTCCAGGTTGAACGAGTACCCGGTCGGCACGACCAGGCCCACCACGGACTTGGAGCAGCCCAGCTCCTCAAGCTTTTCCATCAGGTGCGGCAGCGCGGCTTCCGAGGAGCTGGTGCCCAGCACGATCAGCAGCTCTTCCTTGATGTACGCAATGAAGCGCAGGATGTTGAAGCCGGTCAGGCGCGCGATCGTGCCGAGCACGAGCACCACGAAGAGGATGGCCGTGAAGTAGAACGTGCCGATCAGCTTGAGCAGCGGCACCAGCGAGCCCAGGCCGTACTTGCCGATGGTGAAGGCCATCGCGCCGAATGCGCCGATCGGGGCCACCTTGGTGATGACGTGCACGATGTGGAAGAACACCTTCGACACCTGCTCGATCAGCTGCACGACGATGCGCGCGCGCTCGCCGATGGCCGCCAGGGCCGCGCCGAAGAACAGCGAGACCAGCAGGATCTGCAGGATGTCGCCGTTGGCGAACGCGCTGAAGATCGTGTCCGGGATGATGTGCATCAGGAACTCGACCGTGCTCTGGCCGTGCGCCTTGGACACGTACTGCTCGATCGACTTGGTGTCGAGCGTCGACGGGTCGATGTTGAAGCCCACGCCCGGCTTGAGCAGGTGCGCGGCGCCCAGGCCGATCAGCAGCGCGAAGGTGGAGACGATCTCGAAGTACAGCAGCGCCTTGCCGCCGACGCGGCCGACCTTCTTCATGTCGCTCATGCCGGCAATGCCGGTCACCACGGTACAGAAGATGATCGGTCCGATGATCATCTTGATCAGCTTGATGAAGCCATCGCCCAGCGGCTTCATGGCCACGCCGGTGTCGGGCCAGAAATGGCCCAGCAGGATGCCGACAAAGATGGCGAACAGCACCTGCACGTACAGGATCTTGTAGAAGGGTTTTCTCATGATGTCGTCCTCGGTTTTTTGGCCATACCCACCAGCGTGGCGGGCGCACGCCGTCGCGGATGCGGCGTGTCTCGGACTCTGGAATTGCAATCGATGTGCCAGCGTGTGGAGTCCGGGTAACCCATTGATTTGAAAGGGAGGGCGCCAGCTGGGGCAGGGTCCGGCACTCCGGATTTCCGGAATTCCGGAAGCGCGCGCTCCGGGGATCCGGAACGGCGGCGCAGCCTGGGGTGCCCAATGTGGCACTTCAGGGCGCGGGTTCGGGCGCCGATGTCCGCCGGCAACCTCGCCGGAGCCCGGATTGCCATGGTCCGGCCCTCCACACACCGTATAATTCCGAGCTTCCACCAATGCCGCCGGACGCGAACCCCCGGGCCGGTGCGGCACGCCTTTTTCCCAGCACGCATGAGCAGCTACTACCAGCACCACGTCTTTTTCTGCCTCAACCAGCGCGAGGATGGCGAGAACTGCTGCGCCCAGCACAACGCCAAGGCCATGCAGGAATACGCCAAGAAGCGCTGCAAGGAACTCGGCATCGCCGGCGGGGAAGGCCGCGTGCGCATCAACAAGGCGGGCTGCCTGAACCGGTGTGAACTCGGACCGGTACTGGTGGTCTACCCCGAGGCCGTCTGGTACACCTACGTCGACGAGCACGATATCGACGAGATCATCGACAGCCATCTGCTGCACGGCAAGCCGGTCGAGCGGTTGATGGTTGATCGCTGAACACGATGCCGGTGGCCGTGCCACAGCCCGGCGTCACGGATGTCCCCGAGGTTTTCCAGGTTTTCCCGTAGCAGTGCCGCTGCAGCCCGAGCGCCGCGGCAGCGTTTTCCATTGCCCCCGTTGCATCGTCCATTGCCAACATGAACGCGCATACCCAGGTACTGACCATTGCCGGCCCGGCCGGCGCGATCGACCTCTCGGTCGACCTGCCGCAAGCGGCGCCGCGCGGCCTGGCGCTGGTGGCGCACCCGCATCCGCTGTTCGGCGGCACCAAGGACAACAAGGTCGCGCAGACCCTGGCGCGCAGCTTCGTGCAGCTTGGCTACGCCACGGTGCGCCCGAACTTCCGTGGCGTGGGTGACAGCGCCGGCGTGCATGACAACGGCGTGGGCGAGCAGGACGACCTGCTGGCGGTGGTCGCGTGGATGCGGGAACAGACCGCGTGGTCGCCCGATGCCGCGACCCTGCCGCTGGCCATGGGCGGCTTCTCGTTCGGCAGCTTCGTGACCACGCACGTCGCGAAGCGCCTGGCCGATGCCGGCACGCCCGCGCAGCGCCTGGTGCTGGTCGGCACCGCCGCGAGCCGCTGGCAGGTCGCCGACGTGCCCGCCGATACCATCGTCATCCACGGCGAGCAGGACGAGACCGTGCCGCTGCAAAGCGTGTTCGACTGGGCCCGCCCGCAGGAGCTGCCGGTGATCGTCATCCCCGGCGCCGATCATTTCTTTCATCGCAAGCTGCACCTGATCAAGCAGCTCGTCGTCAATGCGTGGGACCGGTGAGGCCAGACGGCACGCCGTCCGGGGTGCCATGCCGGCACCCGCAACCGTCCCTCGCGAAACTTATCTTGTCGGAAACTGAAACATGCTGAACAGAGCCACGCCGCGCCTAGCGTCCGTCCTTGCCTCCGCCGCCATCGTCGCGGCAGCCACGCTTGCTGCGGCACCCGTCGCGCTCGCTCAGGCGCCCGCCGTGGTGCTGACCCCGGGCGTGCCGATGCCGCAGGTGGCGGCCAAGTCCTGGATGCTCTACGACGTGACCAGCGGCCAGGCCCTGGCCTCGCAGAACGCCGACATGCGCATCGAGCCGGCGTCGCTGACCAAGCTGATGACCGCCTACCTGGCGTTCGAGGCCCTGAAGGAAAAGCGCCTGACACTGGACCAGGCCGTGGTGCCGACCAACGTGGTGCTGAAGGTCAAAAGCGATGAATCGCGCATGTTCATCGAGCCCAACAAGCCGGTCACCGTGCAGGACCTGCTGCTGGGCCTGATCGTGCAGTCGGGCAACGACGCCGCGCTGGCGCTGGCCGAGGCCGTGGGCGGCTCGGAAGAGGGCTTTGTCGCGATGATGAACCGCGAAGCCCAGCGCATGGGCATGAAGAACAGCCACTTCACCAACACCGATGGCATTCCCGACCCGAACCACTACACCACCGCAGTGGACCTGGCGACGCTGACCACGCGCCTGATCCAGGACTTCCCCGAGTACTACGCCATGTACTCGCAGAAGGAGTTCACCTATAACAAGATCAAGCAGCCCAACCGCAACCGCCTGCTGTACATCGACCCGACCGTGGACGGCGTCAAGACCGGCCACACCAAGTCGGCTGGCTACTGCCTGATCTCGTCGGCCAAGCGGCCCCTCGCAAACGTACCCAACGGCTCGCGCCGGCTGGTGTCGATCGTGATCGGCACCACCACCGAACAGGTGCGCACGCAGGAAAGCCTGAAGATCCTCAATTACGGCTTCCAGTTCTTCGATACGCTGCGCCTGTATGACAAGGGCCAGGTGCTGGCCACGCCCGACATCTACAAGGGCAAGGCCGGCACGGTCAAGATCGGCGTGCAGAACGAGACCTTCGTTACCGTGCCCAAGGGCACGGGCGGTCGCCTGAAGCCGGTGCTCGAGCGCCAGGAGCTGCTGATTGCCCCGATCGCCGCGGGCCAGCAGGTGGGCACGGTGAAGCTGATGGACGGCACCAGCAAGGTGGCGGAGTTCCCGGTGGTGGCGCTGGAAGAAGTGCCCGAGGCCGGCTTCTTCGGCCGCCTGTGGGACACCATCCGCCTGTGGTTCAAGCGCAAGTGATGTGATGGAGCAGCCCGGCACGCCATGCGTGCGCCGGGCTGCCGGAGAAACGAAATGACAGCCGATAACAATGGCGGCGGCAAGCCGGGCGATATCCCGCCCGAGCAGTCGCTGATCGAGTACCCCAGTGATTTTCCCATCAAGGTGATGGGCGCGATGCAGGATGGCTTTGCCGAAGCCATCGTGACGCTGGTGCAGGAGTTCGACCCTGGCTTCCACGCCGGCAAGATGGAAATGCGTCCGTCCAGCAAGGGCAACTACCTGGGCCTGACCGTCACGGTGTGGGTAACCAGCCGCGAGCAGCTCGACGATCTTTACCGCGCACTGACGGCGCATCCGATGGTGAAGGTGGTGCTGTAAGGCCGCACCTTTTCCATTCCAGCCGGTTTGCTCCCCTCTCCCGCGCGCGGGAGAGGGGCCGGGGGTGAGGGCAGGCGCTGGCATACCGATGCGCCTCACTTCGCTGACACGCTTACCCTCACCCCCAACCCCTCTCCCGCATGCGGGAGAGGGGAGCCACGCCGCGGAGCGCGCAGCGCCGTGGTCTTGGCACGCTTCTCTTCCCCATACCAACATGAACACCATCACCCTCAAGCCTGGCAAGGAAAAATCCCTGCTGCGCCGCCACCCGTGGATCTACGCCACCGGCATCGCCACCACTGAAGGCCGCTGCGAGCCGGGCGCGACCGTCATCGTGCGCGCCGCCGACGGCCGTTTCCTGGCCAAGGCCGCCTACAGCCCCGAATCGCAGATCCGCGCGCGCGTTTGGACCTTCGACGAGAACGAGCCGGTCGACCACGCGCTGTTCAAGCGCCGCGTGGCAGCGGCGATTGCCTATCGCCGGCAATGGGTGAAGGACAGCGATGCGGTGCGCCTGATCTTCGGCGAATCCGACCGCCTGCCGGGCCTGATCGTCGATTACTACGGCAACGGCGCCGATGGCCAGCTCGTGTGCCAGTTCAATGCCGCGGGCGTGGAGCACTGGAAGACCGCCATCGTGCAGGCGCTGGTCAAGGAAACCGGCTGCCCCAACGTGTACGAACGCTCCGATGCCGCCGTGCGCCAGCGCGAGGGACTGGAGCTGGTGACGGGCGTGCTGGCCGGCGCCGAGCCCGATCCCGCGCTGTCGGTGACCGAGCATGGCGTGCGCTACTACGTGGACGTGCGCAATGGCCACAAGACCGGCTTCTATGTCGACCAGCGCGACAACCGCAAGCTGGTGGGGGACCTGGCCGAAGGGCGCGAGGTGCTCAACTGCTTCTGCTACACCGGCGGCTTTTCGCTGGCGGCGCTGCGCGGTGGCGCGACGTCGGTGACGTCGATCGATTCCTCGGGCGAGGCGCTGAAGATTGCCGCCGGCAACGTCGCGCTCAATGGCTTCGACGAGAACCGTGCGACGTGGCTCGATGCCGACGTATTCAAGACCCTGCGCGAGTTCCGTGCGGAAGGGCGCCAGTTCGACCTGATCGTGCTCGATCCGCCCAAGTTCGCGCCGTCGGCCCAGCACATCGACCGCGCCGCGCGCGCCTACAAGGAAATCAATCTCGTCGGCACGCAGCTGTTGCGTCCGGGCGGGCTGCTGTTCACGTATTCGTGCTCGGGCGCGATCAGCATGGAGCTGTTCCAGAAGATCGTGGCCGGGGCGGTGACGGATGCCCGCGCCGATGCACGCATCCTGCGTCGGTTGTCGGCGGGCACGGACCATCCGATGCTGTCGGCCTTCCCGGAAGGGGAGTACCTGAAGGGGTTGCTGCTGGAAAAGGTGGCCTGACGACTCAGCGCCACATATTGCGCATGCGGCTGGCCAGGTCCACCGGTGCGAGCGTTGCCTTCGACGGTACCGCCCCCGGCATCGGCGGAGGCGGCCAAGAGCGGCTGTAGAAGTTCGGCATCACCCGGTTCGGCAGGAAGCGCGTGCGCGACGCGTACACGTGGCGATCGCCGAACCCCGGCTGCTGGTGCACGTAGAAGCGCTGCGGCACCACGACGTCCAGATGGTCCTTGGCGCGCGTCATCGCCACATACAGCAGCCGCCTTTCCTCTTCAATCTCTTCCGTGGTGCCCGTGGCCAGGTCGGACGGCATGCAGCCGTCCACGGCATTGAGCACATACACCGCCTTCCATTCCTGGCCCTTGGCCGAATGGATCGTCGACAGGATCAGGAAATCCTCGTCGCGCAGCGGCACGCCCGATTCGTCGCTGGACGCACTGGGCGGGTCCAGTGTCAGTTCCGTCAGGAAGCGCTCGCGCGAGGCGTAGGTCGCGGCAATGCGTTCGAGCTGCTGCAGGTCGGCCATGCGCGCGGCGGCATCGTCGTGGATGCGCTCCAGGTGCGGCTGGTACCAGGCGACGACCTGCTCGAACTCCGACGGCCACGGCGACGCCGGCCCCAGCAGCGTGCGGGCCAGCGCCAGCAGGTCGGCCCAGGCGGGCGCGGCGGCTGGCGGCGCCTCGAACGATTCGAGCGCGAACAGCGGCTCGGTGGCGACCGCGAGCGCATCGAGCACGCGCGCGGCGGTCTTGGGCCCGATCCCGGGCAGCAACTGGAGCGTGCGGAAACCGGCGATGCGGTCGAGCGGGTTCTGCAGCCAGCGCACCACGGCCATCGCATCTTTCACATGCGTGGATTCGAGGAACTTGAGGCCGCCAAACTTCACGAACGGAATATTGCGCCGGGCCAGTTCGATCTCGAGCTGCGCACTGTGGTCGGCGGCGCGGAACAGCACCGCCTGCGCCATCAGCGCGAGGCCCGCCTCGCGCCGCTCGAGCACGCGCTCGACCACGTAGCGGGCCTGGTCGGCTTCATCGTTGACGACGACCACGCCCGGCTTCTCGGCCGACGCGCGCTCGGACCACAGGTCCTTGGTGTAGCGCTCGGCGGCCAGCCCGATCACGGCGTTGGCGGCCTGCAGGATCGGCTGCGTCGAGCGGTAGTTCTGCGACAGCGTGACCTGCTGTGCCGGCGGCGCGAACTGCGCGGGGAAATCGAGGATGTTGCGCACGGTGGCGCCGCGGAACGCATAGATCGACTGCGCGTCGTCGCCGACCACCGTCAGGCCGCGGCCGTCGGGCCGCAGCGCCAGCAGGATCGACGCCTGCAGCGCATTGGTATCCTGGTATTCGTCGACAAGGATATGGTCGAAGCGCGCGCCCATGTCCTGCGCGATCGCGGGTTCGGTCAGCGCCTGCGCCCAGTAGAGCAGCAGGTCGTCATAGTCGAGCACCTGCTGCTTCTGCTTGGCTTCGACATAGCCGGCGAACAGCGCCCGCAGCGCGTCGACCCACATGGTGTAGCGCGGGAACCAGAGCTTGAGCACGTCCTCGAGCGGGGCCTGGGTGTTGACCACGCGCGAATAGATCGACAGGCAGGTTTCCTTCTTCGGGAAGCGGCTGGCCTGCTCGGACAGCCCCAGGTCGTGCCGCACCACGTGCATCAGGTCGGCGGCATCGCCGCGGTCGCAGATGGTGAAGGCCGGCGACAGGCCCAGCGTTTCCGCATATTCGCGCAGCAGGCGCGCGCCGATCGCGTGGAAGGTGCCCGACCACTGCAGCGCCGCGCGGCCGGCGCCGGTACTGGTGCCGAGCGCCTGGTCCACGATGCGCTCTACGCGCCGCCCCATCTCGGCCGCGGCGCGGCGCGAAAAGGTCAGCAGCAGGATGCGGCGCGGGTCGGCGCCGTTGAGCACCAGGTGCGCGACGCGATGCGCCAGCGTGTTGGTCTTGCCCGAGCCTGCGCCCGCGATGATCAGCAGCGGCCCGTCGCTGTGGTGCTCGACCGCCGCCCGCTGTTCCGGATTGAGCCGCGCCAGGTAGGCGGGAACGTCGGCGTCCGGCGAGGCTTGTTCGGCAAGGGCGGAAGGCGATTCCGCGAGAGGGGCAAGATCCAGTGACACGGGCGGTTCGGGATGTGGCCGCCGTCGATGGCGGGCAGGAAGACTGGCGCAAACTGTATATCCATACAGGCCGTGGGCGCAAGCCAGTCGAAGCGCGCGCGGCATCAGCCCAACAAAAAAGGTGCTCGATGAGCACCTTTTCGCAGCTGTTGCCGGGAATTCGTCAGGCGGCCTGGGCCAGCGCGCCGTCAAGCAGCTTGTGCAGCGCGTCCCATTCGGGCTCGCCGACATAGCGCTTCAGGATGCGGCCGTCCTTGTCGACGACGAAGGTGGTCGGCGTCAGCTGCACATTGCCGAAGGCCTTGGCCGCGGCGCCATCCGAGTCCATCGCGACCTTGAACGGCAGCCCGCGTGTCTTGGCGTAGTTCATCACGTACATCGGCGGATCGTAGTTCATGGCCACGGCGACGAACTCCAGGCCCTTGCCCTTGTACTGCTCGTAGGTGCGGACCATGTCCGGCATTTCCTTGACGCAGGTGGCGCAGCTCGTGGCCCAGAAGTTGATCAGGTAGACCTTGCCCTTGAGGTCGCCCGTGCTGACTTTCTCACCCGAAAGCAGCGTGAACGTGGCGGCGGGTACCTGGCTCGACGGCGACAGCGCGCGGTAGCCGAACCAGCCCAGTGCGGCGAGCACGACGACGACTATGGCGATGGGCCACAGCTTGCGGGGTTTGGAAGTGGCGGGAGCGGCGTTTGTCATGGCAATGCGGTCCGGCTTGGGCCGGGCCCGTTCAACTGGCAACAGGGCATTCTAAACCCGGCCGCCGCGCGTTGCTGCAATCCGTCGCCTGCGTCAATCCGCCGCAGTCCGCGCGGGTCAGCGCGCGGTGGCGATGGCGGCACGCGCCTGGCCCAGCGCCTGTTCCAGATAGGCGCCGTAGAAATCGGGCTGCAGGCCGCGCAGCGGGGCGGCTGCCTGCCGCCCGTCGCGATCGAGGAACAGCACTGTCGGGGCCACGCGCACCTGGTGCGCCCGCGCCCACGCGCGCGCGGTGGTCATGGTGCCGTCGGTGTCGCGCAGCGGCGTGTCGGCGGTCATGTCGACTTCGCGCACCGCGATTTCGCCGGCCGCCGCCTGCGGGCCGAGATAGCTCTTGCGTACGGTGTCGCAGTAGCCGCAATCGGGCAGCGAAACCAGGACCACTAACGGTTCTCCGCGGCGCGCCGCGTCGGCGGCGTGAGCGGCCAGGTCGGTCGCGGGTGGCAGGTGTGGCGTGCCGGCGCCCGCGGGACTGGCGAGCATGGCCAATGCCAGCAGCGCGGCTGCCGCAAGACGAACGGAGGGGCGACGGAGCAGAATGAGCGGGGGCATGGTGTGAAGCGCAGCAAGCACGGGCCGGCGGCTTCCCGGATAATACCGGTTTCCGCCCGGCGGCCAGGCGCCTGCCCGCCGCCGTCCCCGGTCCCGACAATACGCGCCGCACCGTACGGCCACGTCCCCGATGCCCCTTCTTCAGGTCTGTCAGTGGTTCTCCCGGCTTCGCCTGGTGCTGCCGGCCATGCTCGCCGTGGCCTGGCTTGGCGCGTGTTCGCCGCGCTATGACTGGCGCACGATCCAGTCGGGCGAGGGCGGCTATGCCGCGCTCTATCCGGGCAAGCCCACCAGCGCCGCGCGCGATGTCACCATTGCCGGGCACAAGCTGCCGATGACCATGGAAGCGGCGCGCGTCGACGACACGCTGTTCGCAGTCGGCGTGGTCACGCTGCCGGCCGACGACGCCGGTTTGCGGCGCGAAGCGCTGGCCGCGATGCAGTCGGGCCTGCTTGCCAATCTCGGCGTGCATGGCGGCGAACCGGCGCACACGCGCGCGGTGACGATCCAGTCGGCCGACCAGCCGGCGCGGCCGCTCGACGGCGTCGAACTGCAGGTCAGCGGCGTGTCGCCACAGGACCACTCGCCGCGCCGCCTGACCGCGCGGCTTGTCGCCGTCGGCACGCGCGCCTACCAGGCCGTGGTGCTGGAATCGGGCGACGGCGCGCGCGACCAGCGCAACGCCGAGCAGGTGGAGCAGTTCCTGGGCGGATTCCATCCGTACTGATGCGCTCCATAAGCGCCCCATAAGCGCCCCATAAGGTTTATCTGAAGGAGAGATATGATGCGTTGGGAAGTCTGGCTGGCCTATTTCGCCGCATGCTGGGTCATCGCGGTGTCGCCCGGTTCGGGCGCGGTGCTGTCGATGAGCCACGGGCTGTCGTATGGCGTGCGCAGGACATCGACCACGATCTTCGGCCTGCAGGCCGGGCTGGTGATTATCCTGCTGGTCGCCGGTGGCGGACTTGGGGCGCTGCTGCTGGCGTCGGAGCATGCGTTCGCCGCGGTCAAGACCGTGGGGGCCCTGTACCTGATCTACCTGGGCGTGCAGCAATGGCGCGCGCGGGTCGAAGAGGGGACGGCAGCGAACGGCGGCGCCGTGCGCATGACGCCCATGAGCCCCCGCCGGCGTTTCGCGACCGGGCTACTGACCAATGTGACCAACCCGAAGGGCATCATCTTCATGGTCGCCGTGCTGCCGCAGTTCATCGACCCGTCGCGGCCGCTGGCGCCGCAGCTCGCCATCCTGGCTGCGACCATGTGCGGCGTCGACCTGGTCGTCATGCACGGCTATGCGCTGCTGGCGTCGCGCATGCAGGGCCTGTTCCGTAACGCGCGTGCCGTGCGGTGGCAGAACCGCTTCTTCGGCAGCGTGCTGATGGCGGTGGGCGCGGCGCTGTTCTTCGTGCGGCGCCAGCACGCCTGAGCACCGGCACTGGCGCGTCCCGGCGGGGTTTGCTTCAATGAGGAGGAAACCCCGCCACGGAGACACCCGTATGCCAGCCTCGCTGATACCTCGCGCGCGCATGCTGCCGCGCCATACCGTGCCCCCGCTGGAGGAGCCATCGCCGCCGGGCGTGCCGCCCGACCTGCCGCTGCCGCCCGAGGAGGATCCGGTCCCGCCGCCAGTCGAGCCGCCGGTGATTGTCCCCCGGCGTTACTGTTTCAACTCGTAGAAGTCGTTCAGGCAATAGGCGTCGGTCAGTTCCACCGGCTGGTCGCCATGGCTGTAGCCGATCCGCCGGATATGCAGCAGCGGCTCGCCGGGTGCGATCGCCAGGTGCGCGGAGAGCGCCTCGTCGGCTACGACCGCGCGCAGCTTCTCGGTAATGCGCAGCACCGGCCGGCCGATCCGTTCCAGGTACGCATACAGCGATTCGCCGATGGCGCTGGCGTCGGGCAGCACCGCGAGCGCCAGCGTGGTGACGTCCATCCAGAAGGTCTGGCCATCGGCCTTGCGCAGCCGGGTCAGCCTGACGATCTCCTCGCCGGCCTGCAGCGCCAGCACGCCGGCTTCCTGCGCGGTGGCCTTGCGGCGCTCGAATGCGACCAGTTCGCTGGCGGGCGTCATGCCGCGCCGGCGCGCCAGTTCGCTGAAGTTGTCCAGCCGCGCCGCCTTCGGCTCCGGGCGCGGCGCGATAAAGGTGCCCGCGCCGCGGCTGCGCGTGATCGCGCCTTCCTCGGCCAGCACCTGTAGCGCGCGCCGCGCGGTGACACGCGAAATCCCCAGCGATTCCACCAGCGTGCGCTCCGAAGGCAGCGCATCGCCGACACGCCACTGTCCGTCGTGGATGGCCGTGCCCAGCCTGCGCGCCACCTGCAGGTAGATCGGCGTCGCGTCGGCTCCTTTCCTGGAGTTTTCGATCGTGAAACGCATTGCACTGACGGCGCTGCTCGCAGCGTCGGCCGGCGGCGCCTGTGCGCAATCCGCCAGCCCCGCCGGCATCACCCTGTACGGCCGCGCGGTGGCGGGCCTCGACTATGTCAACGGTATCGCCCGGCCTGGCGGCGACGCCGACACTTTCCGCTTTGGCAGCAACCAGTACGGTGTGAGCTTCTGGGGCATGCGCGGCACCGAAGACCTGGGCGGCGGCGTACGCGCGCTGGGTCAACATGGAGGGCATGATCACATCGGGCACCGGCGCCTCCGATCCGCTGTTCAATCGCCGTGCGCAGGTTGGCCTTGCCGGCAATGACTGGGGCACGCTGTTGCTTGGCCGCGGCATGAGCCTGACCGACGACGAAAGCGGGATGCTCGACCCGATGGGGATGCAGGCAAGTTCGGTGGCCACGCTGGTCTATGGCCGCAACTGGATCGGGGCCAACTACCGCCTGCTGCCCGCGCTGACGCTGATGTCGGGCCTGTACTACGCGTCGCTGAACCGGAATGCGGGCCATGGCACGCTTGTCACACTCGGCGCAAAGTATGACTTGTCGCGCCGCACCTCGCTGTACGGCACGGTCGCATCGGTATTCAACTCGCGAAATGCAAGCTTCTCGGTCGAAGCGTCGCCGGACACCAATCCGCACCCTGGCGTCACCCAGCAGGGTGCCTATGCCGGCATCATCCACCTGTTCTGAAGGCGGACCTGTAATGCGGAGAATTCTGCCATGAAGGGCAATATCCTGACCCCGGCCGGCTGGGTCCTCGGCGAAATCCACGTGGGACCCGACGGTCGCATCGCGCGCATCGAGGGCGTGCCGGCGGAGCCCGCGCACAATGATGCGCCCTATGTGGTGCCCGGCTTTGTCGACCTTCTCAACCACGGTGGCGGCGGCAAGGATTTCATGGATGGCGAGGCGGCGGTGCCTGTGATCCTGCGCGCGCATGCGCGCTTCGGCACCACCAGTCTGCTCGGCAGCACCATGACGGCCCCGCATGACGTGCTGCTGAACGCACTGCAGGCGCTCGGCCGCGCTTGTGCACGGCGCCCCGCGGGCGGTGCGCGCATGCTCGGCGTGCATCTCGAAGGACCGTACATCAACCCGGGCAAGCTTGGTGCGCAGCCCGATACGCCGGCCATCGCCACACCGCAGCAGATGTCGCAGTACCTCGGCGCCGCGCCCCTGAAGGTCGTGACGCTGGCGCCCGAACTGCCCGGGCACCTGGACATCATCCGCATGCTGGCCGCGCATGGCGTGCGCGTGCAGCTGGGCCATACGCTGGGCGGCTACGAGGATGCCGTGGCCGCGCTGGCGGCGGGCGCCACCGGCTTCACGCACCTGTTCAATGCCATGACGCCGCTGCAGCACCGCGCGCCCGGCGTGGTCGGCGCGGCGCTGGCGCATGCCGAGTACGCCGAACTGATTCCGGACCTGCTGCACGCGCATCCCGGTGCCATCCGTGCCGCGCTGCGCGCGATCCCGCGCCTGTATGCCGTGACCGACGCCACCGCCGCGGCCGGCATGCCGGACGGCGTCTATCACCTGGGCAGCCAGACCGTCTACAAGGCCGGCGGTAGTGTGCGGCTGGCCAACGGCACGCTGTCCGGCAGCGTGCTGACGATGGACCAGGCGCTGCGCAATTTTGTCGCGATCGGACTGGACCTGGCGGATGCCTCGCGGCGCGTGTCGCTGTATCCGGCGCAATACCTGGGCCTGGCCGATCGCGGGCAACTGGCGCCGGGCTGCTGGGCCGACGTGGTCGTGCTGGATCGCGCGCTGCACATCCGGACCGTTCATGTCGAAGGAGAACGTTGTGTCGAGAATGCTTGAAGAGGCATTGAGCGCGCCGGCCGTGGTGGCCGCGCAGCTCGAACATGCCGCGGAAGTGGCCGCGCTGGCCGAGGCGCTGGCCGCGCAGCCGTGGCCGGCGGTGCTGACGGTGGCGCGCGGCAGTTCGGACCATGCCGCGAGCTACTTTGCCGCGCTGGTCACGCGGCGGCTCGGCGTACCCGTGGCCTCGCTGCCGATGTCTACGGTGACGCTGCATGCAAGCGCGCTGCGCGTGGCCGGGCAGCTGGCCGTGGCGTTCTCGCAATCGGGGCGCAGTCCGGATCTGGTAGAGACCATGCGCGCACTGCGTGCCGGCGGCGCCCAAACGCTGGCGCTGGTCAACGCGCCGGGGTCGCCGCTGGCGCACGCGTGCGAGCACGCGCTGCCGCTGCGCGCCGGGGCGGAGCACAGCGTGGCCGCGACCAAGAGCTATATCGCCATGCTGTCGCAGTCGGCGCTGCTGGTCGGGCACCTGGAGCGCGCACGCACCGGCGCGGCGGCGCTGGCCGACGCGTGCGCAGCGCTGCCGCTCGCACTGCGCATGGCCGCGACGCTGGACTGGAGCGCGCTGGTGCCGGCGCTGCGTGGCGCGCGACAGATGCTGGTACTGGGCCGCGGCCCGGGCCTGGCGGTGGCGCAGGAAGCCGCGCTCAAGCTCAAGGAAACGTCCGGCATCCAGGCCGAGGCGTTTTCGGGCGCCGAAGTGAGGCACGGCCCGATGGAACTGATCGGCGCGGGCTATCCGCTGCTGGTGTTTGCCCCGCGCGGTCCGGAGCAGCAGGGGCTGCTGATGCTCGCGGCCGAGATGCGCGCGCGCGGCGCCCGCGTGCTGCTGGCAGCGCCGGCCGGCACGCCTGATGCGGAACTGCCGCTGGCCGAGGCCGCGCATCCGCTGCTCGACCCGATTGCCGCCATCCAGAGTTTCTACCTCGCCGCGGAAGCGCTGGCGCGTGCGCGTGGCCGTCATCCGGACCAGCCGCGGTACCTGAGCAAGGTCACTGAAACCCGGTGAGCCCGCTCACCGGGCAGGCAGCCAGCGACCCGAGCCCACCCCGCCATACCCCCGCCGACGATCGGCACGCAAGGAGATACGCCATGCCAAGCACACGATCCGCCCCGTTTTCCGCCGGCGCAGACGCCCGGCCACTGGACCTCGTCATCTTCGGCGGCACCGGCGACCTGTCGGCGCGCAAGCTGCTGCCGTCGCTGTACATGATCCACCGCGACGGCAACCTGCCCGAGCGCACGCGCATCCTCGGCGCAGGCCGGCATGCGTGGCAGCGCGAGGCCTTCATGCGCTTTGCCGACGAGCGCGCGCAGCCCTTCGTCGATGCGCGCTATCTCGACCCGGCGAAGTGGCAGAACTTCCTCCAGCGCCTCGACTACGTGCAGCTCGACGCAGGCGAGCCAGGCGATTACCCGGCCCTGGCGGCGGCATTGCGCGACGAGGCCTTGCGCGTCTACTACATGGCGATGCCGCCGGGGCTGTTCGCGGCCACCTGCGACAACCTCGCGAGCCACGGCCTGATCGCGGCCGACACGCGGCTCGTGCTGGAGAAGCCGCTGGGCGTGGACCTGGCGTCCGCCATCGCGATCAGCGACGTGGTGACGCGCTACTTCAGCGAGCCCCGCACCTACCGCATCGACCACTATCTCGGCAAGGAGACAGTGCAGAACCTGATGGCGCTGCGCTTCGGCAATTCCATCTTCGAGCCGCTGTGGCGCACGCCGTTTGTCTCGAGCGTGCAGATCACCGTGGCCGAGACCGTGGGCGTGGGCACGCGCGGCGGCTTCTACGACGAGGCTGGCGCCATGCGCGACATGGTGCAGAACCACCTGCTGCAACTGGTCAGCATCCTGGCGATGGAGCCGCCCGCGTCGCTCGATTCGGATGCCGTGCGCGACGAAAAGCTCAAGGTGCTGCGCTCGCTGCGGCCGATGTCGCCCGAGGACGTGCGCCGCAACACCGTGCGCGGCCGCTACACCGCGGGCGCGATCGCCGGCGAGCTGGTGCGCGGCTACCTGGAGGAAGACGGCATCCCGGCCGACAGCCGCACCGAGACCTTCGTTGCGATGCGCGCGGAACTCGGCACGTGGCGCTGGAACAAGGTGCCGTTCTACCTGCGCACCGGAAAACGCATGCAGGAGCGCGTGACCGAGGTGGTGGTCCATTTCGCCGAGGTGCCGCACTCCATTTTCGGCACCGGCAGCACGCTGAGGCCGAACCGCATGGTGATCCGGCTGCAGCCCGAAGAATCCGTGCAGCTGATGCTGATGGTCAAGCAGCCCGGCGAGGGCATGAAGCTCAAGCCGCTGAGCCTTGCGCTGAACCTCGATTCCGCTTTCACCACGCGTCGCGCCGAGGCCTACGAGCGCCTGCTGCTTGACGTGATCCGGGGGCGCCTGGCGCTATTCGTGCGGCGCGACGAACTGCAGGCCGCATGGACCTGGGTCGATCCGATTCTGGAAGCGTGGCGCCAGCAGGATGAAGGTCCGCGGCCCTACACGGCCGGCACCTGGGGCCCGGCGGCGTCGTCTGCGTTCATGGCGCGCGAGGGCGTGCAGTGGTCGGAGGAAGCATGAAGCGCACCGGACTGACCGGGGTTCCGAGGCGCCTCCGGGGCTAGCCTGGCGTCCGCAACGCGCGCCGGTACTGGATTGCCTCGCCGACATGCGCGCTGGTCAGGACTTCGGCGCCCTCGAGGTCGGCGATCGTGCGGGCCACCTTGAGCACCCGGAAATAGGAGCGGGCCGACCACGCCAGCCGGGCCATGGCCCCGCGCAGCAAGGCCTGGGCGGTCGGCTCCAGCGGGCAGTGCTGGTCGATCTCGCGGCCGGAGAGTTCGCTGTTGGGTTTGCCTTGCCGCGCAAGCTGACGCTCGCGCGCGGCCAGCACCCGCGCGCGCACCACTTCGCTGGGCTCGCCGGCGGGGCCGTCCAGCATCTCGCCCTGGTCCTGCGCGGGGACTTCGATCTGCAGGTCGATCCGGTCAAGCAGCGGCCCCGAGATCTTCGACTGGTAGCGCCGGATCTGGTCAGGCGTGCAGCGGCAAGCGCGCTCCGGATGGCCGAGGTAGCCGCAGGGGCACGGGTTCATGGCGGCCACGAACTGGAAGCAGGCCGGGAAGTCGGCATGGCCCGCGGCGCGGGCGATGGTGATGCGGCCGGATTCCAGCGGCTCGCGCAGCACTTCCAACACTTTGCGATCAAACTCGGGCAGCTCGTCGAGGAACAGCACGCCGTGGTGCGCGAGCGAGATCTCGCCGGGGCGCGGGTTGCCGCCGCCGCCGACCATGGCCGGCCCCGACGCCGTGTGATGGGGCGAGCGGCACGGCCGCATGCCCCATCGCGACGGCTTGAAGCCCCCCGGGGTCAGGCTCAGCACCGCGGCCGACTCCAGCGCCTCATCGAGGGACATGGGCGGCAGCAGCCCGGGCAGGCGCTGGGCCAGCATGGACTTGCCGGTGCCGGGCGGACCGACGAGCAGCATACTGTGGAGGAATACGCCATAGACTGTACAGCGATCCTACAAGTGGTAAAGTCTCCGCACATTTCGAGAACTCTAAAGTCGAAAGATGGACTATCCGGGTGAAAAACTTCTTAGCAAGATGTGGGACACGCTTGCGGAAAGAGGCATGGGCATGCTCTTGAAGCCATGGCAAACGCGGCGCGAGGCTCGGGCACAAGCTGACGCTACGGTTCTTCTAGCCCAAGCGGAGAAAGACGCAGAAGACATCCGAACCGGCAAGAAAGTGCTTAGCGGAGCTGGGCCAGCGGTGCGCTTGATCGAGGCAGCCCCGGCTGCTGCACCATCCCAAGAAATGAGCGATGGAAGGAAAGAACCGTCGCTGAGCCTTGAGTTCGTCATGCAAAACGCAACTCAGGCACAAACGGCTAAGGTCGTCCGCGAGGAAGTGAATGTGGCGCGTGCTGTTTTGCATGCGGAGGCAACGCTTGCTCAAGACCCGTCCCCCGCACCGGAAGCAAATGTGGATGGGGATTGGCTGTACCGTTGGCGTGATAACGCCGCGAATGTGTCATCTGAACAAATGCAGTCTCTTTGGGGAAGCGTACTTGCCGGAGAAGTAAAACAGCCAGGCCGGTTTTCGCTGCGCACACTTGATTTTCTCAGGAATCTCTCCGCAGACGAAGCACAGACGATCGAGCACTTTAGCCGCTACATCCTTGCCTCCTTTATGCCAAAGTATGGTGCACTGGCTGACGAAGGCGCCCTTAAAGGGGGGATTCGTGATTTACTCACGCTGCAGGAACTTGGTTTGATTAGCGGCGTAGGTGGACTTGGCCTAACACTGACAATGGAAAGCGACCAGTCCAACTTTATCCACCTGATTGGACGGGGCCGAGGTATGCGCCTGCACCATGACACCCCGGCACAGAAGATTGAGCTGGCTATCTACCGTGTGACTCCGCTAGGTCAGCAAGTTTTTGCGCTGCCGAATCATGACATCGACGCGGAACATTTCTTCGCGATTGCTGAAGCGTGTCAGAAACAGGGATTTACAGTAACTGTCTTTGATGCAATCCCGATTCCCGGCACAACCAATTTCCGCATGATGAATCAGGTCGTGCTTCCACTTCCAGCGCAAGCATCGGCGTCGTAGCTAAGCCAGCCCAAAATTTTTGGGCGGGGTAGCCTGCATTGCTTAGGAATGGATTCGCCCCAGCCAGGAATATCTGAGCGGGGGCGAGGGCGCTATCCAGCACGAAGAAAGGGTGGGGGGGCTTTCTGCCCAGCTTCTGCAAAGTATTTGAGAACGTCGCCAGCCGTCCAGGTGAAGGGTCCCTAGTCCTCAGCACGGAAGACGCTCCGCAGGGTTTGTAGAGCGTTCTGTGGGAGGGCGGCGCTGGCCTGTTCTGCGCAGTACCGCTTTACCGTGGCAGGGCTAATGCCGAACTCTTCTGCGGTGGCTGCGATGCTGGCCCCATGCTCACGGCGCCATGCCGCTACTGAGGCAGCGTCTGCTGCTCGGACACGACCTTGGTACTTCTCGGGGCTGGTGCGCTTGGCATTGGCGATACCGCGACGCTGCATCTCCCGACGATTCAGGTAGTCCGCTTCACCCTGAGCGGCCATGAAGGCAAGCACGGCGTCACGAGTGGCCTTGCTGATGGCGTCAGTCGCAGCACCATCGAAGACCATGCCATTCAGGGTGCACTCTACCCGTACACCATTAGCCATGAGGCGCTGCATGGTGGCATGTAGCTCATCGTAGCGGCGGCTGATACGGTCGAGCCAGCGAACCACTAAGACCCCGCCATTGGATAGCTTGTCCTCAACGCGCTTCCACTCGTCACGGTCCAGAGGCGCGACATGGTAGCCGCTGATACCTTCGTCAATGTGGACATGCTTGCGGTCTACACCGTGCTGCTTTGCGTCTTCGTACTGCGTGGCGCTGGTCTGGCCGTCCTGAGTCGAGATTCTTCCGTAGTACAGCTTCATGGTGGCTCAGTTGGCTCATTAGGATTGATGGCTCAATACTACTGACCGGCTCACATACTGTCAACCCTATTGAGCTATGCAAATTGGCTGTCTCCGGTAGCTCAGCAGGGCATACCCATATGCGCCAGATGGATTGTTCTACGCGGGAGGCGGATGCGAAGTCGGGTATGATCTACATGCAGACGAACGAATACAGAAACATGCCGCTTGAAACTCGGACCACCCGATTAGAGCTACAGGACGCTCAGAGGCACAAACTCTCCGACATGGGGGCAAACGCTACGCCCGCCATCGAAGTTCCATCGAACAAATGGTTCGAGTTACTCTCTGATTACCATATCGGCGACCATGTTGGGATTTTGGGGCTTTTCGTTTCAATTATTGGTCTGGCTTTGACCTACACAGAAGCCAGGAAATCAAGAACAGCCGCTGAGGCCGCTCGTGAAGCAGCGAAAGGTGCTAGACGGGCACGCCAACTGGTTGATGTGTCCTTGGAATTGGCGACGATCAGTGCGAATTTGAGTGATCTAAAGGACACAATAAGGAGCGAGGACTGGACTTTGGTCGATCAGCGGATTGACTTAGTCTGCCGCGCAATCGCTGTGGTAAGGGAGGATGTTGCTAACGACACGCCCGAAGGCTTTTTGGATGATGATGTTACGGCGCTTAAGGAAGCAACACCTATCCTGCGGCGTTTCCAAGCGAGACTTACGGCTAAAGATGTGAAACCGCCAGAGACTCGACAGAGCATTAAGAGATTCGAGGCAGAGGTCATTGAACCGTTGAGAGAATTGATCGATAAAATCGATGCAATTGGACTCAGAGCAAAAACGCTATCAGTGAGACGATCAGATGGAAGTTGAAAGGATTGTTAGTTTCCTAAAAGGGTTAGCAGCGCGAACCTCAAAAGGGACTGCGGAGTGGCATGAAAATGTCATTGACCCGACAGAGTTCATTACGGAAGTTAAGGATGTTAGCGTCCGCTTGGGTTACAGGGCAAACGACGATTCTTTTGGTGATGTCGATTATTACCTTAGACTTGTCGATGGAAATTCTGACGAGCTTATTTGCGAATACACCGACGTCGACCTAAAATCGTCGCTTCCTGGTGCATATAATTTCATGCGGAGGCTCTATCAGGACGCTCGACTTCAGGCAAAAGGCTTTAAGTCGAAGCTTGATGCCGCCTTTGATGAGGTTATTCCAGACGATCCAGACCACATCCCATTTTGATGAGGTTGAAGTCGAGCCAGAATCTCGCGGCCCTGAGGTGGGGGAGGCAGGGTTTATTTGGGATAGGCTTGTTTTTGTGAGCCCGCCTATCCCAGCATTGGTTCTTGCGCGATATTAGTAGTGCGCAGTGATCGCCCCGTCGTCCTGTCTGTCTGAGAAGTACACCGTTCCACTCTCAGGCTTGGAGCGGGCTTTGTAGATGTAACTCATCCACTCAACAGCATTGTCGAATTTTTCTTGGTTCGACTGGTTGAACTGGATGAATGGCAGGCCACCTTGGCTCTTTGGTACGTTCACGCTGTAGTCGAGGTGACTGCATTCGCTCCAAGTGTGCCGGACTGCTTTGCGTAGTGCGGATTCGCCTTCCATCTTCCCGGATTCATCCCGACCGGTGATGAATGGCCCTGTCTGCTTGTCTGTGCCTAGGACGATCATCACGTGGAAGTGCAAGCCTTTGGACTCGTCGTGCTCCAGCGCTGCCTTGTAGTGGTACTTGACCCCTTCAGCCTTCAATACCCTACAGAATCGGGTCATTACCAGTTCGTAGATATATAGATACGCCCCGGTGAAGCAGATGTGAAATAGTCTCGGGTTTCTGAAGTTGCGAGCACATTGCTCCAGCATCTCCACCCCCTTCTTGAACTCTTCTTGCTTATGAAGACCACCGTGGGGAAGGGTGACATCGGTGTACCACTTCCTACCTTGCTTCTTCGGTGTGTACTTTACAAATTGTTTTTCTACTACTTGAACTCCCATAGGTTTCGTTGACTCCTTGTTGTTGATTGATGATCCATTAACTTGTTCCCATACCGATATCTCTCTGTACTTCCACTAAGCCAAATACCTTTACTTACATAAGACGCAACTTTGCGCAGACGTGCAAACACGGCTGAAAACCCTGCGGAGCAAGGCTCAGAAGCGAATTGTGGGATGTAACGATTGGGGGGTGCTACGAGAGCACTTGGGACGCCCCAAACCCAGTAAAACAAAGGGTTTGTGGTTGCAATCTGATGCTTATTGCCGCTCCGTTGTAACTTTGGGAGTTAGGCTGATTGCATCACAAAGAGTGCCACGATCGATGTTGTTGGGTCAAGACCTTTTTACTTTCGTTGTAAATAGGCCACATAAGCCGTTCTAGGGCGATTATTTTTAGTGCATGTATCGGTACGGCTCCCATGAGCGGGAAACGCGCTGTAGGCCCCGTTAAATCGATTCTATGAGCATTTCTGTACTCGGAAGTGGTTTCGCTGCGAATCGCATGTCCGTGCTTGGCAAATACGGTATTTCTCTATCGAGAACTATTGAGACCTCAGAAATCGATGCTAGGGCCATAGCGCCTTTTCCGTCAGTATTCACCGGGTTGTAGTTCCTGGCCCTCGGCTGGTAGATCATCGTACCGAGCTTGGTCAGCGTCTTCCTCTATGGCGTATGCACTGCCGCCTGCCTGAGCGGGAGGGATGAAATGGACAGTGCTAATGGCCTTCAGAGCTTTCAGGGCTGCAACGTGGGGCTGGTCGTCTGGAGACGGGCGTTTCCAAGGGTTCAGTTCTAGGTAGCCTGCCCTTTCGTCCACGTACGCAACTCCAAAGCGGAGTCGGTCATCCTGACTGACCATGAGGCGCGCACGGGCGGCGAACACCTTCACATTCAGCCGCTTTAGAAGCCCGTTGGCCTTGTTGCGACCCGGCTTACTCTCCAAGTCAAGGCGCCGCATGAAGGTGTCGAAGCCTATAGCGTCCTCTGCGGCCAACTCGCCTTGCACATGCTCACGCTGCTTCTCTAGCTCGGCGATAGCGTCCTCCGCTTCCACGATCATCTTATAAAGGGTATCGGTGCGGCGTGCTTTGAACATTGGTGCGTAGTCCGCCAAAAGCTTTCGGTGCTCCGCTATACGTCCGTCCACTTCTGCCAAGTCGTGCGCCAGCTTGCCGCCCGAATCTTTCACCAGCGCCATGGAATCGAGGCGGGCCAGGATCAAGGGCAATAGCTGCTCAGAATGGTCGAGACGAAGGAGGGGGGCGGTGCAGGTGCCTTTGCGCTTGTTGGCGCAGCTAAGGTACTTGTGGCCTTTCGGCGGCTTGCCCTTGTCGGTCATGTGCAGGGCAGCGCCACAGAAGGCGCATCGCACGATCCCCTGCCATACATTGAAATTGCCGGATTGCTTGGTAGCCTTTGCTGTCCTTCGTGCCTCTATGGCCCCGCGTGCGGCGTAGAAGGTCTTTGAAGACACAATCTCCGGGAAGTAATTCTCCACTGCATCGCCTTTAGGCTCTAGCTTGCCGTCGCCACCATTGCGGGACTTCGGCTGATACAAGCCAAAGACAGCCTTGCTGGTCAGCACTTTGTCTACGCTACTGCCGCCCCAAGTGCCAGAGAACTTCCCCAAGCCTGCCTTGAAGGACTTGACGCCTTCGGCATTGAGGATCGCAGCAATACGGGCTTTGCCGTGGCCAGCTAGGGCAAGATCGAATATGCGCTGTACCGTCGCGGCGCGGTCTGGAATGATGTGGTATTGCCCATCCTTGTAGCAAAGCCACGATGGAAGGGTCTTGGCGACGGCAATGCCGTCTCTGGCCTTCTCCTGCTTGGCTTTCCACGCCTTCGCAACACGATCAGACTTCGTGCGGCTTTCCTCATGAGCGCGGGACATCATTACAACGCTAATGATGATGTCCAATTCGTTGGTCGAATCGTGCTCGAAGACCTTTGGCGGGTCTGTCAGCGTAACGATATTGATGCCAGCGTTCAGCAGCGCAAGGAAGCGGGTCAGGGCAATCCGTACTTGTTCCCGGCTGAGTCGGTCGAGACTTTCAACCAAGAGGTAGGAGTCTCGTTCAATTCTGCCCTCCTCTACCATGCGCAGGAAGCGAGCAAGTTGGCCCTTCTCGCTAACGTGGTCGCCCGAATAGGCTGAACGTCCTTCGTCAAAGAAGGAATACTCCGCCTCAGTGGCAAGCCGTAGACCGTGCTCGGCACAATAGTCCTTACAGGCATCCAACTGGCGTTGCTTGGAGTGCCCTGCCGCCTGCCGTGGCGAGCTAAAGCGGATGTAACTGTAGGCTTTGGGTTTGGGTTTCATTTGGGGGATTCTGCCACACCAGCAGGGCCGAGTGCTGGCCGGCGGCAGCCACCTCCAGGGCCCGCCGGGCCTGCGCCTGGCCGCGCACGTCGCGCAGGTCCGGGCCGGGTTCCGGCACCCGGGCGAGCATGGCCGGCACGGCGCGGGCAAGGCGCTTGTCGTGCGGCGGCGCGAAATGGCTGCAAACCTCTCGCAGCGTGGCGGCGCCATGGACGGCCAGGTTTTCGATCAGTGCCGCCTCGGCGCCATTGCCAGCCGCTACCAGGAACGCGCGCGGCGGGCTGCCGGATGCCTGGCGCGCAGCGTTTTCGCGTGCCAGGCGCATGGCCATGGCCAGCGCGCCGCGTACCGGCCGCAGGTCGCCCGACAGTGACAGCTCGGCGGCGAATTCATATTGATCGAACTCTGCCGACGGGATCTGCCCGCTTGCGGCAAGGATGCCCAGGGCGATAGCCAGGTCGAAGCGCCCAGACTCCTTTGGCAGGTCCGCCGGCGCGAGATTGACGGTGATCCGGCGGTTGGGGAACTCGAAGCCGCTGTTGAGGATGGCGGCGCGCACGCGCTCGCGGCTTTCGCGCACGCCGGTGTCGGCCAGGCCGACGATGGTGAAGACCGGCAGGCCATTGGCCAGGTGGGTTTCGACACGCACCGGCGGCGCTTCGATGCCGGTGAGCGCGCGGCTGTGCAGGACGGCAAGGCTCATGTCTCGATAACCGTTGTGACACGGTTGTGATGGAAGCGTTAACGAAAAAGGCCGCCGTGAAACGGCGGCCTTTCGGCAAAGGGGCGGGCCTGGGGCCGGGGCGTCATGCGCCCCCGGTGCTGTCCACCGCGCCGGGGCCGGGCGGAATGCCGGCGCGGCGCTCAAGCTCGGCCACGCGTTCTTCCAGTTCTTCGAGGCGCGCGCGCGTGCGTGCCAGCACCTGCGACTGCACATCGAATTCCTCGCGCGTGACCAGGTCCAGCCGGGCGAAGCCCTGGGTCATCATGCTGCGCACGTTCTTTTCGATGTCCCTTGCAGGCGAGTTGCGCAGTGCCTCGCTGACCTTGTTCTGCAGGTCGTTGAAGAGATCGGTCGGTTTCATGGTTTCTCCTTCGCGCACCTTGGTGGTGCCAATCCTGGGAACAACCTGCCGCATACCTCGCTTTCGCACAGGAATTGGGCGCCCTGATTGCGGGCGATCCGGTCCGCCGACGTGCTGGCAGGTCATCTTCAGGCTTCGATTATCGCCCTTCAGGCACGTGCATGAAAGCTCCTCCGCGCAGCCGTTCACACCTTTTGATGTCGATCCGGCTTTGCTGCAAGGCAGATTCAAGCCGGTTTTTGATCACCCTTCGCCCTGCGGGCATTCCTGATGTCCAAATTCCGCAAAGCTGGCACGGCTGTTGCAGTAGTGAGTTCGCCCGCATCACCGAAACCCTAATAAACGAAATCCGAGCCAAAAAGGAAAAGGAGAAGGAATCCATGAAGAAGTTGGCCCTTGCAGTCAGCGCGGTCGTTCTCTGTAGCTCCGCTGCCACCGCATTCGCCCAAAGCGCCGCCGACGCGCCAGCGGCAGCGCCAGCCCCGGCTGCCGCTGCCGCCGAGCCCGCGTCGCCGCATACGTTCACGGCGAACGTCGCGCTGGTGTCGGACTACCGCTATCGCGGTCTCAGCCAGTCCAACCGCCGTCCGGCCATCCAGGGCGGCTTCGACTATGCGCACGAGAGCGGCTTCTACATCGGCAACTGGAACTCCAGCATCAGCTGGATCTCGGACGCCGACAAGTCGGTGTCGGCACCGATCGAGATGGACTTCTACGGCGGCTTCAAGAACACCTTCAAGGCCAGCGACCTCGAGTTCAACTATGACGTCGGCGTGCTGCAGTACTTCTATCCGGGCGGCTACAGCCAGCCGCGTCCTTATACCACCGAGCTCTACGCCGGCATCGGCTACGGCCCGGTATTCCTGAAGTACTCGCAGGCGCTCACCAACCTGTTCGGCATTGCCAACAGCCAGTACAGCAGCTACATCGACCTGAGCTTCAATTACCCGCTGAATGTGTGGGACCTGACGCTGAATGCGCATGTCGGTTACCAGAACGTCCAGCACATCAGCGCGGCCTCTTACCTGGACTGGAAGCTTGGCCTGACCAAGGACCTGGGCAAGGGCTTCTCGGTGGCAGTGGCCTATATCGGCACCAACGCGAAGGACTCGTTCTACACCAACAGCTATAACCACAACGTCGGCAACAACACGGGGTGGGTGTCCCTTTCCAAGACTTTCTAATTGAGCTTCAGTCAGGGCACGCCGCGGCGGCGTGCCCACAGGAGAAATCGATGAAACTGATCATCGCAGTCATCAAGCCTTTCAAGCTGGACGAGGTGCGCGAAGCACTGTCTGACGTCGGCGTGTCGGGCATCACCGTGACCGAAGTCAAGGGCTTCGGCCGCCAGAAGGGCCACACCGAGCTGTACCGCGGCGCCGAGTACATCGTCGACTTCCTGCCCAAGGTGAAGATCGAGGTGGCAGTGCCCGACGACGTGGTCGACCGCGCCATCGAGGCCGTCGAAAAGTCGGCCCGCACCGGGAAGATCGGCGACGGCAAGATCTTCGTGGCGCCGATCGAGCAGGTCATCCGCATCCGCACCGGCGAGACCGGCAGCGATGCCCTGTGACAGTACAACGACAAGAGGCTAGACAAATGAAAACCTGGTTCAAGCGAATCCTGACGGCGGGCGCGATGGCGCTGGCCATCGGCACGGCCGGTGTTGGCCTGTCCACTCATGCCGTCGCGCAGGACAAGCCCGCGGCCGAGGCTTCCGCGCCGGCCGCTGCCGCCGCGCCAGCGGCGGCGCCTGCAGCCGCCGCCGCTCCCGCTGCCGCTCCCGCCGCCGCTGCCGCGGCTGCCCCGGCCGAAGCGGCTGCCGCGCCGGCCGCGCCCGTGCCCAACAAGGGCGACACCGCCTGGCTGCTGGTCAGCACGGCCTTCGTGATCCTGATGACGCTGCCGGGCCTGGCACTGTTCTACGGCGGCCTGGTGCGCTCCAAGAACATGCTGTCGGTGCTGATGCAGTGCCTGGTGATCTTCTCGCTGGTCGCGCTGCTATGGGCCGTCTATGGCTACAGCTTCGCCTTCACCGAGGGCAATGCCTTCTTCGGCGGCACCGACCGGCTGTTCATGAAGGGGCTCACGGTCGACGCCGTGGCGGCCACCTTCAGCAAGGGCGTGGCCGTGCCGGAGCTGGCCTACTTCGCCTTCCAGTGCGCCTTTGCCTGCATCACCTGTGGCCTGATCATCGGTGCCTTTGCCGAGCGCGCCAAGTTCTCGGCCGTGCTGGTGTTCGTGGCGCTGTGGTTCACCTTCTCTTACATCCCGATTTCCCACATGGTCTGGTTCTGGCCGGGTCCGGACTCGTTCACCGACGCCGCAGCGGGTACGGCCGCAACGGCCAAGTCCGGCTGGCTGTTCCAGAAGGGCGCGCTCGACTTCGCCGGCGGCACCGTGGTGCACATCAACGCCGCCGTGGCTGGCCTGGTGGGTGCCTTCATGTTCGGTAAGCGCATCGGCTTCGGCCGCGAGGCGATCCGTCCGCACAGCCTGACCTTCACCATGGTCGGTGCCTCGCTGCTGTGGTTCGGCTGGTTCGGCTTCAACGCCGGCTCGGCGCTGGAAGCCAACGGCTCGGCCGCGCTGGCCTTCGTCAACACGCTGCTGGCCACCTGCGCCGCGGTGCTGGCGTGGACCTTCGGCGAGTGGATCGGCAAGGGCAAGCCCTCGATGCTAGGTGGTGCCTCGGGTGCTGTGGCAGGCCTGGTGGCCATCACCCCGGCAGCCGGCTTCGTCGGCCCGATGGGTTCGATCGCAATCGGCCTGCTGGCTGGCCTGCTGTGCCTGTGGGGCGTGACCGGCCTGAAGCGCATGCTGGGCATGGACGACTCGCTCGACGTGTTCGGCGTGCACGGCGTTGGCGGCATCCTGGGTGCGCTGCTGACCGGCGTATTCGCCGCGCCGAGCCTCGGCGGCACCGGCATCTACGACTACGTGGCCAACAAGGTGGCGGACGACTACTCGATCGCCGGCCAGGTCTGGATCCAGTTCCAGGGCGTGCTGACCACCATCGTGTGGTCTGGCGTGGTGGCCTTCGTGGCCTACAAGCTGGTGGACATGCTGATCGGCCTGCGGGTGCCGGAAGAAGAAGAGCGCGAGGGCCTGGATATCACCTCGCACGGTGAAACCGCTTATGAGGTCTGATCGCAAAGGTGTTGTGCTGGAGAGCTGATTGGGAATCGACTCTCAGGAGTATTGCCCGGCCATGTGCCGGGCTTTTTTGTCTGGGGCAGGGCGATAGCCCAGCCGTCGCCACAACCGCTGCCATCGGCGAGAAAAAGACAACAACGCCTCCAGGGTTTTCGCCGGCTGCTTAAATCCGATCTTAAAAAGCTTCAGTTGTATTTGAGGGGTAGCGCACATACATTGCCATTGAGGCAGTTTCCTCCACCTGCAGAAACGCTCCCCGTATCTGTCAGGCCATTTGAAAGCGCGGCAATGCCGCGCTTCTTTTTTATGGTGCCGCCAGGGTTTACATCTGCGCTGGCGCCCTCATATCCACATCCCTTATGCTGCGTCGGGCATATCCTTATAAAGGGCATGCCAGCAGCCAATTGGCCGTTCCTCTACAATCTGGGCGAACGATTAAGACGATCAATAGATCACAGGATGGATATGGTCCCGCATCTCATCACCGCGCTGAACGGTCCGCTGCTCGAACTGGAGAAGAAAATCCTGGACGCCACGCCGTCCATCGAGCGCTGGTTCAGGCTGGAATGGCAGGAACATACGCCTCCGTTCTACTGCTCGGTCGACCTGCGCAATGCCGGTTTCAAGCTGGCGCCGGTCGACACCAACCTGTTCCCGGGCGGGTTCAACAACCTGGCGCCGGAAATGCTGCCGCTGGCGGTCCAGGCGGCGATGGCCGCGATCGAGAAGATCTGCCCGGATGCCAAGAACCTCCTGCTGATCCCCGAGCGTCATACCCGCAACATGTTCTACCTGCAGAACGTGGCGCGGCTGTCGCTGATCATGCGCCAGGCGGGCCTCAATGTGCGGCTCGGGTCGCTGTCGGAAGAGATCACGGAGCCGACGCCGATCGAACTGCCGGACGGGCAGACCCTGGTCGTCGAGCCGCTGGCGCGCCTGGGCACCAAGGGCCGACGGCTCGGGCTGAAGGATTTCGATCCCTGTTCGATCCTGCTGAACAACGACCTGTCGGCCGGCATTCCGCCGATCCTCGAGAACATCAACGAACAGTACCTGCTGCCGCCGCTGCATGCGGGCTGGTCGACGCGCCGCAAGACCAGCCACTTCGCCGCCTATGACGAGGTGGCGAAGAAGTTCGCCAAGCTGATCGATATCGACCAGTGGATGGTCAACCCGTACTTCGCGCGCTGTTCGGGCGTGAATTTCCACGAGCGCATCGGCGAGGAAGAACTGGCTGACTCGGTGGAGGCCGTGCTCAAGAAGGTGGCCAAGAAGTATCGCGAATACGGCATCAAGGAAACGCCGTACGTGGTGGTCAAGGCCGATGCGGGCACATATGGCATGGGCATCATGACCGTGCGCGACCCGTCCGAGGTCAAGGGCCTGAACCGCAAGGAACGCAACAAGATGAGCGTCGTGAAGGAAGGCCTTGAGGTCAGCGACGTCATCATCCAGGAAGGCGTGCATACCTTCGAGAAGGTCAACGAGGCGGTCGCCGAGCCGGTGGTTTACATGATCGACCGCTACGTGGTCGGCGGCTTCTACCGCGTGCATACCGGCCGCGGCAACGACGAGAACCTGAATGCGCCGGGCATGCATTTCGTGCCGCTGGCGTTCGCGCCCAACGGCATCCCGGACAGCCACGCCAAGCCGGGCGCGGCGGTGCCGAACCGCTTCTACATGTACGGCGTGGTGGCGCGGCTGGCGCTGCTGGCGGCCTCGGTCGAACTTGAAAAGACCGATCCGAACCCGATTCTCTGACGAGCCAACATGCGCATCCTCTTCATCACCGATCCGCTGGAGACCTTCAAGACCTACAAGGACTCCACCTACGCCATGATGACCGAGGCCGCCGCGCGCGGCCACCAGCTGTTCTGGTGCCTGCAGTCGCAGCTGTCGCTGTTCGGCGACCAGGTCGAGACGGTGGCGACGCCGCTGCAGCTCACCGGCGACAGCCATGACTGGTTCCGCGAGGGCACGCCGGCGCTCACGTCGCTGAAGGACTTCGACGCGGTGCTGATGCGCAAGGACCCGCCGTTCGACATGGAGTACGTCACCAGCACCTGGCTGCTGGAACTGGCCGAGTCCCAGGGCGCGCGCGTGTTCAACAAGCCGCGCGCGATCCGCGACCATTCCGAGAAGCTTGCCATCGGCCAGTTCCCGAAATTCATCACGCCGACGCTGGTGACGCGCGATATCGCGCGCATCCGCGACTTCCATGCCGAGCACCGCGACATCATCGTCAAGCCGCTGGACGGCATGGGCGGCATGGGCGTGTTCCGGGTTGGCGAGGACGGCATGAACCTCGGTGCCATTGTCGAAACGCTTGGCGAGGACGGCCGCCGCACGCTGATGGTGCAGCGCTATATTCCGGCGATCAAGGACGGCGACAAGCGCATCCTGCTGATCGGCGGCAAGCCCGTGCCGTACTCGCTGGCGCGTGTGCCGATGGCCGGCGAAGTGCGCGGCAACCTGGCAGCCGGCGGTACTGGCCGCGCACAGGAACTGAGCGTGCGCGACCGCGAGATTGCCGAAGCGCTGGCGCCGGGGCTGTGGGAGCAGGGCTTGCTGCTGGTGGGCCTCGATGTGATCGGCGACTACCTTACGGAAGTCAATGTGACGAGTCCGACCTGTTTCCAGGAGATCACCCAGCAGACCGGATTCCATGTGGCCGCAATGTTCATCGACGCGCTCGAACGTGCCGTGGGGGCGCCTGGCGCCTGATCGGCGGAAACCTGCCACGACGTAACGGCGAAGAAGCGTCCGAAAGCCGGCAGGAAGCGGTCAGGAGCCCGAAAAAACCGGGGAGTGCGCCTGCTACAATCGGGCCAGTCCAACGGATTCACCATCATGGCAGGAATTCTGATCATCGCGCATACCCCCCTGGCTTCGGCCTTGCGCGATTGCGCCACCCACGTCTACTGTGGCCAGCCGCAGCGGCTGGAGGCCATCGACGTCCTTCCCGACGCGGATCCTGCCGCCGTCCTTGCCGAAGCCAGGCAACGGCTCAATGCCGTCTGCGAAGACAACGGCGCGCTGGTGCTGACCGACATCTTCGGCGCCACGCCCGCAAATATCGCCGCCAAGCTGGCCGAACCCGGCCGCGTCAGGGTGCTGGCTGGCGTCAACCTGCCGATGCTGGTGCGCGCCATCTGCTATCGCGGGGAAAAGCTCGATCAGCTCGTGGCCAAGGCACTTGCCGGTGGTTCGCAGGGCGTGCTGCAGGTGGGCACTACAACCGTACAAAATCAAACAGCCAACCATCCCGACCGATATGCTGCAGAGGGACACCACCATCATCAATAAGCTCGGGCTGCACGCCCGCGCTTCCGCGAAGCTGACGCAACTGGCAGGCAGCTTCGCCAGCCAGGTCAAGATGTCCCGCAACGGGCGCCAGGTCGATGCCAAGAGCATCATGGGCGTGATGATGCTTGCGGCGGGAATTGGCTCCACGGTGACCATCGAGACCGACGGGCCGGACGAGCAGGAGGCGATGGACGCGCTGCTGGCGCTGATCGCCAACCGCTTTGGCGAGGGCGAGTGAGGTCCGCCGCGCCACATTGCTTTCCTGAACGTTCCTGACGGAGCGGCACATGTCATTTGCCCTGCACGGCATCCCGGTCTCCCGCGGCGTCGCTATCGGCCGCGCCCATCTGCTCGCGCCCGCGGCGCTGGACGTTTCGCACTACCTGGTCGATGAAGACCGGCTCGACGACGAGGTGGAGCGCCTGCGCTCGGCCCGCGCCGCGGTACGGGCCGAGCTGGCGGCGCTAAAGCGCGACCTGCCGCGCGAAGCACCCGAGGAGATGGGGGCCTTCCTGGACGTGCACGCGATGATCCTCGATGATGAGGCCCTGTCGCGCGAGCCGGAAGCGCTGATCCGCGGACGCCGCTATAACGCGGAGTGGGCGCTGACGACGCGGCTCGAAGAGCTGATGCGCCAGTTCGACGAGATCGAGGACGAGTACCTGCGCGAGCGCAAGGCCGACATCCAGCAAGTCGTGGAGCGGATCCTCAAGGTGCTGGCCGGCGCGCCGGTGCTGGCGCCCGCGCCCGTCCCGGCCCTGGCCGCCGATGGCGAGCCGGCACCGGGCGTGATCGTGGTGGCCCACGACATCGCGCCGGCCGACATGCTGCAATTCCGCCATACCGTCTTCCACGGCTTTGTGACCGATCTTGGCGGCCGCACCTCGCACACGGCGATTGTCGCGCGCAGCCTGGACATCCCGGCCGCGGTCGGCGTGCAGAGCGCCAGCGAGCTGATCCGGCAAGACGACTGGATCATCATCGACGGCGACGCCGGGCTGGTGATCGTCGATCCGTCGGCGATCATTCTCGAGGAATACCGCCACCGCCAGAGCGAACGCGCGCTGGAAAAGAAGCGCCTGCAGCGCCTGCGGCACACGCCGGCGGTCACGCTGGACGGCCAGGAGATTGACCTGCTGGCCAATATCGAGATGGCCGAGGACGCTGGCGCCGCGCTGGCAGCCGGCGCCGTGGGCGTTGGCCTGTTCCGCTCGGAATTCCTGTTCATGAACCGGCGCGGCGAGCTGCCCGGGGAGGAAGAGCAGTTCACCGCCTACCGCGCGGCCGTGGAGGCCATGCATGGCCTGCCGGTGACCATCCGCACGATCGATATCGGCGCCGACAAGCCGCTGGACGGGCGTGGCGACGACTTCGAGACCGCGCTGAACCCGGCACTCGGGCTGCGTGCGATCCGCTGGTCGCTGTCCGAGCCGGGCATGTTCCTGACGCAACTGCGCGCGTTGCTGCGTGCGTCGGCCTTTGGGCCGGTGCGCTTGCTGGTGCCGATGCTGTCGCATGCGCGCGAGATCGACCAGACGATGGAACTGATCGCGCAGGCCAAGCGCCAGCTTGACGAGCGTGGCGTGCCCTACGATCCTGGCCTGAAGGTCGGCGCCATGATCGAAATCCCGGCTGCGGTGCTGCTGCTGCCGCTGTTCCTGCGGCGCATGGACTTCCTGTCGATCGGCACCAATGACCTGACGCAATACACACTCGCCATCGACCGCGCCGACAACGCCGTGGCGCATCTGTTTGATCCCCTGCACCCCGCCGTGCTTCAGCTGATTGCCCGCACCATTCGCGAAGCCAACCATGTTGGCGTGCCGGTGGCTGTATGCGGCGAAATGGCGGGCGACCCCGGCATGACTCGCCTGCTGCTGGGCATGGGCCTGCGTGAATTCTCGATGCATCCGGCCCAGTTGCTGCGAGTCAAGCAGGAAGTTCTGCACGCCGATTGCACGCGGCTCGAGCCGATCGTCGACCAGGTGCTCAACGCCTATGAGCCCGAGGAGCAGGCAGCCGCGCTGCGGCTGCTCGCTAAGCCCTAGAATTTGAAGGGTTTTTCTGTCGATTTGCCGCACAATCATCACTTTTTCGGCATGCTTGTGCGGCAAAGCCATCTTTTGTTGCTTCGGCAGGTGACGCAAATCCCACCTCCGCGAATGTGGCTTAATGGGAATTGTTATCATTTTCGATCTTTGGTATTCTGACGTTCATTCGAGCGGCATGCCGGTGCCGCCAGCCCCCAAGGAGGGAGTTGTGTACGTCTGCATCTGCAACCAGATCACCGATCGTGAAATCCACGGTGCCGTTCAGCTTGGCGTCGAGACCCTCGACGAACTGGCCGAGACACTGGGCGTCGGGACCTGCTGCGGCCGGTGCCGCGAGTGCGCCCACCAGGTGTTGCAGGAAGGCGTGGCAGCCGCGCGCAATGCGGCTGCGGCCACGATCGCGGGCATCCAGGTTGTGGAGATTTCTACCTGTTCCGTGTCCACCACATGTACCATAATGGACACTCGGGACCCGGCAGTCGCGAACGACCGGCGTCAGGCGCTGGTGGCTTGACCGCGCACATGAACTGAGCACAGTTCACGGCGCGTTTTCGTGCCTTCGCATTTTCATTCGACTGCAAGCGGCGCCTCTGGCGCCGTTCGTGTTTTTGCGCGGGCCCGATGCAACCGGAGCCACCCATGAAAGGTGACAAGAAGGTCATCCAGCATCTGAATGCCCAGCTCAAGAACGAGCTCACCGCGATCAACCAGTATTTCCTGCACGCCCGCATGTACCGCCACTGGGGCCTCAAGAAGCTCGGCGACGTGGAGTACAAGGAATCGATCGGCGAAATGAAGCACGCCGACCGGCTGATCGAACGCATCCTGATGCTCGACGGCCTGCCCAACCTGCAGGACCTGCACAAGCTGCTGCTCGGTGAAGACACACCGGAAATGCTCAAGTGCGACCTGAAGCTGGAGCAGACTGCGCACGCCACCGTCAAGGAAGGCATTGCCTACTGCGAATCCGTCGGCGATTACGTCAGCCGCGAGATCCTGGTTGATATCCTCACCGACACCGAGGAGCATATCGAATACCTGGAGACGCAGCTGGACCTGATCGACAAGGTCGGCCTGCAGAACTACCTGCAGTCGCAGATGGAGCCGGGCGAGCAATAAGCCGCCGCTTCCTGCCGGGCTGCCCGCCGCGGGTGGCCGGCACCCCGCGTGGCGCATCCGGGCGCCGCCGATTTGCCTGTTCGCCTGCAGTAACCCTTCTCATTCCAATTCCTTTCTTCATCCAGACCGCCGTACAGGAGCCATGACCATGGCCGAATCCATCCGCCTGACGCAGTACAGCCACGGGGCCGGCTGTGGCTGCGAGATTTCCCCCAACGTGCTCGTGAGGTCGCCTGATGCGTGAGGATACTGGCGACTTCCGGCGGCTGTTCCTGAGCGGCGCACCGATGATGGATGTGCGCGCGCCACTGGAGTTCGCGCGCGGCGCCTTCCCGGGCACGGTCAACCTGCCGCTGATGGACGACGAGGAGCGGCACCAGGTCGGCCTCTGCTATGCCCAGAAGGGGCAGGAGGCGGCGATCGAGTTGGGTCACGATATCGTGTCGGGCGAGCTCAAGGCCGCGCGCATCGCCGCATGGGCCGCCTTTGCCCGTGCGCACCCGGATGGCTACCTGTACTGTTTTCGTGGCGGGCTGCGCTCGCAGATAGTGCAGCGGTGGCTGCGCGACGAGGCAGGCATCGACTATCCGCGCGTGACGGGCGGCTACAAGGCCATGCGCAGCTTCCTGATCGACGTGACCGAACAGGCCGCGGCCACGCCGGAGATCTTCGTGCTGGGCGGCATGACCGGCACCGGCAAGACCGACGTGATTGCCGACGTACCGGCTGCGGTCGACCTGGAAGGGCTGGCCCGTCACCGCGGTTCCGCATTCGGCCGCCGCGCGCTCGCGCAGCCGCCTCAGATCGATTTCGAGAATGCGCTGGCCATCGACCTGCTGCGGCGGGCCGACGCCGGCTACCGCGCGTTGGTGGTCGAGGATGAGGGCCGCTTTATCGGCGGCCGTGACGTCCCCAAGGCGCTGTGGCAGCGCATGCAGGCCAGCCCGCTGGTGTGGCTGGAAGCGCCATTCGAGGAACGCGTCGAGCGCGCGTTGCGCGATTACGTGCTGGGTCTGGCTGCCGAGCATATCGACCAGCTTGGTCCGGTCGCGGGGTTCGAGGCCTATGCGGCGCGTCTGCGCGAGGCGATGGCGGCAATCGCTCCGCGACTAGGCGGCGAGCGCTACGCGCGGCTGGCGGCGCTGCTCGAACAAGCGCTGGCGAGCCAGTCGGAACATGGCGATACCGGCCTGCACCGCGGCTGGATCGAAGTGCTGCTGCGCGACTACTATGACCCGATGTATGCCTACCAGCAGCAGAGCCGCGCATCGCGCATCGTGTTCCGCGGCGACCGTGCCGCGGTGACTGGGTGGCTGCGCGAGCGCTCCGCGCGCTAGTGTCCCGAGCAGACCGGGCAGTCCGGCGTGCGCGCGAGCTGCATCGTGGTCCACTCCATCGACATCGCATTGACCATCAGCAGCCGGCCGGCCAGGCTCTGGCCCACGCCGCTGAGCAGCTTGAGCGCTTCGGCCGCCTGCACGGTGCCGACCATGCCCACCAGCGGCGCGAACACGCCCATGGTGGCGCAGGCCACTTCGGGGGCCGGCTCTGACGGCGGGAACAGGCACGCGTAGCACGGCGCGTCGTCCTGGCGCCGGTCGAAGACGCTGATCTGGCCGTCAAAGCGCAGCGCCGCGCCGGACACCAGCGGCACGCGGTGCCGCACGCAGGCGCGGTTGACGGCCTGGCGCGTGGCAAAGTTGTCGCAGCAGTCGAGCACCACGTCGGCCTGCGCCACGAGCTGGTCCAGCTCCGCATCGCCGACGCGGGCGGCGATGACTTCCACTTGCACGCCGGGGTTGATGCGCAGCATCCCTTCGCGTGCCGACTCCACCTTCAGGCGGCCGACGTTTTCCGTGGTGTGGATGATCTGGCGCTGGAGGTTGGTCAGGTCCACATGGTCGTTGTCGACCACGCTGATCCGCCCGACGCCCGCCGACGCCAGGTAGGGTAGGGCCGCGGCGCCCAGGCCGCCGGCGCCGATCACCAGCGCACGGGCGCCGAGCAGGCGTTCCTGGCCTTCAATGCCGAGTTCATCGAGCAGGATATGGCGCGAGTAGCGCAGCAGTTGATCGTCGTTCATGGCGTAGGGGCGTCCAATGTAAAAAGCGGCCCCGCAGGGCCGCTTCAGGTCGAGGTGCCGCTCAGGGCGCCTTGCCGGTCGGTGTGCCCAGCGGCTCGCCGATCGGCGCGCTGGCTGGCGGCTGCTTGCCGGGGGCCGGCGCGGCGGGCTTGGCCGCCGGGGCGCTGGCGCCTTTCTTCGCCGGCGCGGCCTTGGCCGGCTTGTCGGCGGGCGGGTTGGTTTCGAGCTTCGACTTGGAACGCTTGACCGGCTGGCCGTCGAGCTGGGCGATGGCCTGCTGCAGCATGAAGTCGTCGGCCGAGCCGAATTCGATCGGCTTCTTGCGGCGTTCCTTTTCGCGCTCTTCCGGCGTCTTCTTCGCGTTTTCCTCTTCCAGGCGGCGCAGTTCGTCGACGCGGCGCTGTTCGCGCTCGTTCATTTCCGGCTCTTCCGATTCCTGCTTGTTGTGCAGGTGGCGCTCGGTGTCGATCTCGCGGGTGATTAGTGCGTCGTCCGGATCGCCTTCCGGATTCTGGTCGACCGGGATGTCCGGGCGGATGCCCTTGGCCTGGATCGACTTGCCCGTCGGCGTGTAGTAGTACGCGATGGTCAGCTTGATGCCGGTGTCATTGGTCAGCGGCCGCACCGTCTGCACCGAGCCCTTGCCGAACGTGGTCTTGCCCATGATCAGCGCGCGGTGATGATCCTGCAGCGCGCCGGCCACGATCTCGGACGCCGACGCCGAGTAGGCGTTGGTCAGCACGACCATCGGGACCTTCTTGTACAGCGCCGGCACTTCCTTGAGCGGATCGTCCTCGAGCGACGACAGGCGGTAGTTGTTGAACGTCGCCTTGTACACGCGCTTGGCGTCGGGCACCTGGCCGTTGGTGGAAACCACGGTCGAGTCTTCCGGCAGGAACGCGGCCGCCACGCCGACCGCGCCTTGCAGCACACCGCCGCCGTTGTTGCGCAGGTCCAGGATGATGCCCTTGAGGCCCGGGTTCTTCTGAGCCATCTCGTTCAGCCTGCGGCCCAGGTCCGATACCGTGCGCTCCTGGAAGCTGGTCAGGCGCACCCAGCCGATGGTGTTGTTGTCCAGCATCTTGGTCTTCACGGACTGGACGCGGATCTCGGCGCGGGTGATGGAAATCGGGAAGGTCCGCTCCTCGCTCTTGCGATAGATGGTCAGCGTGACCTTGGTGCCCGGCTCGCCGCGCATGCGCTTGACCGCCTGCTCCAGCGGCAGGCCGCGCACGGGCTTGTCGTCGATGCGGGTGATCAGGTCGCCGGGCTGGATGCCGGCGCGGAACGCGGGCGTGTCCTCGATCGGGTTGATGACCTTGACCAGGCCTTCTTCCTGCGAGATCTCGATGCCCAGGCCGGCGAAGCGGCCGCGCGTGCCTTCCTGCAGTTCCTTGAAGTCCTTCTCGTCCAGGTAGGCCGAGTGCGGGTCGAGGCTGGCAACCATGCCCTTGATGGCTTCGGTCAGCAGCTTCTTGTCATCGACCGGCTCCACATATTCGCGCTTGATTTGCCCGAAGATGTCGGCCATCAGCCGCAACTGGTCGAGCGGCAACGGACCAGATGAATTCTGCGCGGTTGCCGAAATCTGCAGCGTGGCCAGCACGCCGGCAACAAGTCCGACCGAGACGAGGCTGATGTTCTTGAGCGTCTTACGCATGAGGGCTGCCTGAACGTGTACGTAGAGGGATTATGCCGGCTGCGGCCGCCACGCGTGGGGGCGCGGGGCGGTTTGTCCGACAGTATAAGTGGGTGTGGAGAAAAAGGCCTGTCACGTACCGGCGGAGGGTGGGCGGCCGCACCATGGCCGGTGCTTGCCGCCCTGACGGCTTTCAGCGGGCCTTGCCCTGGCTGGCCACGGCCGCGAGCGAGGCGGCGATGGCTTCCTGGTCGCCCAGGTAGTAGTGGCGCAGGGGGCGCAGGTTGGCGTCCAGCTCATAGACGAGCGGGGTGCCGTTGGGGATGTTGAGGCCGACGATATCGTCATCCGAAATCTGATCCAGGTACTTCACGAGAGCGCGAATACTGTTGCCATGAGCGGCAATGACCACGCGCTTGCCCGATTGGATGTCGGGAGCAATGGATTCGTTCCACAGCGGCAGCACGCGGGCCACGGTGTCCTTCAGACATTCGGTGAGCGGGATTTGTTCGCGCGGCACGTTGGCGTAGCGCGGATCGTCGTAAGAGGCACGCGGATCGGTCGGTTCAAGTGCCGGCGGCGGGGTATCGTAGCTGCGGCGCCACACCAGCACCTGCTCGTCGCCGAACTT
The DNA here is from genome assembly GCF_057798915.1 of Cupriavidus sp. 22TCCZM01-5. NCBI lineage: Bacteria > Pseudomonadati > Pseudomonadota > Betaproteobacteria > Burkholderiales > Burkholderiaceae > Cupriavidus > Cupriavidus sp. 22TCCZM01-5. Next base: position 176,844 of record NZ_JBYOJR010000001.1, read on the forward strand.
GGCGGCGGTTTCCGCCTTGTTCAGGCCGGCCAGCGCGCCGTAGTGGCGCTCGTTCAGGCGCCACTCGTTGCGTACCGGAATCCACATCTGATCCATCTCGTCCTGCACGTGCCACAGCGTGCGGATCGCGCGCTTGAGCACCGAGGTGTAGGCCATGTCGAAGGCGAAGCCGGCTTCCTTGAGCAGCTTGCCGGCCTGGCGCGCCTGGGCGGCACCCGTGTCGGTCAGGTCGACGTCGACCCAGCCGGTGAAGCGGTTTTCGAGGTTCCACGTCGATTCGCCGTGGCGGATGAGGACAAGCTTGTACATGCTGCTGCTTCCAGAGAGTAGGTAACCTGCGTGCGCCGGCGCCGCCGCTTCAGTGCCCCATGTGCCAGCAAGGCGACAAAGGAGGCGACAATGGCCGTCATCGACTGGCGGCGGAGGCCCGGACGCCAAACCGCGTATTTTATAATGCCGCCGACCCAACCCAACGGAATGCCAACGTGAATTTCTTCGCCGACTATAACAACCTCGCCCTGATCGCCCTTGCCGTGGTCTCGGGCGGACTGCTGGCCTGGCCCACGATTGCCCGCGGCACCGGCGGAAAAGCCGTCAATACGGCCGCCGCGACCCAGCTGATCAACAAGCGCGGCGCCGTGGTGGTCGACATTCGCGATGCCGCCGAGTATGCCAAGGGTCACCTGCCGCAGGCCAAGAGCGCCCCGCTGGCCGATCTGGCCTCGCGCGCGGCCGGCCTTGCAAAGGACAAGGCCGTCCCCATCATCGTGGTATCCCAGACCGGCCAGGGCCTCGGCAAGGCTCAGGCAGCGCTCAAGGAAGCCGGGTACAGTGAGACCTATGCGCTCGAAGGCGGCATCGCCGCCTGGCAGCAGGCCGGGCTCCCGGTCGTCAAGTAAGCCGCGCCAGCCTGGCCGGCTTGTCCGCTACATCGCGCCGGATCCCGCTTGCCGCGGGGCTGGCGGCATTTGAGTATCGAAGGAGATTCAGCATGGCCCGAGTCGTCATGTACAGCACGGTGGTGTGCCCTTACTGCCAGATGGCCGAGCGACTGCTCAAGGCCAAGGGCGTGGAGTCGATCGAGAAAATCCTGATCGACCGCGAGCCCGGCAAGCGCGAGGAAATGATGTCGCGTACCGGCCGCCGTACCGTGCCGCAGATCTATATCGACGACACCCATGTTGGCGGTTTCGACGACCTCTCCGCGCTGGATCGCCAGGGCGGCCTGACGCCACTGCTGGCCGCCTGAGCCAGCGCAATTGACGGCCCCGGCCCGGGTGATATTGGCACCCGGGTCATGTACCATATGCGTTTTCCAACCGGGCGCCGGCTCGTGCCGCAATAGGCCACAACAGGCCACAACAGGCCGCCACGCCCAACGCCCATCCCGGAAGCCTCTCATGAGCGACCAGCAAAACACCCAGCAGGAAGATCAACCGTTCTTCAACATCCAGCGCGTGTACCTCAAGGACATGTCGCTCGAGCAGCCCAACTCGCCGGCCATCTTCCTGGAATCGGAGGCGCCGTCGGTCGAAGTGCAGGTCAACGTGGCCGCTTCGCAGTTGCAGGAAGGCATCTTCGAAGTGGTGGTGACGGGCACCGTGACGACCAAGGTCCAGGAGAAGGTCGCCTTCCTCGTGGAAGCGCACCAGGCCGGCATCTTCGACATCCGCAACGTGCCGGTCGAGCAGCTTGACCCGCTGCTGGGCATTGCCTGCCCGACCATCCTGTATCCGTACCTGCGCGGCAATATCGCCGACGTGATCACGCGTGCCGGCTTCCAGGCCATCCACCTGTCGGAAATCAACTTCCAGGCGCTGTACGAACAGCGCCTGCAGGCTGCCATGGAAGAAGCGCAAGCCGCCGGCAGCGGCAACAGCGGCATCGTGATGCCCGACGGCAGCCAGGCTCGCCACTGATCCGGCAGCGCCGCACTGCCTGACGAAACGGGGCTGCGGCCCCGTTTTGCCTTTCCGGGGCCCGCGCACCGGATTACCATCGATTGCGCCGATCCACCGTTCGAGCCGCCATGAAACTGACCTTTCTCGGTGCGGGTGCCTGGGGCACCGCACTTGCCAGCCATGCAGCCGTCAACCATGACGTGATCCTGTGGGGGCGCGATCCTGCCCAGCTTGCCGCGATCGCGGCAAGCGGCAGCAACGAGGCCTACCTGCCGGGCGTACGGCTGTCCGAGCGCCTGCGCGTGGAAGCCGATTTCGAGAAGGCGGTCGCTCATGCCGCCGACGATCCCGATGGCCTCGTGGTGGTGGCCACGCCGGTATCGGGCCTGCGCGAGATGACCCGCAGGCTTGCCACGCGCGGCGATGGCCATGTGCGCATGCTGTGGCTGTGCAAGGGCTTCGAGGCCGGCACGCACGCGCTGCCGCACCAGATGGTGCGCGAGGAGCTCGATGCCGCAGGCCGTACCAGCGGATTCGACTACGGCGTCCTGACCGGGCCGAGCTTTGCCCGCGAAGTGGCGCTGGGTCTGCCGTGCGCGCTGACGGTGGCCGGCAGCGTGCCGGCGCTGGCCGACTTCGCGCAGACCGCTTTCCACCACCACGCCATGCGCATTTATGGCAGCGACGACCTGACCGGTGTCGAGGTCGGCGGCGCGGTCAAGAACGTGCTGGCGATCGCCACCGGCGCCAGCGATGGCCTGGGTCTGGGGCTCAACGCACGCGCCGCGCTGGTTACGCGCGGCCTGGCTGAAATGACGCGTCTGGGCCTGGCGCTCGGCGGCCGCGTGGAAACCTTCATGGGCCTGGCCGGCGTGGGCGACCTGATCCTGACCGCGACCGGCGACCTGTCGCGCAACCGCAAGGTCGGCCAGCAACTCGCGGCCGGGCAGAGCCTGGAGCAGGTCCTGGCGGGCCTCGGGCACGTCGCCGAAGGCGTGCGGTGCGCGCAGGCCGTGGCGGCGCTGGCGGCGGCCCACAAGGTCGAGATGCCGATCACGCGCGCCGTGTGCGCCGTGCTGTTCGAAGGCCTGGGCGCCGCCGATGCCGTTGAACAGCTCCTGCAGCGCGATGCGCGCGACGAATAGCCGCATTCACCGCATTCCACCGTTCCCCTAACCGGATTCCGCATGACTTCCCGCCGCCACGCGTTGATTGCGCTTGCCTGCGCCTGCGCCGCAGCAGTCTCCCCGGCCTGGGCCGACAACTGGCCGTCGCGGCCGCTGCGCATGGTGGTGCCGTTCCCGGCAGGATCGTCGCCGGACCTGATCGCGCGCATCCTCACGGAAAAGCTCGCAACCACGCTGGGCCAGCCGGTGGTGGTGGAAAACCGGCCCGGTGCCGGCGGCAATATCGGCACGGGCATGGTGGCCAAGGCCGCGCCCGACGGCTACACGCTGCTGTTCACGATCAACGGACCGCTGGTGACGGCGCCATCGCTGTCGCGCAACCTCGGCTACGACCCGTTCCGCCAGCTTGCTCCGGTCACGCTGGTGGCGACATCGCCCAATGTGCTGGTCGTCGATGCCAGGCTCCCCGTGCATAACGTGCGCGAGTTCGTGACGCTGGCGAAATCAAAGGCCGGCGCGCTCAACTATGGCTCGGTCGGCAACGGCAGCGCCGCACACCTGGCCATGGAGCAGCTCAAGGCCATGGCTGGCATCGACCTGCAGCACGTGCCGTATCCGGGCTTTCCGCAGGTCACCACGGCCATGGTCGGCGGGCAGATCCAGGCGGGCTTCATGGTGCCAGCGATTGCAATGCCGCTCGTCAATGCAGGCAAGCTGCGCATCCTGGCGGTGACGACCACCGGCCGCACGGCGGTGCTGCCATCGGTGCCGACCGTCGCCGAATCAGGCTATCCCGGTTTCGAAGCGATTTCGTGGCAGGCAGTGCTGGCGCCGGCGGGCACGCCGCCTGCGATCATCGACCGGCTCTACCGCGAGCTGGTCGCCATCATCGGCAGCGCCGACGTGCGCGAGAAGATGCGTGCGCAGTATTTCGTGCCGGCCGGTACGGCGCCGGCATCGCTGCGACAGACCATGGCGAGCGAGAAGGTGCGCTGGGACAAGGTGATCCGCGCCGCGGGCGTGCAGCCCGAATAACGGTGGCGCTCAGGCGCCGCCGGCAAAGCCGTTCTGGCGCCAGGCTTCGAATACGACCACCGCCACGGTGTTCGACAGGTTCAGGCTGCGGTTATTGGGCCGCATCGGCAGGCGGATGCGCTGCGATGCCGGAAACCACTCGCGCCGTTCGGGTGCGAGTCCGCGGGTCTCGGAGCCGAACACGAACCAGTCGCCGGGCTGGAAGCTGACCTGCGCGAACGGCGTCGAGCCATGCGTGGTGAGCGCGAACATGCGCGACGGGTCGGGCTGCTCGCTGGCCATCAGTGCGTCCCAGCTTTCGTGCACGCGCATGGTGGCGTACTCGTGATAGTCGAGTCCCGCGCGCCGCATGCGGGCATCTTCCAGCGGAAACCCCAGAGGCTTCACCAGGTGCAGTTGCGCACCTGTATTGGCGCACAGGCGGATCACATTGCCGGTATTGGGCGGGATCTCCGGTTCGACCAGGACGACGTGGAACATGGGGGGATTTCCTTGGCAGGGCGGGGCGGCAGGTCCCCGGCATCGAAAACGGTGCGCAGCTTACCGCGCGACTGCGGCGCTGTCATCCGCTCAGGGCGTGCGCAGCGCAACGATCACGCTGACCCGCGCTGCGCCGTGCGCCTTCAGCGTGCGGGCCGCTTCGTCCAGCGTGGCGCCCGTGGTCATCACATCGTCGACCAGGCCAATGTGCAGGCCCGCGAGCGGACGCGCACTGGCCACGCGGAACGCGCCGCGCACGTTCACCTGCCGATGCGGCAGGTCCAGCAGGTGCTGGGTGGCGATGTCGCGCGGGCGCTCAAGCAGCACGGGGTCGCTCGCCACGCCCAGGCGGCGCGCGAGCGGACGTGCGATCTCCCAGGCCTGGTTGAAGCCGCGCTCGGCCAGCCGTTGCGGCGATAGCGGAATCGGCGCGAGCAGGTCCGGCAGTGGCGCGCCGGAGCGGCACTCGCGCCGCATCCGGTCCGCAAGCGCGGCCGCGAGCCAGCTGGCCAGCGGCAGCACCTTGCCGTACTTGAGCGCCAACACCAGCGAATCCTGAGGAAAAGCGTAGTCGCCCAGCGTGATCGCCTGGTCAAAGTCCGGGCGATGCTGGGCACAGGCCGGACACGGCTGGCCGGGCGCACGGCCCATTGCACAGACCGGGCAGCGCGACACCGGGTAGAGCAGGTCGGTGACGCAGTCACGACAGACCACCTCGTCCTGCACGACGCCGCAGAGCGCGCAGGCGCACGGCAACAGCGCTCGCGCCAGCCCGCGCATGTGTCCGGCGGCTTTCGCGGTGCGCGCGTATACTTGCCGTCCAGCCGCCCGCCAAGGCGCGCGGCTGCCCCGCGCGGCGTGTGTTGCCGCGGCTTCCTCGTCTTCCTGTTGCCTGGTTTTCCCGTGTCTCTGCATGCCGCCGACTCTCCTGATGCCTTCCTGCCACCCACGCGGCTGACCCGGCTGGCCTTCGACCGGCGCAGCGCCGCGTTCGGCCAGCTCGACTTCCTGCTCGGCGAGATCGGCCGCCGCATGCAGGAACGCATGGAAGTGGTGCGCCTGTCGCCGCAGCGCGCGCTCGACATCGGCTGCGGGCATGGCCAGGGCCTGGCGGGCCTGCGTGCGCGCTTTCCCGACGCGCAGATCGCCGGCCTCGATATTTCCGGCGCGATGCTCGCCGAAGCAGGCCAGCGCGATCCGCAGCGACGGCCCGGATGGGTTGGCCGCCTGCTCGGCAAGCGGCCATTGTTCGACCTGGTCCAGGGCGATCTTGCCACACTGCCCTTTGCGCCCGGCAGCTTCGACCTGCTGTGGTCCAACCTGGCGCTGCACTGGCATCCGGAGCCGCACCGCGTGTTTCCGGAGTGGCACCGCGTCACGCGCGACGACGGCCTGGTGATGTTCTCGCTGTTCGGTCCCGACACGCTGCGCGAAGTGCGCGCGGCCTTCGCCGAGGTCGACAATGCGATGCATACGTTGCGCTTTGTCGACATGCATGACATTGGCGACATGCTGGTCCACAGCGGCTGGTCCACGCCGGTGATGGACATGGAAACGCTGACCGTGACCTACGAATCGCCAGAAAAGCTGTTAAGCGAGGTACAGGCCTTCGGCGGGCTGCGTGCGCACCCGGACGCGCGCCGGGCCGGCCTGCACGGCCGCCGCTGGCACGAGGCGGTCTGCGAAGCCCTGGCACGCCGTCGCAATGCCGATGGCGTGATCCCGCTGACTTTCGAGATCGTCTACGGCCACGCGTGGAAACTGCCCCCGCGTGGTGCGCAGCAGGTCGATGACCAGGGCCGCGCCGTCGTGCCGCTCGACAAGATCGGCCGTGCCCGTCCGCGGCGTTGAGCGGTTACGACTGAATTGACTTCCGTGTAGGGGCGAGCCGGGCCGATCGCCCGCAAAGCCGCGCCAGCGCTGGCTTTACGGACAATTTCATCGAAAGTTGATAAGCACAAATCCCTACGGCGCGCAAGCGCTTTGGTCAATGTGCGGCCTTGTCCGTGTATGCGAAGCGCCCTATAATGCGCCAGTTTGTCGCAGTGGTCCCCTGGCACAAGAACGTCCTGGAGTTGCACTCGCATGGTGCAATCCGGGCGCAATCGTCCCGGGTGTGCATCCAAATGCAGAGTGGTTGGCGATGCAAGACTTGGGTATCGCATTCCAGACGGCAAGTGGTGACTCCGGCGGAAATCTCGACGGACCTCCTCCCGCGCCCCACGACTGGCTGATGAAGCGGAATTGCTCGCTTTCCCCACGCCAGGTCGGCTGGTTTTACCTCTCGATCTTCACTGTCTCGCTTGCCATCGCGTTGTTTTTCGCGGTGCAAGGGTCCTGGCTCGTGCTGCCGTTTGCCGGCCTGGACCTGCTCGGACTGGGGATTGCTCTGCTTGTGTATGCGCGTCATGCGACGGACTATGAGCGTGTCAGCATCAACGATGACGTGCTGGTCGTGGAGACTGCCAGCGCGCAGCGGTTGACGCGCGAGGAATTCAACCCGCACTGGGTGCGGGTCGAACTGGGGGAATCGTCCAGCGCGCTGGTGACGCTGCGTTCGGGCGGGCGCGTTGTGCAGGTGGGGTGCTATCTGGACCAGCACAAGCGGCGCAAGTTCGCCCAGGAGCTCGCAGCGGCCCTGCGCCGCCTCTGAGAGGTGGCGGGGGCGGAGGCGGGGACAGATTTGAATCTGTAAATTGGGTAGATAACAAATGAAAATGTGGAAGAAGGCATCCGCAGTTTGTCTGGCGAGCGCATCCCTGCTTGCCAGCCAGGCGGCCCTGGCGGTCAGTGACATGCCCGGCGGTCCCGCCGTGCGTCAGCTGAACCTGACTGAGCCCGTCACCAAGATCGCCGAGCAGATTCACTGGCTGAACTGGATGATGCTGATCATCTGCACGGTGATCTTCGTTGCCGTGTTCAGCGTGATGTTCTATTCCGTGTTCACGCACCGCAAGGCCAAGGGTGCCAAGCCCGCCTCCTTCCACGAAAGCATCACGGTCGAAGTGGTCTGGACCATCGTCCCGTTCCTGATCGTGATCGCCATGGCCCTGCCGGCGACGAAGACCGTCGTGGCCATGAAGGACACCACCAATTCCGACGTCACCATCAAGGCCACCGGCTACCAGTGGAAGTGGGGCTACGACTACCTGAAGGGCGAGGGCGAAGGCATCTCCTTCGTGTCGACCCTGACCACCCCGCGCGAGCAGATCAACAACGAAGCGCCGAAGTCCAACACCTACCTGATGGAGGTGGACAACGAGCTGGTGGTGCCCGTCAACAAGAAGGTGCGCATCGTCACCACGGCCAATGACGTGATCCACGCCTGGATGATCCCGGCCTTCGGCGTCAAGCAGGATGCGATCCCCGGCTTCGTGCGCGACACCTGGTTCAAGGCCGAGAAGATCGGCGTGTACCGTGGCCAGTGCGCCGAACTCTGCGGCAAGGAGCACGCCTTCATGCCGATCGTCGTGCGCGTCGTGTCCGACGCCGACTACACCAAGTGGGTCGACGGCAAGAAGAAGGAAATGACCGCCAAGGCCGATGATCCGAACAAGACCTGGACGCTGGACGAAATGAAGGTCCGCGGCGAGAAGGTCTACAGCGCCAACTGCGCGGTCTGCCACCAGCCCAACGGCAAGGGCGGCGGCGCGTTCCCGGCGCTGGACGGTTCCAAGATCGTGAACGGCCCGAAGGCCGGCCAGATGCACATCATGCTGGAAGGCAAGAACGCCATGCCGTCGTGGAAGCAGCTGTCCGATACGGAACTGGCGGCGGCGATGACCTATGTGCGCAACAGCTGGAGCAACAAGACCGGCGAAGTGATCCAGCCCAGCGACTTCGTGAATGCCCGCGCCGGCAAGTTCCCCGAAGGCGGCGGCGCTGCTGGCGGCGAGGCACCGAAGGCGCAAGCGCAGCCCGCCAAGGAACAGGGCAGCAAGCAGGCCAGCATCGCGGGCAACCGCACCGCGGGCTGACCGGCTGAAGACAGGACAGGATTAGAGGAGCATTTGCGATGAGTACTGCTACCCCCGACGCAATCGGCCATCCGCACGATCACGCGCACGACGACCACGCGCATGATCACCCGCATGGCTGGCGCCGCTGGCTGTTTGCCACCAACCACAAGGACATCGGCACGCTGTACCTGCTGTTCTCGTTCATCATGCTGCTGAGCGGCGGCGTGCTGGCGCTGCTGATCCGCCTGGAGCTGTTCGAGCCGGGCCTGCAGTTCTTCCGCCCGGAACTGTTCAACCAGTTCACCACCATGCACGGCCTGGTCATGGTGTTCGGCGCGATCATGCCGGCTTTCGTGGGCTTCGCCAACTGGATGATCCCGCTGCAGGTCGGCGCGTCCGACATGGCGTTCGCGCGCATGAACAACTTCAGCTTCTGGCTGTTGCCGCCCGCGGCGCTGCTGCTGGCCGGCTCGTTCCTCGCCCCGGGCGGCGCCACCGCTGCCGGCTGGACGCTGTATGCGCCGCTGTCGGTGCAGATGGGTCCGGGCATGGACATGGCCATCTTCGCCATGCACATCATGGGCGCGTCGTCGATCATGGGCTCGATCAACATCATCGTGACCATCCTCAACATGCGTGCCCCGGGCATGACGCTGATGAAGATGCCGATGTTCTGCTGGACGTGGCTGATCACCGCCTACCTGCTGATCGCCGTGATGCCCGTGCTGGCCGGCGCGATCACCATGGTGCTGACCGACCGCCACTTCGGCACGAGCTTCTTCTCGGCCGCGGGCGGCGGCGACCCGGTGATGTACCAGCATATCTTCTGGTTCTTCGGCCACCCCGAGGTGTACATCATGATCCTGCCGGCATTCGGGATCATCTCGCACGTGGTGCCGGCCTTTGCCCGCAAGCGCCTGTTCGGCTACAGCTCGATGGTGTACGCGACGGCTTCGATCGCGATCCTGTCGTTCATCGTGTGGGCGCACCACATGTTCACCACCGGCATGCCGGTGACGGGCCAACTGTTCTTCATGTACGCGACCATGCTGATCGCGGTGCCGACGGCCGTGAAGATCTTCAACTGGATCGCCACCATGTGGCGCGGCTCGATGACCTTCGAGACCCCGATGCTGTTCGCGATCGGCTTCATCTTCGTGTTCACCATCGGCGGCTTCACCGGCCTGATGCCGGCCGTGGCGCCGATCGATATCCAGTTGCAGGACACCTACTTCATCGTGGCGCACTTCCACTATGTGCTGGTGGCCGGCTCGCTGTTCGCGCTGTTCGCCGGCTTCTACTACTGGGGTCCGAAGTGGAGCGGTTTCATGTACAACGAGACCCGCGGCCAGATTCACTTCTGGGGCTCGATCATCTTCTTCAACGTCACCTTCTTCCCGATGCACTTCCTGGGTCTGGCCGGCATGCCGCGTCGCTATGCCGACTACCCGACCCAGTTCGCGGACTTTAACGCGATCGCGTCGATCGGGGCACTGGGCTTCGGCCTTATGCAGGTGTACTTCTTCTTCTTCGTGGTGCTGCCGTCCTACCGTGGCGGCGAGAAGGCCGCGGACAAGCCCTGGGATGGTGCCGAAGGGCTGGAGTGGACCGTGCCGTCGCCGGCGCCGTTCCACACCTTTGAAGTGCCGCCGCAAGTTCGCTAAGCACTGAACGCAACAAGGCACGGAGGGCGCCAGCCGCCTTCCGTGCCGGCAGGTAAGACAACAATGCAGGCTCCACAAAAAAACCCATCGCAGGCAGAACGGAAGGCGGATCAGAAGGCAGCCAACCGGCGCCTCGGACTGATCCTGTTGTCGATCGTGGTGGTTTTCTTTCTGGGGTTCTTCGCCAAGATGGTGTTCCTTGGCTGAAGCTGCGGGGTAGCGGGATGAGCGTCGATCAGCAAGGGCAGGGGCGGGATCAAGGCCGGGAAGCCGACAAGCGGTTCAACCGCGGCATGATGCTGCGGCTCGTGGTGATCGTCGGCGTGATGTTCGGCTTCGGTTACGCGCTGGTGCCGCTGTACAAGAAGATCTGCGACCTCACCGGGCTGAACGTGGTGACCACGCGCGAGCTGTACGGCGGCTCGCTCAAGAATACGCAGGTCGACACGAGCCGCACCATCACGGTGGAGTTCGATTCGAACGCGCGCGGTCCCTTCGCCTTCCGTCCGGTGAAGAACAGCATGGAAGTGCATCCGGGCGAGATGGTGACGATCGTCTACGAGGTGGCCAACGGGCAGTCGCGCGACATCTCGGCGCAGGCGATCCCGAGCTACGCGCCCAAGCAGGCAACCGAGTACTTCAAGAAGCTCGAGTGCTTCTGCTTCAAGCAGCAGACGCTCAAGGCCAAGGAAGCACGCGAGATGCCGGTGGTATTCGTGATCGATCCGAAGCTGCCGAAGGATGTGAAGAACATCACGCTGTCGTACACCTTTTTTGAAGTGGGTACGCCGGTGGCGCAGGCACCGCAGGGCGAGCTGGAAAGCGCGCCCGCGGCGCGCAGTGGCGGCTGAAGCAGGAGGAAACGCCGTGGACGAATTGAAGGACGCGGTCAAGCGCAAGATGTCGTTCGCGCAGACCATGCGCGCGGTACTGTGGTCGTTCATCGGCCTGCGCAAGGGCGCGGAGCACGAGAGCGACATGGCCAGGTTGAACCCGGTGCATGTGATCATTGCCGGGCTGATCGCGGTGGCGGTGTTCATCGCGATCCTTATCACGATCGTACGTGCCGTGGTCGGTTCGGCCGCGGCATAGCAGGAAGTAGGGTAGACAAGAAAGCAGTGCGCGCCGGCAGCCAGGGAGGCAAGGCAAGCCGGACGCGCCGATAACGATTGAACCAAGACTCTGAGCTGGAGATAAAAGAATGAGTGCGAATCGCGCAAACGCTCCGTACTACTTCGTACCGGGACCGTCGCGCCACCCGATCACGGCAAGCTTCGGCCTGCTGCTGACCGGCGCCGGCGCTGCCGGCTGGGTGAACGGACAGCCCTGGGCGCCGTATCTGTGCGGCTTCGGCCTGCTGTGGTTCCTGTTCGTGCTCAAGAGCTGGTTCAGCGATGCCATCGGTGAATCCGAAGGGGGCATGTACGGCAAGAACATCGACCTGTCGTTCCGCTGGTCGATGGGCTGGTTCATCTTCTCCGAAGTGATGTTCTTCGCCGCCTTCTTCGGCGCGCTGTTCTACGCCCGCGCCATCGCCATGCCGTGGCTGGGCGACCTGGACAACAAGATCCTGTGGCCCGACTTCGCCGCCGTATGGCCCAACACCGGCCCGGCCGGCGTGGTCGAGACCTTCCAGACCATGGGCCCGTGGCCGATCCCGACCATCAACACCGCGCTGCTGCTGATGTCGGGCCTGACGCTGACCTGGGCGCACCACGCGCTGCTGGCCGGCAAGCGCAGCCAGGTGATCCAGGGCATGGTGCTGACCATCCTGCTGGGCGCGATCTTCATGTGCTTCCAGGCGTACGAGTACATGCACGCCTACTCGGAACTGAACCTGAAACTCACCTCGGGCGTCTATGGTTCGACGTTCTTCCTGCTGACCGGCTTTCACGGCTTCCACGTGACCATGGGCGCGATCATGCTGACCGTGGTGCTGATCCGCGTGCTCAAGGGCCACTTCACGCCCGAGCATCACTTCGCGTTCGAAGGCGCCGCCTGGTACTGGCACTTCGTTGACGTGGTGTGGCTGTTCCTCTACGTCGTGGTGTACTGGCTGTAAGCAGCAGTTTGTCGTACCCGGCGGAAGGCCTGCAGCGCCTTTCGCCGCGGAACCACAAAACAGAAGCGCCGCAGGAGGGGAACCAGCCTGCGGCGCTTGTTTTTTGCGGTTTCGGGAAGCCAGTCGGCTACGGATTCATGCGGATGCCCGTGCTGTGGATCCAGCCCATCCAGTTTGAGAACAGGATGAACAGGAACAGCGCCACAGAGAAGCCCACGCGGAACATCAGCGAGCGCATCATGTTCGGCGTTCTGCCGCGGTCGCGCATCATGAAGAACAGGGCCGAGGCCAGACTGCCGATGATCAGGAGAAAGGCGACGATGATGACAAAGCGCATGGCGGGGCAGGCTGGCCGCGATACGTGCCGCGGGCTCGTTGGCGGAAAGTGTCATTATCGCACCGCCGGCATGTTGCCGTACGCGCCGGGAGCGGGCCGATGAAGCCGTGGCGTGCCCTGAGCCCGGTGCCGACTGTCGCGGCCGCAGTGGTGATCGCGGTGACCTGCGCGCTCGGCAACTGGCAGCTCAACCGCGCGCACGAGAAGCTCGCGCGCGCCGAACGTTTGCAGGCGCTGGCCGCGCAACCACCGGTGACGCTGACCACGGCGCCCGCCCGGGGCGACGTGGCCGAGCGCACCGTGCGCGTCACGGGCCGTTTCGACGCGAACCGGACCGTCTTGTTGGATAATCGGCCCCACGGCAATGGCACCGACAGCCGCGCCGGCTTCCTGGTGCTAACGCCCCTGGCGATCCAAGGTGACGGTGGCGCCGCCCGCAGCGTGCTGGTCTTGCGTGGCTGGCTGCCGCGCGATGCCCAGGACCGCACGCGCATCGCGCCATTCGCGACGCCGGCCGGCGAGGTCACCATCGAAGGCACGGCACTTGCCGCCGTGCCCAAGGTCTATAGCCTCGGCCAGCCCGCCAGTGCCGAAGCCGGCCGCAGGATCCGCCAGAACGTGGACCTGGCCGCCTATGCAGCCGAGACCGGCGTGGCGTTGCAGCCGCTCGTGATCGAGCAGCGCACCGACACCGGCGACGGCCTCGCGCGCGACTGGGCGCCGGCCGATCTCGGGGCCGACCGGCACTACGGCTATGCCTTCCAGTGGTTCGGCCTGGCCGCGCTGACGCTGGTGCTGGTGATCGTGCTGGGCTGGCGCCGCGCGCGCCGGCTGGCGGCGGCGGGACAACCCTGACGGCCATCTTCTGGCCACGGACAACAGGCGCGCGCGATTGCGCGGGCGCCACGACAAACGAACGACAGACGTACGCATGCCACACCAAGACTCCGCCCCGGCCCCGGCCGGCAGGGCATCTCCGCCGGACTCGCGCATCGACGCGCGCACGCGCCGCGGCCGCCTCCAGATGCTGCTGCTGTTGCTGGTGTGCGCATCGCCGGTGATCGCGTCCTACCTGACCTTCTACGTGTTCAAGCCGGCCGGCGGCGCCACCAACTACGGCGCACTGATCGATCCGCAGCGTCCGATGCCGGCCGTGCGCGTCGCCAATGAGCGTGCCGAAGCCGTGCCGCTCGAGAGCTTTCGCGGCAAGTGGCTGCTGGTGACGACCGATCCGTCGGCCTGCGACGAGGCCTGCGCAAAGAAGCTGTTCACCATCCGCCAGATCCGTGCGGGCCAGGGCCAGGACCGGGAACGCATCGTGCCGGTCTGGCTGATCACGGATGAAGGCGCCGTCGATGAACGCCTGTCGGCGGCCTACAACGAGCCCTATGCCGGCGTGCGCTTCCTGCGCATGCCGCCTGACGTGGCACGGCAATGGCTGCCCGCGGCCGAGGGCGGCCGCATCGAAGACACCATCTTCCTGGTCGATCCGCTCGGCAACCTGATGATGCGCTTCCCGAAAGACCCCGATCCCAAGAAGATGAGCGGCGACCTCAAGAAGCTGCTCCGGGTCTCCCGCATCGGCTGAGGGGCGACACGCATGCTGCTTCAACTCGCCATCATCGGCGTCCTGATCGCGCTGTTCCCGATCTCGTACGTCCTGGTCCGCGGCGACCGCAACAAGTACCGCAAGCTGGTCTGGATCACCGCGTTCCTGACGCTGGACCTGATCATGTTCGGCAGCTTTACGCGGCTGACCGATTCCGGCCTCGGCTGCCCGGACTGGCCGGGCTGCTATGGCCATTCCAACCCGCACGCGGCCGTGGAGCCGATCCGCGCCGCCGAGACCGCGCTGCCGAGCGGCCCGGTCACGCTGGCCAAGGCGTGGATCGAGATGATCCACCGCTATTTCGCCATGGCGGTAGGCGTGCTGATCATCACGCTGATGGTGCTGGCGTGGGTCAAGCGCAGGGAGCTGAAGCAGTCGCCGTGGTTCGCCACTGGCGTGCTGCTGCTGGTGTGCGTGCAGGGCGCGTTCGGCGCCTTCACGGTGACCATGAAGCTGCAGCCCGTCATCGTCGTCACGCACCTGCTGCTCGGCATGAGCCTGCTGGCGGCGCTGATCTGGCTTGGGTCGCGCAATGACCCGCCGCATCCCGTGGCGCCGCAGGCCGGGGCACTGCGCTGGCCGGCGCGCGCGGCACTGCTGCTGCTGGTGATCCAGATCTTCCTGGGCGGATGGGTCAGCACCAACTACGCGGTGATGGCGTGCACCGATTTCCCGCTGTGCAATGGCCAGCTGGTGCCAGAGATGGATTTCACGCACGGCTTCACGCTATGGCGCCAGCTCGGCATGACGGCTGACGGCGACTACATCCCGCACGCGGCATTGGTGGCGATCCACTGGGTGCACCGCTGCTTCGCCGTGATCGTGCTGGCCTACCTGGCGTGGTTCGGCCTGCGCGCGCGCAGGCTGGAAGGGCTCGGCGGCGCGTCGCGCTGGCTGCTGGCCGCGCTGGCGCTGCAGCTTGCCACCGGCCTCTCGAACATCGTGCTCGACTGGCCGCTGGCGGCCGCCGTGCTCCATAACGGCGGCGCGGCGGTGCTCCTGCTGCTGTTGGTGCGACTCAACTACAATATAGGGCTCGCGACCCGACCCGCCGGCGCTGCCTCCAGCGTGCCGACTGCCGCTCGCGCCACATGAAAGACAAACTCCCTCCCGTGGTAACCGCAACACAATCCCATCCCGTGGGCCGGGTGCGTCACCTGGTCCGCCAATATGCCGCCCTGACCAAGCCGCGCGTGACGCAGCTCGCGGTGTTCTGCGCCATCATCGGCATGTTCCTGGCTACGCCGGGCATGGTGCCCTGGCGCGTGCTGATCGGCGGCGCCGCTGGCATCTGGCTGCTGGCCGGTGCCGCGTTCGCCATCAATTGCCTGGTCGAGCAGAAGATCGACGCGCTGATGCGCCGCACGGCCTGGCGCCCGTCCGCCACTGGCGAGATCACCACCACGCAGACGCTGATCTTCTCGGCCGTCCTCGGTGGCGCCGGCATGTGGCTGCTGCACGTGTTCGCCAACGACCTGACGATGTGGCTGACCTTCGCCACCTTCCTCGGCTATGCCGTCGTTTACACCATCCTGCTCAAGCCGGCCACGCCGCAGAACATCGTGATCGGCGGCTTGTCCGGCGCCATGCCCCCGGCGCTTGGCTGGGCGGCGGTGGCCAACGACGTGCCGGCCGAGGCCTGGTTCCTGGTGCTGATCATCTTCACCTGGACCCCGCCGCATTTCTGGGCGCTGGCGCTGTACCGCCGCGCCGACTACGCCAAGTCCGGGCTGCCGATGCTGCCGATCACGCACGGCGAAAAGTACACGCTGCTCAACATCCTGCTGTACACGCTGGTCATGATCGCCGCGACGCTGCTGCCTTTCGTCTACGGCATGAGCGGCTACATCTACCTGGCCAGCGCGCTGGTGCTGGGTGCGTGGTTCCTGAAGTACTCGTGGACGCTGTACCGCAACTATTCCGACGAACTGGCGCAGCGCACTTTCCGCTTCTCGATCCTGTATCTGTCCATCCTGTTCGCAGCGCTGCTGGTCGATCACTACTTCAAGTTCGTGCCGCAGCTCTGAGCGGTACCATGTCCGCGGCCTGCGACATCTTGTCGCGGCCGTGCTGCCGCGGAGCACGGATGGGCGATACTGTGTGCTGCCCTCGCCATCGCGGCACCGCAGCCTTGCCGGCGCCCCTGACCTCCAATCTCGCATGACCCAGCCAAGCCAATCCCAGGGGCTTCTTGCCTCGTTCCGCCGCCTTGCCGCGCTGGCCTTCCTGGCGCTGACCCTTGCCGCCTGCGGCCAGCAGAAGGCCTCGTTCCGCAATGTCGATATCAGCGGCGGGGCGGACTTCGGCAAGGATTTCTCGCTGACCGACCACAACGGCAAGGTCCGCACGATCGCGGACTTCAAGGGCAAGGTCGTGGTGATGTTCTTCGGCTACACGCATTGCCCCGATGTCTGCCCGACCACCATGGCCGAGCTGAAGGCGGTGATGGAACAGCTCGGCCCGGACGCCGACAAGGTGCAGGTGCTGTTCGTCACGGTGGACCCGGAGCGCGACACGCAGGCGCTGCTGGCGCAGTACGTGCCGGCATTCGATCCGCGCTTCCTGGGTATGCGCCCGGCCGATGATGCCGCGCTGCAGAAGTTGGCGAAGGATTTCAAGGTGTACTACGCGAAGGTGCCGGGTTCTTCGCCGAACAATTACACGATGGATCACTCGGCAGGCAGTTATGTGTTCGACACGGAAGGGCGGTTGCGCCTGTTCATCCGTCACGGGCAGGGGCCGGAGCCGATCGCTCACGATATCAAGCAGCTGTTGTCCTGAGTGGGTCAGGGATAGAGGGAAGACAGGGGTGGGTTTGTGGCTGTGACCGGCTCGACAACCCCAACCCCACCCCTTCATCCCCACAACCCGGCAAAAAAAAAGGCCAGTCCAGAGGACCGACCTTTCACATAGCACATCCGGTTAACCGACCGCCGGGCGCTCAGGCAAACGCCTGCAACGCCCCCTTCATCTTCTTCATCGCCGCTGCCTCGATCTGGCGAATCCGCTCGGCCGACACGCCGAATTCATCCGCCAGCTCATGCAGCGTGGCGCCGCCCGAGCCGTCGTCCTCGACGTTCAGCCAGCGCGCTTCGATGATGCGGCGGCTGCGCTCGTCCAGGCGTGCCAGCGCGTCTTCCAGGCCCTCGACCTGCATGCGGTCGTGGCGCTTGGCCTCCAGCACGCGCGTCGGCTCGTTGTGGTTGTCCGCCAGGTAGGCGATCGGGGCGAACTCTTCCTCGCCGTCGTCGACCTGGCCTTCCAGCGCGAGATCACCGCCCGACAGGCGGGTTTCCATCTCCATCACCTCTTCAGGCTTGACGTTGAGCTCGCGCGCAACGGCTTCGACCTGCTCCGGCGTGAAGGTATGGGCGCCCTGCTTGTGGCTGCGCAGGTTGAAGAACAGCTTGCGCTGGGCCTTGGTGGTCGCCACCTTGACCATGCGCCAGTTCTTCAGCACATATTCGTGGATCTCGGCCTTGATCCAGTGCATGGCGTACGACACCAGGCGCACGCCCTGGTCCGGGTTGAAGCGCTTCACGGCCTTCATCAGGCCGATATTGCCTTCCTGGATCAGGTCGGCGTGCGGCAAGCCATACCCAAGGTACTGGCGTGCGATCGACACCACCAGGCGCAGGTGGGACATCACCAGCTGGCGTGCGGCATCAACGGAATCATGGTCGCGCAATTCGCGCGCAAGGCGTTGCTCATCCTCGGCGGTGAGCAGCGGGACCCGGTGGACCGCCTGGATATAGCTTTCCAGGTTGCCCACGGTGGCCGGGAAGGTCAATGCAAAGCTTCCGGCCTGCTTGGGCGCCGTCGGCAGACGGCTGTTCATCAGGGTTCGGTCGGCAGACAAGACTGCGTTCACTATCAGTAGCTCCTTTCGCATCCGGCGTTTCGGTTGCCGGCGCGCCGCTCCGGGTAGGAGGGCACAGCATTGCAACACATCTTAGCACTCAAGCCGGGTGAGTGCTAATTGGAGTCCTTGAGGCCTTGATAGTTCCTGATGATTGTCATCTATCTTTGGATAGCATTGTTTGCATCAGGCTACTTAAGCTGCATATCGGCAGGCCGGATATCCTCAATTAGAGGCCTGTCGCGCCCCGGGGTTCGCACCGCCCGGCGGAATACTGTGTTGCGCGACCCGCTACACTGACAGTGCTGGCGCGAGCGCGCTACTGCCATCAAGAGCCTGCCCCACAATCCGGAGGACCTATGTCTGCCATCGAACACTTGCTCAAGCCCCATGTGCGGGACCTGGGCGATTTCACCGTGCGTCGCCTGCTTCCTGCCGGAGCGACCCAGACCGTCGGCCCGTTCATCTTCTTCGACCATATGGGCCCGGTGACGCTGCCTCCAGGCCATGGCGCCGATGTGCGCCCACATCCACATATCGGCCTCGCCACGGTGACCTACCTGTTCGATGGGGAGATCATGCACCGCGACAGCCTTGGCAGCGAGCAGGTCATCCGCCCCGGCGACGTCAACTGGATGACCGCGGGCCACGGCATTGTCCATTCGGAGCGTTCGCCCGAGTCCGTGCGTGAAGCCGGCGCGCGCTTGCATGGCATCCAGACCTGGGTGGCGCTGCCCAAGGATCACGAAACCGTGGCGCCGTCGTTCTTCCACCATCCAGGCGCCACGCTGCCGAAGATCGAGCAGCCGGGCGTGCGCATGACGGTGATTGCCGGAGATGCCTTTGGCCACACTTCCCCGGTCAAGGTATTCAGCCGCACGCTGTATGTGGCGATCGAACTGGATGCCGGTGCCAGCGTGGAGATCCCGCCCGAGCATGCCGAGCGGGGCATCTACCCGGTCGACGGCAGTGTGGCGCTCGACGGCGAGGTGCTGCCGGCGGAGCACATGGTCGTGCTGGCGCCAGGCCAGACGGTCATGCTGACCGCCACAGCGCCGTCGCGCGTGATGCTGCTCGGCGGCGATCCCACCGACGGCCACCGGTTCATCTTCTGGAACTTCGTGGCCAGCAGCAAGGAAGCGATCGAGTCCGCTTCGCAGCGTTGGGAGGACGACGCCTTCCCCCATGTTCCCGGCGAGACCGAGCGCATTCCGCTGCCGCCCCGCAAGCCATAGGCGCCGCTCAGAGCGGGCTGGCCCACGCCACGCGCGTTCCCTGGCGCAGGCATTCCTGGATCGCCCGCACCTGCGTGGCGATCGGGGCAGGTACCGGCACCGCACCGTCCATCACCTTGCGCGTCCAGGCTGTCGTGTTGGCCACGTCGCTGCCCTGCGGCAGGTCGGGCACATCGGCAATCGAGCCGCTGGTCGGGTTGACAAGGGTTTGCTGGTGTCCGTCATGCAGCCAGTCGATGCGGCTGCTGCGGCGCGCGTCGGCCACCACCTCGCCTTCGGTGCCGCGCGCCAGCAGTACATTGGCGGGCTCATGCGAGAAATAGTCGGTCAGCGTTTCGCGGTACTCGGGGTGCGTATAGCTGTACAGGCGCAGCGCCTGCGCCGGTGAATGCTCACCAACCGGTTGCAGCATCTTGGCCACCGTGTGGGACGAATTGCGCAGGCCGATGACATTGCGGCGATCCAGCAACTGCGCCAGCCCCGGCGACAGCACATCCACGGGCACTACCGCCAGCGGCCCGTTGATGCCATCACCATCGCGCAAGCGCGTGGCGGCTTCGTCGGTGGAGGCGCACAGCGATACGCCGAGCGCCTCGAACAGGGCCAGGCTGGTTACGCGGCCCTGGAAATCGCGGGAGCCATGCACCAGCACCGGGATCTCCTCGCGCGCCAGCAGCAGGGCCAGCAACGGCACCAGGTTGGGCTGCTTGCGCGCGCCGTTGTAGCTCGGGATGACCACGACCTGGCGGTCGCCCGGCGCGGCCAGCGGCAGGCAATGCGCGTGCGCGGCCTCGAGCATGCCGGCCAGTTCGTGCGGGGCTTCGCCCTTGATGCGGTAGGCCATCAACACCGCGCCCAGTTCCAGGTCCGATACCCGGCCGGCCAGCATGGCGTCGAACAGGGCTTGTGCGTCTTCACGCGGCAGCGCGCGGGCGCCATTCACGCCGCGGCCGATTTCCTTGATATAGCGGGCCGCTGAAAACGGGCCCGCGGCAGGTGTGGCGTTGGATGTGGTCATGGGCGAGCGGCGTGGGGTGATTGGAGGTATCGCTTCATGATAGCGGAGCGCCGCCGCCACGCCCATGGAGGCAGGCGCGTCCGTGGTTGGTCAGGCCGCTTCCTGCAGGGCCGGGTTGCGCTGCTTGCGGTAGAGGAAATCCAGCACCGCCGTGCGGCAGGCGTGGTAGTCCTTGTCCTCGGCCAGCGCCACGCGGTCGCGCGGACGCGGCAGGCCGACGCTGAGGATCTCGCCGATCGTGGCCGCCGGGCCATTGGTCATCATCACGATGCGATCGGCCAGCAGCACGGCCTCGTCCACGTCGTGCGTGACCATGACCACGGTGCTGCGGGTCTGCTCCACGATCTTCAGCAAGGCATCCTGCAGGTGCGCGCGCGTGAGCGCGTCGAGCGCGCCGAACGGCTCGTCCATCAGCAGCACCTTGGGCGCCATGGCCAGCGCGCGCGCAATGCCCACGCGCTGCTTCATGCCGCCCGAGATCTCGTGCGGGAACTTGCCCTCCGCGTGGGTCAGGCCCACCAGCGCCAGCGTGTCGTGCGTACGCGCCTTGAGCTGCGCCTTGCTTTCGCTCGCGCCGAACACGCGCTCCACGCCCAGATGGACATTGTCGAAGCAGGTCATCCACGGCAGCAGCGAGTGGTTCTGGAACACCACCGCGCGCTCCGGCCCGGGGCCGGCGATTTCTCTCCCTGCGCAGATCAGCGCACCGGTGGTCGGCGTGGCCAGGCCCGCGACCAGGTTCAGCAGCGTGGACTTGCCGCAGCCTGAATGGCCGATCAGCGTGATGAACTCCCCCTGCGCGATCTGCAGGTTGATGTCGCGCAGCGCCACGAACGGCCCCTTGCGCGTCCTGAAGGTCTGCCCGACGTTTTCGATGCTGACGAACTTTTCCATGGCGATTTCCGTTGGGTTTGCGCGCGGTGCAGTCAATGGTTGCCGTAGCTGAAGCGACGAGCCAGCGCAAGCAGCGCGTGCTCCAGCAGCAGGCCGATCACGCCGATCACGAAGATGGCGATGACGATGTGCTCGACCTTCAGGTTGTTCCACTCGTCCCACAGCCAGAAGCCGATGCCGGTACCGCCGGTCAGCATCTCCGCGGCGACGATGACCAGCCACGCCGTGCCGATCGACAGCCGTACGCCGGTCAGCATGTACGGCAGCACGGCCGGGAACAGCACGCGCGTGAACACCTTCCATTCGGACAGGTCCAGCACGCGCGCCACGTTCAGGTAGTCCTGCGGCACGCGCGTGACGCCCACGGCGGTGTTGATCACCATTGGCCAGATCGAGCAGATGAAGATGGCCCAGATCGCGGCCGGGTTGGCGGCCTTGAACAGCAGCAGCCCGATCGGCAGCCACGCCAGCGGCGACACCGGCCGCAGCAGGCTGATCACGGGCGATGCCATCGCGTTCAGGAAGGCGAAGCGCCCGAGGATGAAGCCGGCCGGAATACCAACCAGCGCCGCCAGCCCGAAGCCTGCAGCCACGCGCGCGAGCGATGCCAGCACGTTCCAGCCGATGCCCTGGTCATTGGGGCCGTTGCGGTAGAAAGGGTCGGTGAACAGCGGCACGGCGGCATGCCACGTGGCGCCCGGCGTCGGCAGCGCCGGGATCAGCATGGCGATACCGTGCCAGGACAGCACGAACAGTGCGAAGCCCATCAGCGGCGGCACGCCTTTGAGCACGAAGGCGCGCAGCGCCTCGCGGCGTTCGGCGCGGCGTGCCTGGGCTTCGATTTCCCGCGCGCGGCGCCGCGCGCGTTCGCTGACATCAGGGTCGGCCTGCAAGCCGGTGGCGCCTTCCGGCGCGGATCTGGCGATGGCATTCACGTCTGGCTCCTTGGTTAAGGGGCAATCGGGACAATCCGAATCGATGGCGGTGGCCTGCGCGTCAGGCCTTGATCTTGAAGCCGTCGGCGTAGGCTTTCGGATCCTTGGCGGCATCCCACACCACGCCGTCGATCAGTTTCGCGGTGCGGAAGTCGCTCTTGGGCAACGGCACCTGCGCCGCGGCGGCGGCCTGCTTGTAGACGTCGATGCGGTTGACCTGTTTCGCCACCGCGAGGTAGTCGGGGTGCGTCTTGAGCAGCCCCCAGCGCTTGTGCTGCGTCAGGAACCACATGCCATCCGACAGGAACGGGAAGTTGGCCGAGCCGTCCTGGTAGAACTTCATCGAGTCGGGGTCATCCCAGGTCTTCCCCAGGCCGTTGCTGTAGCGGCCGAGCATGCGGTCCAGGATGATGTCCATGTCGGTGTTGACATAGGACTTGGCGGCAATGGTCTCGGCGGTCTTGCGGCGGTTCGAAGCCGATGCGTCGATGAACTTGGAGGCGTCAAGGATCGCCGCCACCATCGCGCGCGCCGTGTTCGGGTACTTCTGCACGAATTCTGCGGTGGTGCCGAGCGTCTTCTCGGGGTGGTCCTTCCAGATCGCCTGCGTGGTTTCCACCGTGAAGCCGATCTTGTCGGCGATGGCGCGCGCGCCCCACGGCTCGCCGACGCAGAAGCCGTCCATATTGCCCACGCGCATATTGGCCACCATCTGCGGCGGCGGCACGGTGATCGCCTTGGCGTCCTGCATCGGATTGATGCCGTTGGCGGCCAGCCAGTAGTAGAGCCACATGGCATGCGTGCCGGTCGGGAAGGTCTGGGCGAAGGTGTAGTCGCGCTTTTCCTTGCTCATCAGCGCCTTCAGGCTGGCGCCGTCCTTCGCACCTTTCTCGGCCAGCTTGGACGACAGCGTGATGGCCTGCCCGTTGTGGTTCAGGTTCATCAGGACCGCCATGTCCTTCTTCGGGCCGCCGATGCCGAGCTGCACGCCATAGATCAGACCGTACAGCACGTGGGCAGCGTCGAGTTCGCCATTGACCAGCTTGTCGCGTACGCCGGCCCAGGAAGCCTCCTTGGTCGGCGTGATCTTGATGCCGTACTTCTTGTCCAGCCCCAGCGTGGCAGCCATGACCACCGAAGCGCAATCGGTCAGCGGAATGAAGCCGATCCGTACCTCCGGCTTCT
The DNA here is from genome assembly GCF_057798915.1 of Cupriavidus sp. 22TCCZM01-5. Lineage (NCBI taxonomy): Bacteria > Pseudomonadati > Pseudomonadota > Betaproteobacteria > Burkholderiales > Burkholderiaceae > Cupriavidus > Cupriavidus sp. 22TCCZM01-5. The sequence continues at coordinate 200,144 of NZ_JBYOJR010000001.1, forward strand.
CGGGCGCGTCCGAGCCTGCCGCCCAGGCGCCGGAGCGCACCAGCGGATCGACCAGCGTCATCACGCTGGCCCCGGCAATGGTGGCCAGTGCGCGGCGGCGTCCGCTGCTGGCTGGGGCCGTATCGGCGGTGGCGAGGTTGGCATCGACCGCAGCGGGCAGAGGCTTGGCATTCCTGAGGCGAGAGGGCATTGCTGGGCTCCAAGAAGAAAAGGCGTCCCGATCCGCAGCCCGCGTTCGCCAGAAGACGGGGTGCAGCTCAGGACGCCGTTGTCCGGGGCGTAGCGCGGCCCGCGTTGGCCGTGCCCGCCTGAATTGTGATCGGCCCTCGTTGGCCGATGTGCGAATAACGCAATCGCTATGCCAGGCGCTTGCGAGGCCTGGAAAGTCCGCCCAGCGGCCGAATCCGCGAATAAAAGTGGGGTTTGGGACGAGTCATGCCCCGCCGGCCACGCAAGCCGGGCCGGGCGGGAGCGCCATGGTTGAGGACCGGCGCCAGTTTTGTGCATTGCACCAGCCGCGTGCCGCGGCCGCACCGCGCGCGGATGCTCAGCCCATCACGTCGATCACGCGCTGGGCTGCGTCCACGAGCTTCAGTCCACGTTCCATGGCCATGCTGCGCAGGCGCTTGTAGGCTTCGTCCTCGCTGATGCCGCGCGCCTGCATCAGCAGCCCCTTGGCGCGTTCGACCACCTTGCGCTCGACGAGCTTGAGGCGCGTGGCGTCGAGCTCGGCGCGCAACTGCTGGTCGAGCTCGAAGCGGGCGTAGGCAACGTCCAGCACGGTCTTGACGCGTTCGGCGCGCAGGCCATCGACGATATAGGCCGTGATGCCGGCCGACAGCGCGGCCTTGATGCGCTGCGCGTCGTCGTTGTCGGTGAACAGCACGATCGGGCGCGGCGCGTGCTGCGTGGACACGCACACGTGCTCCACGGTGTCGCGCGCGGCGGACTCGGAAGCGATGATGATCAGGTCCGGCTGGCTCGCCGCGATGACGTCGGGCAGGCGCAGGTCGGCATCCACGGTCTGGATGTCGGTGAAGCCGGTGCTGATCAGCCCGCCGCGGATGGTCTCGACGTTGAGCGGGTCGGCATCATGCGGATCGCGCACCAGCAGGATGCGCAGCGTGCGGGTGCCCGCTGCGGAGCCCCGCGGGGGCTGGCTGGACTGGCTTGGCGAGGGGGGCGGATGGCGGCGAGTCATGGCTATCGTGGGTTGCCTCGCGTGACGCAAGATTCGCGCCGGGTATGCGTTCCGGCACGCCCGCTGGCACATTGCGGGCTTACCCGCATTCACTGTATGCCGTCGTACGCAGGCCGGCGGGCAGGTGTATGCTGTTGCCCTGCTGCGCCCGGGGGTGTCTGCTGGCGACGCCGCTCATCCGCGCGCAGGAATATCAGAACAAGTCTGGAGAGATGCATGACCGAATTCGTTTTTGCCCCGCCGGCACCTGTTGGCGTGCCCGTGCGCGGCAGCAACGCAAGCTTCCCCGTGCGCCGCGTGTACTGCGTGGGCCGCAACTATGCCGCCCACGCCCGCGAAATGGGCTCGGACCCGGACCGCGAGCCGCCGTTCTTCTTCTGCAAGCCGTCGGACGCAGTCAGCTACGTAGCGGATGGCACCGAGGGCACCTTCCCGTACCCGCCCGGCACCAGCAACGTCCACTATGAAGTGGAAATGGTCGTGGCGATCGGCAAGGGCGGCAAGGACATCCCGGTGGAACAGGCCGCCAGCCATGTGTTCGGCTACGCCGTGGGCCTGGATATGACGCGCCGCGACCTGCAGAACGAATCGAAGAAGACCGGCCGCCCCTGGGAGACCGGCAAGGCATTCGACCACTCGGCGCCGATCGGCCCGATCGTGCCGGTATCGGCCGTCGGCCATCCCGAAAAGGGCGAAGTCACGCTGTCCGTCAACGGCGTGGAAAAGCAGCGCGGCGACCTGGCCGACCTGATCTGGTCGGTGCCGGAAATGGTGTCGTACCTGTCGAAGCTGTTCGAGCTGCAGCCCGGCGACGTCATCTTCAGCGGCACGCCCGAGGGCGTGGGCCCGGTGGTCAAGGGCGATGTCATGCAGTGCCACGTCGGCGGCGTGGGCGACCTGACCATCAAGGTGGTCTGAGCCGATGAAGCTCTACAGTTACTTCCGCAGCTCGGCGTCCTACCGCGTGCGCATTGCGCTGGAGCTCAAGGGCCTGCCGTATGACTACGTGCCGGTGCACCTGCTCAAGGACGGCGGCCAGCAACTGCTGCCCGAGTTCCGCGCGGTGAACCCGGACGGGCTGGTGCCTGCGCTGGTGCTGGACGACGGCCAGGTGCTGCAGCAGTCCGTAGCCATGATCGAGTATCTGGACGAGGTCCATCCCGAACCGAAGCTGCTGCCCGGCAATGCCCTGGATCGCGCCTACGTGCGCGGCCTGGCGCTGGAGGTTGCCTGCGAGATCCATCCGCTGAACAACCTGCGCGTGCTGAAGTACATCAAGCGCACGCTGGGCGTCGCCGACGAGGCCAAGGACGCGTGGTACCGGCACTGGATCGAACTGGGCTTTGGCTCGGTCGAGGCCAACCTGGAACGCCAGGGCAAGGCCGGCCGCTTCTGCTTCGGCGACACGCCGACGCTGGCCGACCTCTGCCTGGTGCCGCAGGTCTTCAATGCGCAGCGCTTCAATATCGACGTGAGCCGCTACCCGACCATCGCGCGGATCCAGCAAGCGTGCATGGAACTGCCGGCGTTCCAGAAGGCGCAGCCGAAGGAGCAGCCGGACGCGGAGTGATGCGCCGGCTCCGCCATGAAAAACGCCCCGGTCTTGCCGGGGCGTTCTGTTATTGGGGGCGACGCAATCAGCCGAGCAGCGCGTCGGCGAATTCTTCGGCCTTGAACGGCTGCAGGTCTTCCACCTTCTCGCCGACACCGATGAAGTAGACCGGGACCGGGCGCTGGCGTGCAATCGCCGCCAGGATGCCGCCCTTGGCCGTACCGTCGAGCTTGGTCACGATCAGGCCGGTCAGCCCGAGCGCGTCGTCGAACGCGCGCGTCTGCGCCAGCGCGTTCTGGCCGGTGTTGGCATCGATCACCAGCAGGACCTCGTGCGGGGCCGTGGGCATGGCCTTGCTGATCACGCGCTTGACCTTCTTGAGTTCTTCCATCAGGTGCAGCTGCGTGGGCAGGCGTCCGGCGGTGTCGGCCATCACGATGTCGATCCCGCGCGCGCGCGCCGCATTGACCGCGTCGAAGATCACCGCGGCCGGGTCGCCGCTTTCCTGCGCCACCACGGTCACGTTGTTGCGCTCGCCCCAGATGGTGAGCTGCTCGCGCGCGGCGGCGCGGAAGGTATCGCCGGCGGCCAGCAGCACGGACTGGCCGTAGTGCTGGAAGTGCTTGCACAGCTTGCCGATGCTTGTGGTCTTGCCGGCGCCATTGACGCCCGCGATCATCATCACCAGCGGCTGCTCGCGGCCCAGCGCCATGGTCTTTTCCAGCGGGCGCAGCAGCTGGATCAGCAGGTCGCGCAGCGCGGCCTTGACGCCCTCGGCCGTTTCGATGCGCTCGTTGCGTACGCGCTTGCGCAGTTCGCCGAGCAGGTATTCGGTCGCTTCCACGCCGGCGTCGGCCATCAACAGGGCGGTTTCCAGCTCCTCGAACAGGGCTTCGTCGACCTTCATGCCGACAAACAGCGTGCTGATGTTGCGGCTGGTCTTGGACAGGCCGGTGCGCAGGCGCTGCATCCAGCCGCGGCGCGCTTCAGCCGTTTGCGCCGGCGCCGGGGTCAGCTCCAGGTCCTCGAGCGCGGCCGGGGCAGCAGTCACGACCGCTGCGGGAGCCGGGGCCAGGGACTGGGCCGGATCGGCGTTGGGGGAGGGTGCCGGGGTGGGAGCCGGGGTGGGAGCCGGGGCAGCAGCGGGCGGTTCTGCCGGCGCAGGAGCGGGCTCGGCCTTGCGCTTCTTCCAGAAACTAAACATTGGGGAAAGGGGTCAATACCCCGTCAGGATCGGCCGCCGTCCGGCGGCGTCGTTAATCATCAAGGTCTTACGCAATCTTCCGGCACGCCACCAGCCTCTCGTTGTGGTGCGCGCCTGCTATTGCGTATAGTTCGTAACACAGCGGATTCATGGATACATGAATCGATCGGCAAAATTCTAGCAGACGGGGTTGCATGGACCATTGCACAGTCGTGACCGGAACGGGCGGCGCCCGCCCTGAACCCTTCGCCACCCATGCCGGGGGCCGGGCGTCCCTGCTACGCCTGGCCAGACGGGCATTGCCCGTCTTGTTGCTGGCCGCAATGCCATGGTCGGCCAGCGCCGAGGCCGAGCGCACGGTCGCTTCGCCGATGCCGTCCGGGCAGACTGCCCCGGTCGGCGCTACGGCCCAGGGCACCACGGAATACCGCTTGTCCAACGGCTTGCGCCTGATCGTCAAGGAAGACCACCGGGCGCCCACGGTGGCGCACCAGATCTGGTACCGCGTCGGCGGCGTCGACGAAGTCAGCGGCACCACGGGCGTCGCCCACATGCTCGAGCACATGATGTTCAAGGGCACGCCCAAGGTCGGCGTGGGCGAGTTCTCCAAGCAGGTCGCGGCGCTTGGCGGGCGCGAGAACGCCATGACCAACCGCGACTTCACCCTGTACTACCAGCAGATCAGCAAGCAGTACCTGCCGAGGATGATGGAGCTGGAGGCCGACCGCATGGCCAACCTCATCTTCAACCAGGGCGAGTTCGATCGCGAGATGAAGGTCGTGATGGAGGAGCGCCGCCTGCGCACCGACGACTCGGCGCGCGGCACGGTCTACGAGCAGCTGCTCGCTGCCGTCTATGTCGCCGCGCCCTACCGGCATCCGGTGATCGGCTGGATGGACGACCTCGTCAATATGCGCCTGGACGACGTCCAGGCCTGGTACCGCAGCTGGTACGTGCCCAACAATGCCATCGTGATCGTCACCGGCGACGTCAACCCGGCCGAAGTCCGGGCCATGGCCGAACGCTACTACGGCAAGCTCAAGCCGCGCACGCTGCCGCTGCGCAAGGAACAGGCCGATCCGCCGCAGATCGGCATCAAGCGCATCTGGGTCAAGGCCCCGGCCGAGAACCCGTACATGGTGATGGCCTACAAGGTGCCGCGCCTGCGCGACGTGGAAAAGGATGTCGATCCGTACGCGCTGGAAGTGCTGGCCGCCGTCCTCAACGGCTACGACAACGCGCGCCTGACACGCGAGCTGGTGCGCGAGCAGCGCCTGGCCGACGACGTCAACGTCGGCTACGACAGCATCAACCGGGGCAATTCCCTGTTCGTGCTCGACGGCACGCCGGCCGATGGCCATACCACCGAGCAGATCGAGGCGGCGCTGCGCGAGGAGATCCAGCGCATCGCCAGGAACGGCGTCTCGCCCGAGGAGCTCAAGCGTGTCAAGGCGCAGGTCGTGGCCAGCCAGATCTACAAGCGCGATTCCGTGTTTGGCCAGGGCATGGAAATCGGCGTGGCGGAGATCTCCGACATCTCGTGGCGCAATATTGACAGGGTTCTCGACAAGGTCAAGGAAGTCACCCCGGCCCAAGTGCAGGCCGTTGCCGCGAAGTACTTCACGGACGACAACCTGACCGTGGCCACGCTGTTGCCGCAGCCGATCGATCCGAACAAGCCCAAGGCCAAGGCCCCCGAAGGCCTGCGCCACTGAAGATCCACGCATGTCTTTATCCAAGATGAGCGAGACGAGCGAGACGAGCGAGACGAGCGAGATGAGCGAGATGAGCGAGATGAGCGAGATGAGCGAGATGAGCGAGAAGACCATTGCTTCGCCGCGCGCGCTGCGCCGGCTGGCTGGCGCGGCCCTGGGCGCGCTGGTGCTCCTGGCCGCGCACGGCGCGCTGGCCGCTATTCCGATCGAACACTGGACTGCCTCAACCGGGGCGCAGGTGTTCTACGTGCACAGCCCGTCGATCCCGATGCTGGATATCAATGTCGACTTCGACGCCGGCAGCCGCTATGACCCTGCCGGCAAGGCCGGCCTGGCCACGCTCGCGGCGGCGCTGCTTGACAAGGGTGCGGCCGCGCGCAACGGCCAACCGGCGCGCGACGAGGCGCAGATTGCCGACGCCTTTGCCGACACCGGCGCCGTCTTCGGCGGCGCGGCTGGTGGTGACCGCGGCGGCATTGGCATGCGCACGCTGACCGCGCAGCCGGAGCTCGACCAGTCCGTGGCGCTGGCCATGCAGCTGGTGCAGGCGCCGACCTATCCGGACGCCGTAGTGGGCCGCGAGAAGCAGCGCCTGATCAGTGCCATCCGCGAAGCCGATGCCAAGCCAGGCGTGATCGCTGACAAGGCGCTGGCCAAGGCGATGTATCCGGGCCACCCGTACGGCGTGTCGGCCACGGCGGCCTCGGTGGAGTCGATCTCGCGCGATGACATCGTCAAGTTCTGGCGCGACAACTACGGCGCATCGCGCGCGGTGGTCACGCTGATCGGCGCGATCGACCGCAAGCAGGCCGAGGCGATTGCCGAGAAGCTGACCAGCGGACTGCCGCAGGGCAGCCCAGCCCCGACCATGCCGCAGGTACAGATGACGATCCCGGCCAGCGAGCAGCGGGTGCCGCACCCGGCCCAGCAGGCCGCGGTGGTGACCGGCCAGCCGTCCATGGCACGCGGCGACCCGGATTACTTTGCGCTGCTGGTGGGCAACTACGTGCTCGGCGGCGGTGGTTTCAGCTCGCGCCTGACGGATGAAGTGCGGGAGAAGCGCGGACTCACCTACGGCGTGGATAGCTACTTTGCGCCGTCCAAGCAGCCGGGGCCGTTCGGTATCAGCCTGCAGACCAAGAAGGAGCAGACCAGCGAGGCACTCGCGCTGGTGCGGCAGGTACTGGCCCGCTTCGTCGCCGAAGGCCCGACCGACGCGGAGCTCAAGGCCGCCAAGGACAACCTGGTCAACGGCTTTCCCCTGCGTATCGACAGCAACCGCAAGCTGCTTACCAATGTGGCCAATATCGGCTGGTATGGGCTGCCGCTCGACTACCTGGACACATGGACTGCTCAGGTCGGCAAGGTCACGCGTCAGCAGGTGAGGGCGGCATTCGGGCGCCACGTCCATCCAGACGCCATGGCTACGGTAATTGTCGGCGGCCCGGAATGAACTCGGGCCTTTTGGGGCCTGTCGCACCCGTTGTGCCCTGAACGGCACTGGCCGAACCGCCGACAGGCTCTACAATCACGGGATGAATTCGCGTTCCCGATCTCCATCGCCCGCCGCGAGCGGGCGATCGTCTTCTCCGGCGCCGCGCCAGGCGCCGTCCCAGGTCCGTATCATCGGTGGCCGCTGGAAGCGCACGCTGCTGCCGGTGCCCGACGCGCAGGGGCTGCGGCCCACGCCTGACCGCGTGCGTGAAACCCTGTTCAACTGGCTGGGGCAGGACTTGTCGGGGTTTGCATGCCTGGACATGTTCGCGGGTTCCGGCGCACTCGGCTTCGAGGCCGCCTCGCGCGGTGCCGAAGCCGTCACGCTGGTGGAGTTCAACCCGCGTGTCGCCAAGCAATTGCGAGACAACCAGTATCGGCTCGACGCCGCCCAGATGCGCGTGATGCAAGGTGATGCATTCGCCATTGCCGCCCAGATGCCGGACGCCAGCTTTGACGTGATCTTCCTGGACCCGCCCTTCGCCGAAGACTGGCTGCGGCCAGCGCTGGAGCATGCCGCGCGGTTGTTGAGACCCGGCGGCGCCGTGTACGTGGAGACGGACCGATCGCTGACCGGCGCGGATGCACCGGTGCCGGCGTCGCTGGAAATCGTCCGCCAGGCGCGTGCCGGCGCGGTGCATTTTCACCTGCTGCGGCATCGCGGCGCTGACGGCGCCGAGGCCTGACACAGGCGCGCGTTGCGGTAGCCGGCGAAAGCACACGTTGACGACTTCCAATTCACGGAATTAGCGTTACACTACGCCGCTGTTATAACGCTCGCGACGCATCAACCACCCGGCGCGGCCGGTAGGCAGGGCGGTCCGGAAAAGGACCGGCAGCGGGCAGATCAAGGAGGAAGTATGGCCATCGCGGTCTACCCCGGTACGTTTGATCCCATGACCCGGGGGCACGAGGATCTGGTCCGCCGTGCGTCGAATATTTTTGACGAGCTGGTGGTTGGCGTGGCGCACAGCCCCAACAAGCGTCCGTTTTTCTCGCTCGAAGAGCGCATCAGCATTGCTCGTGAAGTGCTGGGCCACTACCCCAACGTGCGTGTCGAGGGCTTTGCCGGGCTGCTCAAGGATTTTGTCCGCAAGAACAACGCGCGCGTAATCGTGCGCGGCCTGCGCGCCGTGTCGGATTTCGAGTATGAGTTCCAGATGGCGGGCATGAACCGCTACCTGCTGCCGGACGTGGAAACCATGTTCCTGACGCCGTCGGACCAGTACCAGTTCATCTCCGGCACCTTCGTGCGCGAGATTGCCGTGCTGGGTGGCGATGTCAGCAAGTTCGTGTTCCCGTCGGTGGAGCGCTGGCTGCAAGAGAAAATCGGCAAACCGGAATAAAATAACGGTTTGAGACGCGTCGATCCGCGGCCAGTTCGGGCGCGGGCGCGTCAGCTGGAAGGAAACATCATGGCGCTACTGATCACCGACGACTGCATCAACTGCGACGTTTGTGAACCCGAGTGCCCGAACGAAGCCATTTCGATGGGGCCCGAGATCTATGAAATCGACCCCAACAAGTGCACGGAATGCGTCGGGCATTTCGACGAGCCGCAATGCCAGCAGGTTTGCCCCGTCGCCTGCATCCCCAAGGATCCGAACCGCGTCGAGACCCACGAAGTCCTGATGCAGCGGTACCGGCTGCTGACCGCGGCCAAGCACGCGGCCTGACCCGTTGGCGCCTCGGCGCACTCGCAACAAAAAACCCGCCGGAAGGCGGGTTTTTTGTTGGCCGGGGATCAGCGCGTCGTGTGCAGCGCCATCATTGCGCGCTCGGACTCTCCGCGTGCCAGCAGGCCCAGCGGGTCAACGCAGCGGTCGATGGCTTCGTCGATCGCCTGCTGCTCTTCCTTGCGCGGTGGCTTGAGCACGAAGCTGACGACATCCTCGCGGCCTGCGCCGGCGCCGCCGGGCAGGTTGCGCGGATGGCCCACGCCCAGGCGCAGGCGCCAGAACTCCTGCGTGGTCAGGTGGGCGGCAATATCCTTCAGGCCGTTGTGGCCGCCCGCGCCGCCGCCGCGCTTGAGCTTGGCGGCGCCCGGCGGCAGGTCCATCTCATCGTGCGCGACGACAATCTCGTCGGGCAGGATTTTGTAGAAGCGGGCCAGCGAGACCACGGCCAGGCCGGACCGGTTCATGAACGTGGACGGCTTGAGCAGCCAGATGTCCTGGTCCCACAGGCGTGCGCGCCCGGCCAGGCCGTGAAAGCGGCCTTCGACGCGCAGCGTCGTGCCGCCCATGCGGGCAAGCTGGTCCACCAGCCAGAAGCCAGCGTTGTGGCGGGTAGCCTCGTATTCCGCGCCGGGATTGCCGAGGCCGACGATGAGCTTGATCATGCGATGAACTGGTTTGGATGGCGGCGCGGGCGCTGTCGCCCTGCAGGCGCCAAGCATACGCCAAAAAAAACCGCCGGCATGACCGGCGGTTCTTTCCGTCTTGCTGCCAGGCCGCGGTGCGGTCTGGCAACTCGGGCAGCTTAGGTTGCTTAGGCAGCCGGCGTTTCGCCTTCGCCTTCAGCAGCGCCTTCGGCAGCCGAAGCGGCACCAGCCGGCAGCGAGATGCTGGCGATGGCCGGGTTTTCGTCGCCGTGGGTCACGACGGTCACGCCCTTCGGCAGCTTCAGGTCAGCCAGGTGCAGGGTCTGGCCCAGTTCCATCGTGCCGACGTCCACTTCGATGAACTCAGGCAGGTCGGCCGGCAGGCACGACACTTCCAGGTCATTGACGATGTGGTTGACTAGGCCGTGGCCCAGCTTCACGCCAGGAGCGGTTTCCTGGTTCATGAAGTGCAGGGGCACCTTGACGTGGATCTTTTCCGAGGCCGACACGCGCTGGAAATCGACGTGCAGCACCATCGGCTTGAACGGGTGCATCTGGAATGCGCGCAGCAGGGCCTTTTCCGACTTGCCGGCAACTTCCAGGTCCAGGATCGACGAGTGGAAGGCTTCCTTCTTCAGGGCATGCCATAGCGCGTTGTGATCCAGTTCGATCATCTTCGGGTCGGCGGCGCCGCCGTAGATGATGCCGGGGGTCTTGCCCGAATTGCGCAGGCGGCGGCTCGCACCCGTTCCCTGTACGCTACGCTCGAAAGCGACTACTTTCATGATGACTCCAAAGTAAAGAAGGCTGTCCGCGACCAGACAGCCCTGTTGTGGCGCAATCGAAACCGATGCGCCGGCCACATCACGCCGGTCGTCGGAATATCCGCAACCGGCGTGGCAAAGCTGAAAATTCTATCAGGAACCCGCAAACAGCGACATGATCGAGTCGCCCTTGACGATACGCGTGAACGTCTCGGCCAGTAGGGGAGCCGTCGACAGCTGGCGGATCTTGCCGCACTTGGCCGCTTCTTCCGACAGCGGGATGGTGTCGCACACCACCACTTCGTCCAGTGCGGAGTCCGCGATGCGGGCAGCCGCGCCGCCGGACAGCACGGGGTGCGTGCAGTAGGCGAAGACCTTCAGCGCACCACGTTCCTTCAGCACTTGGGCCGCCTTGCACAGCGTGCCGCCGGTGTCGATCATGTCGTCCATGATCACGCAGTTGCGGCCATCGACTTCACCGATGATGTTCATCACCTCGGCCACGTTGGCCTTGGGACGACGCTTGTCGATGATCGCCAGGTCGCAGTTCAGTTCCTTGGCCAGCGCACGGGCGCGGACCACGCCGCCGACGTCCGGCGACACGACCAGCAGGTCGCCGTAGTTCTTCTCGCGCAGGTCGCCCAGCAGTACCGGGGATGCGTAGATATTGTCGACGGGGATATCGAAGAAGCCCTGGATCTGGTCAGCGTGCAGGTCCATGGTCAGGACGCGGTCCACGCCGGCCACTTCCAGCATGTTGGCCACGACCTTGGCCGAGATCGCCACGCGCGCCGAACGCGGGCGGCGGTCCTGGCGGGCGTAGCCGAAGTAGGGCATTGCGGCGGTGATGCTGCGTGCCGAGGCGCGCTTGAGCGCGTCGACCATCACCATCAGTTCCATCAGGTTGTCGTTGGTCGGCGCGCAGGTGGACTGCAGCACGATGACGTGCTTGCCGCGAACGTTTTCCTGGATATCGACCTGAACTTCTCCGTCGGAGAAACGGCCAACGAGCGCCTTGCCCAGCGGAATGCCGAGGTGCTGTACGACAGCCTCCGCGAGTTTGGGGTTGGCGTTGCCGGTAAATACCATCAAGCCTTCGCTGCTCATTCGGGGCACCTGTCTTGCTGCTGGGGGAGCTTGGTGTCACCGGCGAGGCCGGTGACTAATACTGAGTGTCGTAACGACACTATAGGAATGTAATGGCAGGGGAAGAAGGATTCGAACCTTCGAATGCCGGAATCAAAATCCGGTGCCTTGACCAACTTGGCGACTCCCCTACACAACCTTGCCGTTCTTCGTGGTACCTGACTGCAATACCGCGCCGAACGATAACTTGCTATGCGAACGCTGCGAGCGGGTGATGTGCCAGACTACGCACACACCTGCCATCCCACTCGGGAGGCAACCGCTTCAGGACCTGCTGCGCCGTCTGCTCGTCGGGAAAACGTGCAAACACGCAGGCTCCGGAACCGGTCATCCTTGCATGCTGATTGAACTGCTTCAGCCATTCAAGGGCTCGGGCAACTTCGCCGAACTTCGCTGTTGCTATCGCTTCCAGGTCGTTGCGACCGAAAGAGAATTTGTTTGTGCAAGCAGCGAAGACCGCAATTATGGAGAGGGGTGTGTCCCTTGTCAAGCACTCATCCGAAAAAATTTCAGCGGTCGGCACGTGTTGCTTCGGATGGACGATCACGAACCAGCTATCCGGCAGCTCCACGGGCGTCAGTTCTTCGCCCACGCCTTCGGCGAAGGCGTTCTCCCCGAATACGAAGACCGGCACGTCCGCACCCAGCGTCAGCCCGATTCGCATCAGCTCCGCGCGCGGCAGGCCAAGCCCCCACAGGCGGTTGAGCGCGAGCAGCGTGGTGGCCGCGTCGGATGAGCCGCCGCCGATGCCACCGCCCATCGGCAGGATCTTGTCGATTTCGATGTCGGCGCCGTAGCGCGTACCGGTCGCCTGCTGTAGCGCACGCGCGGCGCGTACGACGAGATCGGTCTGCGGCGGCACGCCCGGGATGTCGGTGACGCGCGTCACGATGCCGTCGTCGCGGCGCCGGAAATGCAGGGTGTCGCACCAGTCCACGAGTTGGAACACGGTCTGCAGCGTGTGGTAGCCATCCGGGCGCCGGCCCGTGACATGCAGGAACAGGTTGAGCTTGGCCGGGGCCGGGCAATCGCGCAGTTCCGGCGGCGGCAGCTTGATGGTTTCGGTCAAGGTGTTTCCTCCGGGTCGATCACGAGCTTGACCGACAGCGGCGTGGGGCCGCTGTCGCGCTCCAGGTCGATGCGGCGCGGCCGCGCCGCGGCTGTCTGCGTGCCGGGGGGCGCGTCCTGCCAGGCCACATAGCGCACGCTCCAGCCATCCTGGGCCAGTGTGGCAAGGCGGCCCTGGGCATCGCGCGTGGCGCTGGCCGGACGGCCGGCCGACGGGCGGCCGTGCAGCCAGTCGCGCATGCCGGCCACCGGCAGCGCAAAGCCGAGCGCCTCCTCGAGCAGGCTGTCGACTTCGGGCGCGTTGCGTGGCGGCTTGTTGGGCAGGTCGAGCGTCGCGCCCGATGGCGTGGCGGTGACGACGGCCAGCGTCTGGCCCAGCGGCGACAGTAGGTCAAGGCGCACGTTGCGGCCCTGTTCCTCCCAGCGGAAGTTGCCCTGTACGCCTTCGTCGCGGCCATAGCGGACGTAGTTTGCGGAAAAGCGGCCGGTGTAGTGACGGCTTGCGGCGGTCTCGCCCGCATCGAAGCTGCGCGAAGGCGCTACGCTGGCGCAGGCTGCCAGCAGCATGGGTGCGCCAAGGCATAGCAGGGCCAGGCGGCGGGATCGGTTCATGGTTGGCATTCAGGAAAGCGGGCTGCCCTGGTGGGGCAGCCCGCGACAGATGGCACGGCCAGTCGCACGGACAGGCCTGGGCCTATTTGGACAGCAGCACGTTGTAGCGGCGCAGGGTGTCGACCAGGGTTTCGTTCTCCGGCTCGATCTTGGCGGCTTCGGTCCATGTCTTGCGGGCTTCGTCGCGCTCGCCGAGCTGCCACAGCACTTCGCCCAGGTGCGCGCCGATCTCGGCCTCGGGGGCCTTGGCATAGGCGTTCTTGAGCAGTTCCGCCGCCGGCTGCAGCTCGCCCATACGGAATTTCACCCAGGCCAGGCTATCCATGATGTATGGATCATCGGGCCCGAGTTCGGAGGCGCGCTCGAGCAACTTGCGCGCTTCGGGCAGGCGCACGTTGCGGTCGGCCAGCGAGTAGCCGAGCGCGTTGTACCCCTGTTTCTGCTCAGGCTGCAGCGCGATCACGCGCCGCAGGCCCTTTTCCATGCTGTCGTAGCGCTTCAGGCGCTCGTCCAGCATGGCCAGCTCGTAGATCCAGTCCGCATTGTCCGGCTCGGCCGTGATGCGTTCGTCGAGCAGCTTGCGCGCGCGGTCGTAGGACTTGGTCTCCATCAGCGTGGCGACTTCGGCCTGGCGGATGGCCATCATGCGCTGCGCGCGCTGGGCCGGATCGGAGATGTCCTCGGCGTCGCTGAGCATGTCGCCGAAGATGGCCTGGGCATCGTCGAGCTTGCCCATGCGCGCGAGCAACTGCGCGCGCTTGGCCGCGGCGGCCGGAGCCAGGCGGCTGTCCTCGATGCGTTCCAGCCACTGGATCGCACCCGCGTAGTCCTTGCGCTCTTCGGCAATCTGCGCCAGGTACTGGAAGGCGATGTCCGGATTGGCCGTCGGCACCTTCTCGGCGAGCTGCAGGTACTCCTTCAGGTATTGCTCGGCTTCGCCAAACTCCCTGGCCTGGAGGCTGGTCAGGCCCAGTGCGAGCGGCACGCGCGGGTCGTTTGGCGCGACCTTGCGCAGCGTCTCGAACTCCTGGCGCGCCGCCGGCATGTCGTTGCGCATCAGGTACAGGCGCGCCAGCGTGATATGCCCGCTGACGGACCGCGGCGATTTGTCGAGGAAGCGCCGCAGGCCGGCAATGGCCTGAGCGGGCTCGTTCTCGGCGCGCAATTCGGCCGCCATCAGCGCCGCGGGCTCGAAGTCGGGGCGCAGCCGCAGCGCTTCGTCCAGCGCCGCGAGCGCGGCGGGCATGTTGCCGGCGATCTCCTGCGCCCGGGCAATCGCAAGCTGGGTTTCCGGCAAGCGCGCGTCGTCCCGGGTCAGGTCCTGCAGCAACGAAGCCGCGCCGGCCGGGTCGCTCGTGCGCGACATCTGCTGCTGAAGCTGGAGGATGCTCTCGGCACGATGGCTGGCGGGCACGCCGGCCAGTTGCTGGGCCAGCAGCGGCCGCGCTTCGGTCCAGCGGCCATTGAGCACCAGCAGGGTCGACAGCACCTGCCGCGCTGCCGGCGAGCCCGGCGCGATGTCGCTCCACAGCCGCGCGGCATCGAGCGCCTGCTGCGGGATGCGCGCATTGAAGGCGATCTCCGTCGCCCGCTGGGCGAAGCGCGGGTCGCGCGTGGAGCGCGCCAGTTCGACATAGGTACGGTAGGCCGGTCCCACCAGTCCGCGTTGCAGCGAGATTTCGGCGGCCATCACGCTGTACATGATGTCGCCAGTGAGCGGCACGTTCGGCAGCGCGACGCCGGCCGGTGCCTTGTCGGCCTGCGCCGGGGCGGCCTGGACCGCGCCGATCGCGGCAAGCGCCAGGCAGGCGGCCGCGGTCAGGGACCGGAGGTGGCGCCTGGCGCTGGCCTGCGCGGGAAAGTTCGCGCGGCCCGGGACAGCGTTCGCAGCGGGTCTCGCAACGGGATCCGGAAAAAGTTCCGACATGTGATGATTGCTCCGGCGCGCTCAGGTGTTCGAATGATAGGGGCATTGTAGCCTGCCGCTACAATGCGCTGCTTGCCGGCGCAGCCATGCGGGCGCGCTGCCGGCAGGAGTTTGGAGCGGTAACCAACGGAGAGGTTCGATGCCTGAATTGCCGGAGGTCGAAGTGACCCGGCGCGGCCTGCTGCCGCATGTGGTGGGGCGGCGTATTGCCGACGTGACGGTGCGCCACCGGGGCCTGCGCTGGCCGGTCGAGGACGACCTGGAGGCGCGCCTGGCCGGACGCCTGGTGCGGCGTATCGAACGGCGCGGCAAGTACCTGCTGCTGGAGTGTGTCGACGAAGTTACGGGCGATGCCGGCTGGCTGCTGGTTCACCTGGGCATGACCGGGACCTTGCGCGTGCTGCCGGATGCGCCGCCCGCCGGTGTCCACGACCACCTGGATCTGGTGCTGGATGACGCCGGCAGCAGCCGCATCGTGCTGCGCTTTCGCGATCCGCGCCGTTTCGGCGCGGTGCTCTGGAGCCCGTTGAGCGAGGCCATGCTGCCCGGGCACCCATTGCTGCGCGGGCTCGGCATTGAGCCGTTTGATCCGCATTTCGACGGTGGCTGGCTGCACCGGCATACGCGCGGGCGCTCCGCCGCGATCAAGACAGTATTGCTGGCCGGTACGATCGTGGTCGGCGTGGGCAACATCTACGCTTCGGAAAGCCTGTTCCGTGCGGGCATCCGCCCGACCACGCCGGCTGGCCGGCTGAGCCTGGCGCGCTGCGAGCGGCTGGCGCTGGCCGTGCGCGAAACCCTGGCGCAGGCGATCGAACGCGGTGGCAGTACGCTGCGCGACTTTGTCGGCAGCGACGGCGCCAGCGGCTATTTCCAGCTCGACTGCTTTGTCTACGACCGCGCCGGGGAGCCCTGTCGTGTCTGTGGCACGCCGGTACGGCAGATCGTCCAGGGTCAGCGTTCGACCTTCTACTGCACGCACTGCCAGCACTGAAACGCGGAGTCTCAGGGGAGGTCGGAAGGCCGCGCCGCTCCTGCGTCGATGGCTCGGCGCAACACTCTCCTGCCAAGGGACGCGAATTCCACAAAAGCGCCCCGGAAACCTGTATCTTGTGCGCAGACATAAAAAGTTACAAAAACGCACCCGCTTGCAAAGTCGGCACTTGCGCCAGATTGCCGGACAGGAACCCAGCCGAACCGCCGCCATGACAACGCTCGCACACCAATTTGAACAATACGGCGCCTGGAGAACCGGGGTACTCCAGGCGCTGGCCGAATTCCAGTCGTGGCTGCAGCAGCACGAGCTCTACGATGCGACGGCCGAAGAGCGCGTGCAGCGCATCCAGAACGTGCTGCGCAGCGACCGGCTCAAGGTCGCCTTTATTGCCGAGTTCTCGCGCGGCAAGAGCGAACTGATCAACGCTATCTTCTTCGCCGACTACGGGCGCCGCATCCTGCCGTCGTCGGCGGGACGCACCACCATGTGCCCGACGGAGCTGCGCTACGACGAGCACGAGCCGCCCAGCATCCGCCTGCTGCCGATCGAAACCCGGCTGCAGGAGGCCTCGACCGCGGATTTCCTCGAAGCGGGCACGTCCGCGTCGCACTGGCATTCGGTGCCGCTCGACCCATCGTCGCCCGAGGGGATGCTGGCCGCGTTCCAGCATGTGGTCGAGACCATCCGCGTGCCGCCGGCCCAGGCCGAAGCGCTGGGCCTGTACCACGAGGAAGATCCCGATGCCGCCTACGCGGTGGATGCCGAAGGCATGGTCGAGATCTCGCGCTGGCGCCACGCGGTCATCAATTTCCCGCATCCGCTGCTGCGCCAGGGGCTGGTCATTCTCGATACGCCGGGGCTGAACGCGATCGGCACCGAGCCTGAGCTGACGCTGCGCCTGATCCCGGATGCACACGTGGTGGTGTTCGTGCTGGCCGCGGACGCCGGCGTGACCAAGAGCGACCTGGAACTCTGGCGCGGGCACGTAGGCGCAGGCCATCGGCGCGGCTGCCTGGCCGTGCTCAACAAGATCGACGGCCTGTGGGACCCGCTGAAGTCGCAGGCCGAGATCGCGAAGGAGATCTCGGGCCAGGTCACCTCGACGGCGCAGGTGCTCGGCATCGAGCAGGGGCGCGTCTATCCGGTGTCGGCGCAGAAGGGCCTGGTGGCGAAGGTCACGCATGACCAGACGCTGCTGGCACGCAGTGGCCTGCCGCATTTCGAGCACGTGCTGTCCGACCAGCTGATCCCGCGCCGGCGCGAGATCGTGGCCGACCAGGTCCACCGCGCGGTGCAGGACATGTCGCGCGGCGCGCAGCAGCTGCTGCAGAGCCGCCGCCGCGACATCGTCGAGCAGCTGTTCGAGCTGCGCGGCCTGCGCGGCAAGAACCACGCGATGGTCAAGCACATGCTGCTGCGCGTGCAGAGCGAGAAGGAAGAGTTCGAGCAGAGCATCAGCAAGTTCCAGGCCTTGCGCCTGGTGTTCGGCCGCCACAGCGCCGACATCATCAAGAGCCTGCAACTGCGCGACGTGCGCCGCACCATGCGCACCGCGCGCGAGCAGATGAAGGAGCGATTCTTCTCGCGCGGCCTGCGCGAAGACATGGACGCGCTGTTCGCGCAGCTCACCACGCTGATCACCGACGCCGACAACAAGATCAGCCAGCTGCACCAGCTCATCGACAGCATGTACCGGCGCTTCAACGCCGAGCACGGCTTCACGCTGCCCGCGCCGATGCAGTTCGTGACCACGCGCTATGTCGCCGAACTCACCGAGATCCTGCAACTCGTCCAATCGCACTTCGGCGCGGTCAGCATGCTGACGCGTTCGCGGCCGAACCTGGTGCAGGGGGCGTTCGATACCATGGCCAGCCGCGTGCTGGAGAATTTCCGCGACCTGAACCGCGATATCGAAGTCTGGCTCAAGTCCGTGATGACGCCGCTGGAGGCGCAGGTGCGCGAGCACCAGAAGCAGCTGCGCCGCCGCGTGGATTCGATCGAACGCATCCACGAGGCTACCGACACGCTGGAAAGCCGCATCGCCGACCTGGAGGAGGTGCTCAATGGCCTGGATGAGCGCAGCGGGCGCATCGAGGCCCATGCCCTGCGCATCGTCCGTCCCGAGGCTGACACCGAAGGCGCGCAACTGGCTGTGGCCTGATCCCGGGCTGGCCGGTATATCATGTGGCGCCGCCTCTGTGCGGCGCTTTTTCTTTTGCGTGGCCCATTTGCCTGCCACGCCATCCACGCCATCCACGCGCCCGATTGTCCCCGATGCCCCGCAAGTCCGCCCCTGCAGTCTCGTCCGCCAACGCCGTCGCCGTGCCGCCCGACATCCAGGTTCCCGCCGGCTTCGGCGCGCGCGTGGTCGACTGGCAGCGCATGCACGGCCGGCATGACCTGCCTTGGCAGAACACGCGCGATCCATACCGGATCTGGCTTTCGGAGATCATGCTGCAGCAGACGCAGGTGAGCGCGGTCATCGACTACTTCCAGCGCTTCGTCGCGCAGCTACCGACGGTGCAGGCGCTGGCCGCCGCGCCGGCCGACCAGGTGATGGCGCTGTGGGCGGGGCTGGGCTACTACTCGCGCGCGCGCAACCTGCACCGCTGCGCCATGCAGGTCGTCAGCGACCATGGGGGCCGGTTTCCGACCGATCCCGCCGTGCTGGCCACGTTGCCGGGCATTGGCCGCTCCACCGCCGCGGCGGTCGCAGCCTTCAGTGCCGGCGTGCGGTCCCCGATCCTGGACGGCAACGTCAAGCGTGTCTTTGCGCGCTTCTTCGGCATTCACGGCCACCCGGGCGAGCGTGCCATCGAGAAACGCATGTGGGAGCTGGCCGAGGCCGCGCTGCCCGCAGCGGGGCCGCGCCAGGCTGACGATATGGTGGCCTACACGCAGGGCCTGATGGATCTTGGAGCGACCGTCTGTTCGCGCGGCAAGCCGGCATGTCTGGCCGATGGCGCGGCGTGCCCGCTGTCGGCGGACTGCGTGGCGCGCCGCGATGGCCTGACCGCTACGCTGCCGACCCCCAAGCCACGCGCAGCGGTGCCGGAGCGAAGCACCGTGATGGTCATGCTGCGCCATGGGCGCGACGTGCTGCTGCAGTTGCGCCCGGACAGCGGTGTCTGGGGCGGTTTGTGGAGCCTGCCGGAGATGCCGGTGGCAACGGTGCCGTTCGACGCGGAACTCGCGGAGGAGGACGCGCTGGGCTATGCGCGAGCGTTCGGCGAACCGTCGCGCGCCGACCTGGCCGGCGAGCTGGTCCATGTCTTCACGCATTTCCGGCTGCTGATCCGCGCGATCCGGGTCGACATGGCGGCGCTGTCGCTGCGCCAACCGGATTCCGGGCCGGCGCAACGATGGCTGTCGCTCGACGATCTCGACGTGCTTGGCACGCCAGCACCGGTGCGCAAGCTGCTCGAGACGCAGGCCCGCGGCGGCCTGTTCTGACGCCGCCGCAGCCAACTCGCTACACCATGTGGTGCTGCCGCATGTAGCGGTGCACGATCTCGATGCGCATGCCCGCATCGGGCAGCTCCATCAGCATCTGCTTGGCCTTGAGCGGCACCGGCAGCAGTTCGCACAGGCGGTTGGTGACCCAGCTCGGGTCGTCCCACAGGTAGGGTTCGGCGAACGGCATGCGGTCGGGCTGCTCGGCATGCAGCCGCGTGACGATCCGGCGCAGCACTGACAGGCATTCGCCCAGCAGTTCGAGCTTGCAGTCGATGATATCGGCGGGCAGCAGCTCGACGCTTGCCACGATCAGCCCGTCGTCACGCTTGCGGTGCTCAAGCACGCGGAAGCGCTGGCGGCCGCGCGTTTCGATCAGCAGCACGCCAAGCTGCTCCATATTGCAATCGACGATCTCTGCCAGGCAACCGATCGATTCCGGCACGGTTTGCGCGCCGGGCCGCGCGACTTCCTCGCCACTGGCGATCAGGCAGACGCCGAACGGTGTTGCATCGCGCAGGCAATTGCGCACCATGTCCACATAGCGCTTCTCGAATACGCGCAACGGCAGGCGGCCATCCGGGAACAGCACCGTGTGCAGCGGAAAGAGGGGCAGGTCATCCAGCGTCGGCGGCGTCGCGTCGACGGGAGCGGTGTGACGGAGAAGGTCTGTCGAGGACATGCGATGGCTGGCGTTCCACTGGATCGGGGAAACCGGCCGCCGGATCGGGTGCGGCGACCGCCATGGCTGCCAGGGCTTGACTTGCCTGGCGGCACCGTAGGGCCACGCAAGCGGCTATGCAGCCGGTGCGAGCTCGCGGTGTCTCACCAGCACATTACCATGCGCCCGGAAATAGTTGGCAAGCCTTTCCGCAATATAGACGGAACGGTGCTGTCCACCAGTGCAGCCGATGGCCACGGTCAGGTAGCTGCGGTTGTCCGCAATGAAACTCGGCAGCCACTTTTCGACATAGGCGCGGATATCTTCCGCCATGGCCAGCACCATCGGCTGGGCCTGGAGGAAATCGATCACGGGGCCGTCGCGGCCGGTCAGCGGGCGCAGCGCCAGGTCATAGTAAGGGTTGGGCAGCGAGCGCACGTCGAAGACCAGGTCGGCGTCGCTGGGCACGCCGTGCTTGAAGCCGAATGACTCGAACAGCAGCGTCAGGCGCTGGCTGTCTTCGCGGATCAGCTCCTTGATCCAGCTGCGCAGGGTGTTAGTGCGCACGTTGCTGGTGTCGATGCGGTGCGCGGACTCGGCCAGCGGGCTGAGCAGTTCGCGCTCCATCTCGATGGCTTCCATCAGCGCGCGGTCGTTGAACGCCTGATCGCCTTCGGTGCCTGGCGCGCCGTTGGTCAGGATCGACAGCGGGTGCCGGCGCCGCGTTTCCGAATAGCGCTGCACCAGCGCATCGGTGCTTGCCGTCAGGAACACGACTTCGACCTGATGGGTCTCGGCCAGTTCGCGAACCGTGTCGGGCAGGTGGTCCAGCGATTCGCGGCTGCGAATGTCGGTGGCCACGCCAAGGTGCGTATAGCCCTCGGCCGCAAGGTAGCGGGCCAGGTCGGGGATGAATTGGGCCGGCAGGTTATCGACGCAGTAGTAGCCTGCATCTTCAAGCACGTTCAGTGCGACGGATTTGCCGGAGCCGGAGATGCCGGTGATGAGGATGATGCGCATAGCATGGAAAGCATAGCATCCGGAGGTGGCCACGTCATGACAGTGGCCTCTCCACGCAAAAATGGCGAACCGCCCGGTTCGCCATTCTGGTCAGCATCGGCAGCTGATTACTTCGACAGGCATTCCTTCATGAACGCCTTGTAATCGTCGCCCTTCTTGCCCTTGCCTTCCTTGCTGCAGGCCGACATCTTTTCCTGCTGGGTCTTGGTCGGCTGCACGCCCTTGGCCGAAAGGCACTGCTTCATGAAGGCCTTGCGATCGTCGCCTTTCTTGTCGCCAGCCTGGTCGTTGCAGTCCTTCATCTTCTGCTGCTGCGCGGTGGGAGCCTTTGCGGCGGATGCGGGCGCGGCCTTGGGCGCCGCGGCCGGAGCAGCAGGCGTCGCCGGTGTTGCCGGGGTGGCGGGCGTTGCCGGGGTGGCCGGCTGGGCAAAGGCGCCGGTGGCCAGCAACGGCGTCACCAGCACACACATCGCGATCAGTTTCTTCATGCTTGCTCTCCTGGCTGTGGAAAACTTCGTGGCCGCATTTTCGCCAGCCAACGGCGGGCGCTGCGGCTCCGGACTGGGCTCGATGCCCATTACAGCACAAAACGAGGCATATCCCCACCGCGTTGACTTATTTGTCAACGCCGATGTAAGCAATTGAAAACGTGCCGCGGCTTGTCGCGATCGCCGCTCAGAGCAGGCGGCCCTGTCCGCGCGAGACCGCGTCGGCCTGCATTGCGGCGCGCTGGCGGTCCATGAAGTCGCGCAGGGTATCGATGCCGCGCAGGCGCAGGATGGTGTTGCGCACGGCGGCCTCGACCAGCACGGCGAGGTTTCGGCCGGCCGCCACCTGGATCTTGACCATATGGATTGGCAGGCCCAGCACGTCGAGGTACTGGGAGTCGAGCGGCAGGCGTTCGAACTCGCCGTCGTTGCGGCGCACCAGCTGGACCACCAGCTTCATCTTCATCTTCCGCCGCACGGCGGTCTCGCCGAAGATGGTCTTGATGTCGAGCAGGCCCAGGCCGCGCACTTCCAGCAGGTTCTGCAGCAGCGGCGGGCAGCGGCCTTCAATGAAATCGGGCCCCAGGCGCACGAAATCCACCGCATCGTCGGCGACCAGGCCGTGACCGCGCGAGATCAGTTCCAGGCCGAGCTCGCTCTTGCCGAGACCCGACTCGCCCATGATCAGCACGCCCATGCCCAGGATGTCGAGGAACACGCCGTGCATGGTCACGCGCGGCGCGGAAATGCGCGACAGATAAAGCCGCAGGTGGTCGATCACCGCCGCCGAGGAGACCGGCGTGGTGAACAGCGGCGTGGACGAGCGCGTGCAGCGCAGCTCCAGGTCCGGCGGCGGTTCCATGCCGTCGGCCACCACCAGGAACGGCGGCTCGAGCAGGATCAGCTCGCCCATCTGGCGCTTGCGGGTCTCGTCGTCCAGGCGCTGGTAATAGGTGATCTCGGGCTTGCCCAGCACCTGGATCCGGTTCGGGTGGATCAGGTTCAGGTGGCCAACCAGGTCCGCGGCCGAGGTAGCCTCGCGGGCAAACTCCACGTCGAAGGCGCGATCCGCACCCTCCAGGCCAGCCACCCACGAGAGTTTGATGTCGGCTGCGTTGTCGTCGAAGATCGACTGGGAGGTGACGCCGGTGAGTTCCATGCGGTATGACTTTCGGAGCGGGGACCGTGCCGGACTTTACGGTTGTCCGGTCTGTTGCCAGCCCAGGGGGAGGATCAGGGATGCCACTGCGTCAGGAGTTCGTGAACCGCGTCCGGCGTGGCCAGCGTTGCCAGGCCTTCGCGCATGTCGCGATCCGATAGCAGCTGGGCAATTTCGGAAAGGATTTCGAGGTGCTGCTGCGTGGCCTGTTCCGGCACCAGCAAGAAGATCAGCAGCGAGACCGGCTTGCCGTCCGGCGATTCGAACGGAATCGGCTCCGCCAGCCGCATGAAGGCAGCCAGCGGTTGCTTCAGACCCTTGATGCGTCCATGCGGAATGGCCACGCCCGCGCCCAGGCCGGTTGAACCCAGCGACTCGCGCGCGAACAGGTTGTCGGTCACGGTCGCCCGCGCCACGCCATGATTGTTCTCGAACAGGAGCCCGGCTTGCTCGAAGACACGCTTCTTGCTGGTGACGCTGACGTCGAGATTGATGTTGCCGGGTGGCAGCAGTTTGGCCAAACGATTCATGGGCGATGCGAGGATTTCAGTTAGCAGGCAGATCGGACTGCTCAGCCCGGAAACGAAGCAGGGCCGGATTGCGGCGAGGCCATGGTTTGCCAGGCGTTCGGCCATTAGTTCGGCCATTATAGAGCAGCGTCTCCCCTGTTCTTGTGCAATGCAGCGCCGGTCCCTGTAGGTCCCGGCCCGTGCTGGTGCCGCCGCACCAGGGTCAGGCGGGCGCACCGGAGTCGCCACCGGCTATGTCTTGGAGAGCATACACCGTGCGGCGCCAGTTGCGAACACTTGTGCCGGCGGCCCGGGCAAGGCTGGGGCCGCGGATGCAAAAAAGCCGCGCTACATGGCGCGGCTTGCTTTTATCAGTCCCTTTCTAAGGGCCAGCCTAACGACTGGCAGGCATGATCATTGCTGCTGTAATTGTGACTCGGCCATCTGGTACTTGACCGCTTCGCGGTCGTGGCCTTGCACGCGGTCCTTGTAGCGAATCACCTGGCGGTCCAGCTTGTCGACGAGTGCGTCGATGGCCGCATACAGGTCTTCGTGGTGGGCTTCGACAAAGATGTCCTTGCCCCGGAGGTGCAGATTGATTTCCGCGTACTGCCGCCTGTCCTTTTCCTTGTGATTGTCGACTGAGAGTAGCACGCTGACGCCAATGACTTGATCGAAATGCCTGACGATACGCTCCAGCTTCGTTTCCACGTACTCACGCAGAGGGGGCGTGATGTCCAGGTGGTGTCCACTGATCTTGAAGTTCATAGCGCTTCTCCTTCTGAAAGAGCTGCACCAGGCAGGCGGTGCAACTCGGCTACAAAGTCTTGCGGAGATTGACAGCAGGGATCTTCAGGGCTTCGCGATACTTGGCGACGGTACGGCGCGCGACGACGAAGCCTTGTTCACCCAGCAATTCGGCAATTCGGCTGTCGGAAAGAGGACTCCTCGGGTCTTCGGCTCCTATAAGTTGCTTGATCAAGGCGCGGATGGCCGTTGATGAAGCCGCGCCACCGGTTTCGGTGGACACGTGGCTGCCGAAAAAGTACTTCAGTTCGAAAGTACCCATTGGCGTTGCCATGTATTTATTAGTCGTCACCCGGGATATGGTTGACTCGTGTAATCCCAGTGTATCGGCAATCTCCCGCAAAACCAAGGGGCGCATCGCGATTTCGCCATGCGTGAAAAAGTTCTTCTGACGTTCGACAATTGCCTGCGAAACTCGCAGGATCGTGTCGAACCTTTGCTGGATATTCTTGATCAGCCAGCGCGCTTCCTGCAGCTTCTGCTGCAGGCCGGCCGCGCCGGACTCTCCCTTGGCTCCGCGCAGGATCTGCGCATACATATCGTTGATGCGCAGGCGCGGCATCACGTCCGGGTTGAGCTGCGCGATCCATCCGCCGCCACCCTTGCGCACGAACACGTCCGGCACCACGAAGTCGGCTTCGGGGCGGCTGTACGCGTGGCCCGGATATGGCGCGAGCGAGCGGATCAATTCGTGGGCGGCCTTGAGCGCCGCTTCGTCCACCTGCAGTGCTTTTTTCAACCGCGTGTAGTCGCGCACGGCAAGCAGCTCCAGGTGATGGTTGACGATCGACAATGCCAGCTCGCGCTGCGGGTGCTGCAGCCGGCGCAGCTGCAGGGTCAGGCATTCGGCGGCATTGCGCGCGCCTACGCCGGGCGGGTCGAAGCTTTGCAGCAGCGCGAGTATGGCCTGCACTTCCTCGACCTCGAATTCGAGTTCCTCGGGCAGCTCGGCGCAGATCTCCTCTAGCGACGCGCTCAGGTAGCCGTCGTCGTCGAGCGATTCGATCAGGAAGATCGCGAGCCCCTTGTCACGTGTAGAGATCTTCAGCGGCGCGAGCTGTTCCATCAGGTGTTCGCGCAGGGTGGGCTCGGCATCGCGCAACTGCATGGGCGTCTTCTCGTCGTCATCGCCCTGCGGGCGCCGCGCGAAATCGTCCAGGCTCCAGTCGCTGCCGTAATCGTCGCCACCGCTGTCACTGTAGCCTTCTTCATCTGCGCCCGCGCCGTTGGCGTTTGCTTCGCCATTGCCCTGCGGTTCCGCTGGTGCGGGTGCCGGTGCGCTCTGCAGATTGACCGAGCCGTCCGCAGCCACGCGCAGCGGGCTTTCGATCCAGTCGTTCTCGCGCTCGAGCAGCGGGTTTTCGGTCAGGGCCTGCTCGACTTCCTGCTGCAGTTCCAGCGTGGAAAGCTGCAGCAGCCGGATCGACTGCTGCAATTGCGGCGTGAGGGCAAGATGCTGGGAGAGGCGGAGCTGTAGCGACGGTTTCATGCGACCTATTCTATGCGCATCTTCCCGTTGTTGGAACGGAAATTGCTATCGCTGATGCTGCATGATCGTCTCTGCCAAGGGGACAGTTTCAGCCCCGGCTTCACATGCGGAAGTTCTCGCCCAGATAGACGCGACGCACCGACTCGTTGGCGATGATGTCTTCGGGCTGGCCCGCTGCGAGTACGGTGCCTTCGCTGATGATATACGCGTGGTCGCAGATGCCGAGCGTTTCGCGCACATTGTGGTCGGTGATCAGCACGCCGATGTTGCGTGCCTTGAGGAAGCTGACGATGCGCTGGATCTCGCCGACCGCGATCGGGTCCACGCCGGCAAATGGCTCGTCGAGCAGGATGAAGCGCGGCGACGATGCCAGCGCGCGCGCGATTTCCACACGGCGGCGCTCACCGCCCGACAGCGACAGCGCGGGATTGTTGCGCAGGTGGGCGATCTGCAGGTCGTCGAGCAGCGTATCGAGGCGGCGGTCGATCTCGGCCTTGGGCAGCGCCTTGCCGTTTTCGAGCTGGAGCTCCAGCACCGCGCGGATGTTCTCTTCCACATTGAGCTTGCGGAACACCGAAGCTTCCTGCGGCAGGTAGGACAGGCCCATGCGCGCACGCTCGTGGATGGCCAGGCCGCTGATGTGCTTGCCGTCGAGCACGATATCGCCCTCGTCCAGCGCCACCAGGCCCACGATCATGTAGAACGACGTGGTCTTGCCCGCGCCGTTCGGACCGAGCAGGCCCACGACCTCGCCGCTTTTCACGTCGAGCGACACGTCCTTCACCACCGTGCGCGACCCGTAGCGCTTCTTCAGGTGGCGCACGACCATCGTGCTGCTGTCGGCACGGACGTCGTTGGCGGCGGAAGCGGACGTGGGGGCGAGCATTGCGGTATCGGTCATGGTGGCGGTGGTGCGCTCGGGCGCGTAATTCAGGGCTTGCTGGACGGCGCGGGCGCCGGCTTCAGGTCGAGTGGCGGGGCGGCGGCCGCACCGCTAGCTTGCTGGCGCGGCGAGAGCACTGCGCGCACGCGTCCCGACGGGTTGCCGGCCGAGGTGTTGTCACCGCCGCCGGCAGCTGTGTAGAACTCGTTGCGGCTGTCGTAGGTCAGCACCGCGCCACGGATCTCGTCGACCAGCTTGGCGCCCTGCAGGCGGGCCATGCGGGCGTGGCCGATCAGCTTGGACATTTCCTGCTTGCCGTCGTACTCGATGCGATCGCCCCAGCCGTCCATGTACTCGTCCACGCCTTCACGCTTCTGCCGGATATAGGCCTGCTTGCCGGCCTTGGCCGTGGCCACCGCGAACTGGTAGCCCTCGGGATCGGTGCGGATCTCGGCCGCGTCCGACTTCAGCACCATGGTGCCCTTGGTCAGGATCACGTTGCCCGTCAGCGTGTAGATCTGCTTGACGTCGTCGTAGCTGGCGTTGTCGGCTTCCAGGACCAGCGGCTTGTCCCGGTCCGCGCGTTCGGCATGGGCGCCCAGCGGCGCCAGCACGGCAAGCGTGGTCGCCACGGCCAGCAGCAACGGGGTGGCGCGCCGGCGGGACAAGGTCGTCAGGGAAGCAATCATGTTGGCAAGGGTCGCAGGAAGGCGGAGGTTCAGGCGCGGTGCTCAGGTCCGCGGTGCCGCCCCGTCGTGCGCGGGCGGCTGTTGTTGTCAGGATCCCGGGGTCCGGGTGGGCGCACCGGTAATGATGGTGCCGCGTACGTTGCCCAGCAATTGTACTTCGCGGGTAACGTTGTTGAAGATCAGCCCGTTGGCGGTCATGAGCGACGGGCCGCGCGTGAGCTTCACGGCCTTGTCGGTCTTGACAATGTCGTCATTGACCAGAACCCGGAAGTACTCCGAGGCGGCCGTCATCAGCGGGTCCTTGGCTGCGTCGGCGCCTTGTTGCCGCTCGACGAAGCCGTTGCCGTACAGGTCGATGACCGAGCCTTCGGCATTCATGTTGCCGCGATCGGCGCGCACGCTCACCGGCGGGCGGTCAGGCTGGTAGGCGCGCATGGCGGGACGGGTCACTTCGTAGGACTGATCGTCGCCGAAGTGGACCATCTTGTCGCCGGTGAAGCGCATCTTGGTGCTGCCGTCCTGCGCGAGCTCGGTGGCCGAGAAGCGCTCCATGTAGTAGTCGGGCTCGTGCTTGCGTACGGTCGGCACCTTGGTGCCTTCCTGCTGCGTATTGATCTGCACCAGCCAGAACGTGCTGCCGGCCACCACTGCCATCAGCAGCAGCGGCAGCAGCCGCAAGACGATCCCGGTGAGGGAAGACAGGAGAGCCTGCATGGTGTCGTTGCGTGCGCGCCGGGGTTCAGATGACCTTGGCCCGGGTCAGGTCGTGGATGTGCAGCGCGCCCACCAGGCGCCCGTCATGGTCGACCACCAGCAACTGGTTGATGCGGTTGGCTTCCATGACCTGCACGGCTTCGACGGCGAGCTGGTCTTCATGGACCACGCGCGGGTTGCGGTGCATCACCTCGCCGATCGGCACGGTCTTCCAGTCGCGCGGGGTTTCCAGCAGGCGGCGCAGGTCGCCGTCGGTGAACACGCCGATGGCAACGCCGTCCGGGTCGACCACCGCGGTCATGGCCATGCCCTTGCGCGTGATCTCCATCAGTGCCTGGGCCAGCGGCGTGTTCTCGCGGACTTCAGGCACGGCATTGCCGGTTCGCATGACATCGCGCACGTGGGTCAGCAGCTTGCGGCCAAGCGCGCCGCCGGGGTGCGAGCGGGCGAAGTCTTCCTCGCCGAAGCCGCGCGCATCGAGTACCGCCACCGCCAGCGCATCGCCAAGCGCCAGCGCCGCGGTCGTGCTCGCCGTCGGCGCCAGGTTCAGCGGGCAGGCCTCCTGTTCCACGCCGGCGTCGAGATGCACGTCCGCCAGCTTGGCCAGGTTCGATTCCGGGTTGCCGGTGATCGAGATCAGCCGGGCGCCGATGCGCTTGACGATCGGGATGATCGACAGCAGCTCGCCGGTCTCGCCGGAATTGGAGAACGCGATCAGCACATCGTCGCGCGTGACCATGCCCAGGTCGCCGTGGCTGGCTTCGGCCGGATGCACGAAGAACGACGGCGTACCGGTGGAGGCCAGCGTGGCGGCGACCTTGCGGCCGATATGGCCGGACTTGCCGATGCCGGACACCACGACACGTCCGCTGCACTGGAGGACGAGCTGCACGGCATGCGCGAAGTCGGCGGTCAGGCGCCCGGAAAGCGCGGCGACCGCGTCGGCTTCAATCTGGAGGGTACTGCGGGCGAGCCGGAGTGCTCGATCCGCATCGAAATTGGCTATCATGGCGACGAAGTATACCAACGAATGCGGCGACGCCCGGGCTGTCCCGGCGAGCGCCGCGCTTGCCGTGTTCCGCCGGCAGGGCGCCCGTGCCGGGGCACAGCCGGCTGCCCTGGCCGGTTCATCCTGAGCGTCCGATGCATTCTCCGCTGGAACTGACCCTGGTGCTGCTGGCTGCCGCCGTCTTCGGCGTGGTCGCGTTCCGCATGCTGCA
The DNA here is from genome assembly GCF_057798915.1 of Cupriavidus sp. 22TCCZM01-5. Lineage (NCBI taxonomy): Bacteria > Pseudomonadati > Pseudomonadota > Betaproteobacteria > Burkholderiales > Burkholderiaceae > Cupriavidus > Cupriavidus sp. 22TCCZM01-5. The sequence continues at coordinate 229,239 of NZ_JBYOJR010000001.1, forward strand.
GCTGCCACCCATGCTCGGTTACCTGGCGGTCGGCATCCTGATCGGCCCGCATGCGCTGGGCCTGGCCAGCGACACAGCCCAGACCAAGTACCTGGCCGAGTTCGGCGTGGTTTTCCTGATGTTCTCGATCGGCCTGGAGTTCAACCTCAGCAAGCTGCGCGCCATGAAACGGCTCGTGTTCGGGCTGGGCGGCTCCCAGGTGGCGCTGTCGATGCTGGCCGTGGTGCCGGCGAGCTGGCTGTTCAACTGGCTGTTTCCCTTGTCGTGGCAGGCGTCGGTGGCGCTCGGCGGGGCGCTGGCCATGTCGTCCACGGCGATCGTCTCGAAGATGCTGGCCGAGCGCATGGAGCTGGAAAGCGAGCACGGCCGCAACATCATCAGCGTGCTGCTGTTCCAGGACCTGGCCGTGGTGCCGCTGCTGATCGTGATCCCGGCGCTGTCGCGCGACCCGGGCGACCTGGCCGTGGCGCTGGGCATGGCCACGGCCAAGATCGCCGTGGCGCTGGGCGCGATCTTCTTCCTGGGCCAGCGCCTGATGAGCCGCTGGTTCCACGTGGTGGCGGCGCGGCGGTCGCAGGAGCTGTTCATGCTGAACCTGCTGCTGGTCACCCTCGGCATGGCCGCGCTGACCGAGCGGCTGGGCCTGTCGATGGCGCTGGGCGCGTTCATGGCCGGCATGCTGATCTCGGAGACGCCGTACCGGCATCAGGTGGAAGAGGACATCAAGCCCTTCCGCGATGTGCTGCTGGGGTTGTTCTTCGTCACCATCGGCATGCTGCTCAATATCCAGGTGGTGCTGGAGCATGCATGGCTGGTGTTGATGCTGCTGGTCGTGCCGATCCTGTTCAAGCTGGTGCTGATCGCCGTACTGGCAAGGCTATTCGGCTCGCGCCAGGGGGTGGCGATCCGTACCGGCCTCGGGCTGGCGCAGGCCGGCGAATTCGGCTTCGTGCTGCTCAACCAGATCGACGGGCTGAACCTCGTGGATCCGGTGCTGATCCAGGTGATCCTGGCGTCGATGCTGCTGTCGATGCTGGCCGCGCCATTCCTGATCCAGTACAGCGACGCCATTGTGCTGCGCTTTGCCGCGAACGAATGGCTGATGCAATCGCTGAACATGACGCGCATTGCCGCGCAAAGCCTGCAGACCGAGAAGCACGCCATCATCTGCGGCTACGGGCGCAGCGGCCAGAACCTGGCCCATATGCTCGAGCGCGAGGGCATCACCTACGTGGCCCTCGACCTGGATCCGGACCGCGTGCGCGACGCCGCCGCGGCGGGGGACACGGTGGTCTATGGCGACGCCGGCCGGCGCGAGGCGCTGATTGCCGCGGGTATCCACCGTGCCGCGGCGATCATCGTCACCTACGCCAACACGCCGTCCGCGCTCAAGGTACTGCACCACGTGCAGGAGCTGGCGCCGGCACTGCCGGTGATCGTGCGCACGGTCGACGATTCGGAACTTGACACGCTGCAGAAGGCCGGCGCCACCGAGGTCGTGCCTGAGATCATCGAGGGCAGCCTGATGCTGGCGTCACATGCGCTGGTGCTGCTCGGGGTGCCCATGCGGCATGTTCTGCGCGGCGTACAGGAAGCGCGTGACGCGCGCTATAGCCTGTTGCGCGGCTACTTCCACGGCCGCGACGATGAGGAGGACATGGTCGAGCGCGAGACAGTGCGGCTGCACTCGGTGTCGCTCGGGCCGGCGGCGACGTCGGTGGGCCGGCGCATCGGCGCGCTGGGGCTGGAGCGGATCGGCGCCGAGGTCACGGCCGTGCGCCGCCGGGGCATCCGCGCCTTCGACCCGGAGCCGGACACGGTGCTCGAAGCCGGCGATATCGTCGTGCTGCGCGGCACGCCCGAGGCGCTGGAGGCGGCGGAGACGCGGATCCTCAGCGACTGAACGGATCCGCAGACGCCTGAAAGCGGCTAGTGCGCCGCACCGGCCGGTGCCTCCACCCACGACGGCGGCAGGCTGTCCAGCACCGAGCGCGCATCAAGCGAGCCGATCGGAACGCCGGTATCGGCAGGAATGCGGCCCTTGCCTTGCAGCATCAGGTAGCGCAGGCAGCACACACGCAGGAACGATGAAAAATTGCCGGCCACGGCCTCGTCACCGCGATGCGTGGTCAGTTCGTCATGCAGCCGGGTGATGAGCTGGTTGACGGTCATGCCGTCGCGCTGCGCCAGCTCGTCGAGCACTTCCCAGAACAGGTTTTCGAGCCGGATGCTGGTGGCAACGCCGTGCAGCCGCAGCGATCGCGCCTGGCACGCGTAGGACTGCGGGTTGGCGCGGATAAAGATCTCACACATCGTAACTCCCGTGCTGGCGGCGCTGGCCAGTGCCGGCCGCGCCGTGATCGGAAGCCTCTAATGTACGATCCGCGTCCCCAGCACGGCAAGGAACTGGGCCAGCCACGCGGGATGGGCGGGCCAGGCTGGCGCCGTCACGAGGTTGCCGTCGGTGTGGGCCTGGTCGACCGGGATATCCGCATACTTGCCGCCGGCCAGCTTCACTTCCGGCGCGCAGGCGGGGTAGGCGGAGCAGGTGCGGCCTTCCAGCGCGCCCGCGGCGGCCAGCAACTGCGCGCCGTGGCAGACCGCCGCGATGGGTTTGCCGGCGCCGGCAAAGTGCTGCACGATCTCCAGCACGCGCGCGTTCAGGCGCAGGTATTCCGGGGCGCGTCCGCCGGGGATGACCAGGGCGTCATAGGCAGCCGGGTCGATCTCGGCAAAAGTCGCGTTGAGCGCGAAGTTGTGGCCGCGCTTTTCGGTGTAGGTCTGGTCGCCTTCGAAATCGTGGACGGCGGTGGCGCAACTGTCGCCGGCCTTCTTGTCCGGGCATACCGCGTGCACGGTGTGGCCCACCATCTGCAGTGCCTGGAACGGGACCATCGTTTCGTAGTCTTCGGCGAAGTCGCCCACCAGCATCAGAATCTTCTTTGCCATCACGGTCTCCTGTATGGTTACGGGTGTTCGGCCGGGCCTGTCGGGCCCGGCATGGCACCGGCAGGGCCATTTTGCGGGCGGCCCGCGCGGCCCGGGTGGTAACCCGTTACCGCAGCTGCCGCCCGGCCGGCGTTTCCGGAGCGCCCGTGGCGCAACCTACCTTTCACGATTTCCATGGCAGATTCCATCATCCAGTCCCCCGACCTCGGCGACGTCACAGGCTACCTGCGCGAGCGCATCCGTACCGTGCCGGACTGGCCGTTGCCCGGTGTGCAGTTCCGCGACATCACGCCGCTGCTGCAAAACCCCAAGACCCTGCGCGTGCTGATCGACGTCTTCGTGCACCGCTACATGGACGCGCAGCTCGACCTGGTCGCGGGCATCGACGCGCGCGGCTTCATCCTCGGCGCCATCGTCGCGTATGAACTGAACCTTGGCTTCGTGCCGATCCGCAAGAAGGGCAAGCTGCCGTTCCAGACCGTGGCCGAAGAGTACGAGCTCGAATACGGCAGCGCCACGGTCGAGATCCACGCCGATGCCTGCAAGCCGGGCGACCGCGTGCTGCTGGTCGACGACCTGATCGCCACCGGCGGCACCATGATGGCCGGACGCAAGCTGCTGGAGCGTCTTGGCGCCACGGTGGTGGAGGGCGCCGCGATCGTGGACCTGCCCGAGCTGGGCGGCTCGCGCCTGCTGCAGGACGGCGGGCTGCCGCTGTTCACGGTGTGCCGGTTCGACGGCCACTGATCTGGCCGAGCGCTGATGCGCCAGCCGCCCGATCCATTCCGACGGAGATCCCATGCCCGACTTGCTGCTGTTCCTGGTGACCTCGATCGCCATCACCCTCGCTCCCGGCCCCGACAACCTGCAGGTGCTGGCGCGCGGCATGGCGCAGGGCCGGCGCGCGGGCGTGGTGGCCGCGCTCGGGTTTGCGGTTGGCTGCCTGTTCCACACGATGATCGCCGCGGTCGGGCTGGCGGCGGTCTTGCGTTCGTCGCCGCTGGCGTTCCAGCTGATCAAGTATGCGGGCGCCGCCTACCTGATCTGGATCGGCATCCAGGCGCTGCGCGCCAGGGGCGGGCTGGCGCAGGGCGCCGACGTGGCCGCGGTGCCGCTGCGCAAGGTGTTCCGGCAGAGCGTGCTGGGCAACATGATGAACCCGAAGGTCACGCTGTTCTTCCTGGTGTTCCTGCCGCAGTTCGTGCGCGCGGACGCCGCGCACCCGGCGCTGCAGTTCGTGCTGCTGGGCCTGGTGTTCATGCTGCAGACCGCCGTGGTGTTCTCGCTGTTCGGCTTGTGCGCGGGCTGGCTCGGCGCGTGGCTGCGCAGGCGTCCGGCCACCGGCCGCTGGCTGGACCGCGCGGCCGGGGCGATTTTCGTCGGCCTCGGCATCAAGGTTGCGCTGCCCTGAACGGGGGCTTGGCCCTCGCGCCCGCGGCGTTGCCCCGCCCCCGGGGCGGGCGCATAATGAGCCCTTGACAACAACATGATGACCGGGCGGAGCCTCCGAGCTGTAACCGACACCGGTCACACAGGGGCGCACAATGGGCGTACTTCTGCATCTCCTTTCCGGCGTGGCCCTGCTTGTCTGGGGCACGAACATCGTCAAGGTCGGGATCCTGCGCGTCTACGGCGCCAATCTCCGGCACGTACTCTCGACCAGCGTCGCCAACCGCTTCACCGCCTTCCTGGCCGGGCTGGGCGTTACCGGGCTGGTCCAGAGCAGCAACGCCACCGCCGTCATCGTCAGTTCCTTCGTGGGCCAGGGCCTGATCGCCGTGGCGCCGGCACTGGCCATCATGCTTGGCGCCAATGTGGGCACCGCGGTCATGGTGCAGGTCTTCTCGCTGGATCTGTCCTGGCTGTCGCCGCTGCTGATCTTCGTCGGCGTGATCCTTCATCTGTCCTGGAAGGGCAGCAAGCCGGGCCACGTCGGCCGCGTGCTGATCGGACTGGGCCTGATCACGCTGGCGCTCGAACTGATCTCGATCGCGACGCGCCCCATGGTGCAGGCCGCGGGCGTCAAGGTGCTGTTCGGCACGCTGACCGGCGACGCGGCGCTGGACATGCTGATCGGCGCGTTCCTGACCATCCTCTGCTATTCAAGCCTGGCCGTAGTGCTGTTCTGCGGCGCGCTGGCCTCGGCCGGCGTGGTGTCGATCCCTGTGGCGCTCGCGCTCGTGCTCGGCGCCAATCTCGGGTCCGGCATCTCGGCGCTGCTGACGACGTCGGGCAACAACCAGCCAGGCAAGCGCGTCACGCTCGGCAACCTGCTGTCGCGGCTGCTTGGCTGCCTGGTCGCCTTGCCGTTCCTGACCGAGGCGGAGAGCCTGCTCGCGCTGATCGACCATGACCCGCAGCGCCTGATCGTCAATTTCCATCTGCTGTTCAATGTGGCGTTGGCCGTGCTGCTGCTGGGCGCGACAGGGCCGCTGGCCAGGCTGTGCGAAGCGGTGCTGCCGGGACGCAACACCGGCGAAAGCCAGGTCACGCCGCGCCATCTCGATCCCGCCGCATTGCCCACGCCGACACTCGCGCTGGCCAACGCCGCACGCGAGGTGCTGCGCATTGGCGACCGCATCGAGCAGATGCTCGACAACATGCTGCGCGTGCTGCGCACCAACGACGCCAAGCTGGCGACCGCCACCTGCCGCATCGACAACGAGGTGGACGACCTCTACACCGCCATCAAGCTCTACCTGACCCGCATCAGCCTGGAAGCGCTGGATGAGCGCGACGGGCAGCGCTGGACGGAGATCATCTCGCTGACCATCAACCTCGAACACGCGGGCGACATCATCGAGCGGGTGCTGGTCGATGCCAAGGAAAAGAAGATCGCCCACAACCTGATGTTCTCCGAGGCGGGCATGCAGGAAATCGCCGAGATGCACGCGCGGCTCGTGGCCAACCTGCGGCTCGGCCTGTCCGTGTTCCTCAATGGCGATCTCAAGAGCGCGCAGACGCTGATGGCCGAGAAGGCCAACTTCCGCGAACTCGAGCAGAAATACGCGCGCACCCACCTGCAGCGCGTGGCCGTGCAGACCGCGGAAAGCGTGGAAACCAGTTCGCTGCACCTGGACGTCATCAGCGAACTCAAGCGCCTGAACTCGCTGTTCTGCGCGACCGCTTACCCGGTGCTCGAGCAGGCTGGCGTGCTGAACCGCAGCCGCATGAAGGAAGACGATGCTTCGGGCACGCCGCCGGTGCGGCAGCTGAGCGCCGCGGCGCGGCAGTGAGCTACAGCTTGTAGCCGAACTTGCGCAGCAACTCGCGCCGCTCCTTGATATCGGCGTCCGTCTCGATGCCCAGCGGCGGGGCGCCATCCACCACGCCCAGCACGGCCCGCCCGCCGTCGGTCTGCGCGATGATGATCTCGGCCGGGTTGGCTGTCGCGCAGTAAATCCGGCAGACCTCCGGCACCGCGCGCACAGTGCTGAGCACATTGACGGGGAAGAACCCGTCGCCAAGGAAGATGAAGAACGAGTGGCCCGCGCCGACCGTGCGGGCGTTCTCGCAGGCCAGGTCGATCAGCGCCTCGTCGTTGCCCGACCAGCGCACCAGCCGCTTGCCGGAGGCCTCGCAGAATGCCAGTCCGAAGCGAATGCCGGGCACGGTGCCCACCAGCGCCTCATGCAGGTCTTCCACGGTCTTGATGAAGTGCGACTGGCCGAAGATGAAGTTGGTCGCTTCCGGCTTCGTGACCGGTACCGACAGGAGTTCCATGGCGGGCCTCCATGTGTTGGTGGCGACGGCCGTCGTGGCCGTCCTTGCCGTTCATGGTAGGCACTGCGGCACCGAATGCAAGCCGTTACCGCCAGTCCCTCAACGCTTCAGGCCCGCTTGAGCAGCGGCGCGAGATACCTGCCCGTAAAGCTCGCCTTGCTCTTCGCCACATCCTCCGGCGTGCCGCGCGCGATCACCTGGCCGCCGCCGGCGCCGCCTTCGGGGCCCATGTCGATCAGCCAGTCCGCGGTCTTGATCACGTCGAGGTTGTGCTCGATGATCACCACGCTGTTGCCCTGGTCGCGCAGCTTGTGGATGACCTTGAGCAGCAGTTCGATGTCATGGAAGTGCAGGCCAGTGGTGGGCTCGTCGAGGATATAGAGCGTGCGGCCGGTATCGCGCTTGGACAGCTCCAGCGACAGCTTCACGCGCTGCGCCTCGCCGCCCGACAGTGTGGTGGCGGACTGCCCCAGGCGGATATAGCCGAGGCCCACGTCCAGCAGCGTCTGCAGCTTGCGGCGTACCACCGGCACCGCGCTGAAGAACTCGTGCGCCTGCTCGACCGTCAGCTCCAGTACCTCGGAGATGTTCTTGCCCTTGTACAGGACTTCCAGCGTCTCGCGGTTGTAGCGCTTGCCGTGGCACACATCGCACGGCACATAGACGTCGGGCAGGAAGTGCATCTCGACCTTGAGCACGCCGTCGCCCTGGCACGACTCGCAGCGCCCGCCCTTGACGTTGAACGAGAAGCGGCCCGGATCGTAGCCGCGTTCCTTGGCCGACGGCACGCCCGCGAACAGTTCGCGGATCGGCGTGAACAGGCCCGTGTACGTGGCCGGGTTCGAGCGCGGCGTGCGCCCGATCGGGCTCTGGTCGACGTTGATGACCTTGTCGAAATGCTCGAGCCCCTCGATGCGGTCGTGCGGCGCGGGCTCCGGCGTGGAGCCGTACAGGTGGCGCGCCACCGCGTGATAGAGCGTGTCGTTGATCAGCGTGGACTTGCCCGAACCCGACACGCCTGTGATGCAGGTGAGCAGCCCGACCGGGATCTCCGCCGTGACGTTGCGCAGGTTGTTGCCGCTGGCGTTGACGATGCGCAGCAGGCGTTCATCATCCGGCGCCGCACGCTTGCCCGGGACTTCGATGCGCCGCTGGCCGGACAGGTACTGCCCGGTCAGCGACGCGGGCGACTCCTCGATCTGGCGCGGCGTGCCCTCGGCCACGATCATGCCGCCGTGCACGCCGGCACCGGGGCCGATGTCGACGACGTAGTCGCTCGCGCGGATCATGTCCTCGTCGTGTTCCACCACCAGCACCGAATTGCCGATGTCGCGCAGATGCTTGAGCGTGCCGATCAGCCGGTCGTTGTCGCGCTGGTGCAGGCCGATCGACGGCTCGTCGAGCACGTACATCACGCCGGTCAGGCCCGAGCCGATCTGCGAGGCCAGGCGGATGCGCTGCGCCTCGCCGCCCGATAGCGTGTCGGCGCTGCGCTCCAGCGACAGGTAGTCCAGCCCCACGTTGTTCAGGAAATTCAGCCGCGCGGTGATTTCCTTGATGATCTTGTCGCCGATCTCGCGCTTGGCGCCATGCATGTCGAGCGTGAGAAAGTACGTCAGCGTGTCGCGCAGCGGCCAGCCGTTGATCTCGAAGATGGCGCGCGCCTGTTCGCCTTCGCCGACCTTGACGTGGCGTGCCTCGGTGCGCAGACGCGTGCCGTGGCAGGCCGGGCAGGGCTGGTTGTTCTGGTACTTGGCCAGTTCCTCGCGCACGGCCACCGAATCGGTCTCGCGGTAGCGGCGCTCAAGGTTGGGGATGATCCCTTCGAACACGTGCGAGCGCACCGTGGTACGGCCGCGCTCGTTCATATAGGTGAACGGGATCTCCTCTTCGCCCGAGCCATGCAGCACCACTTGCTGCACGTTGGCCGGCAGCTCCTCGAACGCGGTCTCGGTGTCGAATTCGTAGTAGGCCGCCAGGCTCTGCAGCATCTGGAAGTAGAACTGGTTGCGCCGGTCCCAGCCCTTGATCGCGCCGGAGGCGAGCGACAGGTTCGGGAAGGCCACCACGCGCTTCGGGTCGAAGAACGTGATCTGGCCCAGGCCGTCGCAGCTCGGGCAGGCGCCCATCGGGTTGTTGAACGAGAACAGGCGCGGTTCGAGTTCCTGCAGCGAGTACGAGCAGATCGGGCACGCGAAGCGCGAGCTGAACATGTGCACCTTGCCGGTGTCGAGTTCCAGCGCCAGGGCGCGGCCGTCGGCCAGGCGCAGCGCGGTCTCGAACGATTCGGCCAGGCGCTGCTTGATGTCCGGACGCACCTTGACGCGGTCCACCACGACTTCGATGGTGTGCTTCTCCGTCTTCTTCAGCTTGGGCAGCGCATCGACCTCATAGACCTTGGCCTCGGCCTCATGCGCGGTGCCGCCGCCCGAGCGGACGCGAAATCGCACGAAGCCCTGCGCCTGCATGGTGTCGAACAGGTCGGAGTGCTCGCCCTTGCGGTCGGACACCACGGGTGCCAGGATCATCAGCTTGGTGTCTTCGGGCAGCGCCAGCGCGGCGTCCACCATCTGCGCCACGCTCTGTGCCTGCAGCGGCAGGTTGTGGTCGGGGCAGTAGGGCGTGCCTGCGCGTGCATACAACAGACGCAGGTAGTCGTGGATTTCGGTCACCGTGCCGACCGTGGAGCGCGGGTTGTGGCTGGTGGCCTTCTGCTCGATCGAGATCGCCGGCGACAGGCCCTCGATCAGGTCCACGTCCGGCTTTTCCATCAGTTGCAGGAACTGGCGCGCGTAGGCGGACAGCGATTCCACGTACCGGCGCTGGCCTTCCGCGTACAGGGTATCGAATGCCAGCGACGACTTGCCCGAGCCGGACAAGCCGGTGATCACGATCAGCCGGTTGCGCGGCAGGTCGAGATTGATGTTCTTCAGGTTGTGGGTACGAGCCCCACGGATCTTGATTTCTTCCATATGCCGAAAAGTCGTCGCCGGGCAGGCCGCCGGTCGGTGCTGTGCGCATGGACAGGTCGGTCTAACGAAAATCCCAAACTGAAATGCAGGTGCCTCACACGCCATCTTTGGGCGCCGCCGCAGGTCGTTCGGGCCGCCGCGAACCGCCGGGGGATGCGCGCGCCGACGGTTGCCCGGTGCGGGCAGGTGACCCGGAAAGCGCGGAGAAGCAAACCTGTTAATATACCGAACTTCGGTTTCCCGGGTTGCCTGCGCTAGGCGCGCACCACCAGTGGGAGCCGGGCCGAATGCCGCGCTTGCCTGGTCGACCGGGATGGCAACTTCCGCCCCGGGTGCCGATCGAAACAGCCATTGCCGCCAGCGCCGGCAGCCAGCCTGACCCATTCCCACGATCGCCATGTCGCCGATCCCGTCTTCTTCCCCGGATGCCGCCGTTGCCGGCGATTCCAAAACCGTGCCCCAGCGCGAACGCATGACGCGTACCGAGATGCGTGCCAGCCTCTCGCTGGCCAGCATCTTCGCGCTGCGCATGCTGGGCCTGTTCCTGATCCTGCCGGTCTTTGCGGAGTACGCGCGCGGCCTGCCCGATGGCCATGACGCCCAGCGCGTCGGGCTGGCCATGGGCATCTACGGCCTGATGCAGGCTTTCCTGCACATTCCGCTTGGCTGGCTGTCAGACCGCGTCGGCCGCAAGCCGGTCATGGTGGCCGGCCTGCTGCTGTTCGTGGCCGGCGGCCTGGTGGCCGCGTTTTCGCACACGCTGTTTGGCATCACCGTGGGCCGCGCATTGCAGGGCACCGGCGCGATTTCCGCCGCCATCACCGCTTGCATCGCCGACCTGACGCGCGAACGCCACCGTACCAAGGCCATGGCCATGGTCGGCGGCAGCATCGGACTGACCTTCGCGCTGTCGCTGGTAATTGCCTCGCCGCTGCTGCACGCCATTGGCATGCCGGGAATCTTCGCGCTGATGTCGGTGCTGGGCGCAGTGGCAATCGTCGTAACGCTGTTCGTGGTGCCGAGCCCGCCGCCGCCGCATCCGGTCCGGCTGCCGTTCCGCCAGGTACTGCTCAATCCGGACCTGGTGCGCCTGAACGTCGGCGTGCTGGCGCTTCACGCCTCGCAGGTCGCCATGTTCATGGTGGTGCCCGCCATGCTGGCGGACGCGGGCATGCCGCTCGACCAGCACTGGAAGGTCTACCTGCCTGTGGTGCTGGTGTCCTTCGTGCTGATGCTCGCGCCGATGATGGCCGCGGAGCGCTATGGCCGCGTGCGGCCCGTGCTGCTGAGCGCCGTGGGGCTGATGACGGCGGTCCAGCTGCTGTTCGCCGCCGTGCATGGCCTGTGGGCCATCGTCGTGGTCCTGCTGTTGTTCTTTGTCGCCTTCAACGTGCTGGAGGCCATGCAGCCTTCGCTGGTCTCGCGCTACGCGGCTGCCTCGCGCGGCGCGGCGCTCGGCGTGTACAACACCACGCAGGCGCTGGGTCTCTTCCTTGGAGGCGTGGTGGGGGGCTGGCTGCTCAAGCACGAAGGCCGCAGTGCCGTGTTCGTCGGTTGTGCGGTGGTGCTTCTGGTCTGGCTTATAATCGCCTGGAGCATGAAACCGCCGCCGGCCAGGGGGCAGGCGAGTGCGCAGGCAGCAGCCTGACGCGGTGCCAGCCGCATCACTTTGCAACAGATTCCGGCCAAATAATGGCCTAGCATGACCGCGCTTCCCGACTAGTCTGGCCGGGGGCGCGTTATTCGTTTACGTTGTCGCTTTTGCAGTCGTCGCAGTCGTCGCCCACGCGGTAGCCGCACCTGCAGCAATCCGGTTCAAACTACTACTTACGAGCGTATGCCACGCTTTTCAGCACAGCGCGTGGCTTTTGGAGAACATTCACATGGCATCGGTCAATAAAGTCATTCTCGTCGGCAACCTGGGCGCGGACCCGGAAACCCGCTACATGCCCAGCGGCGACGCCGTGACCAACCTGCGCCTGGCAACCACCGACCGCTACAAGGACAAGCAGAGCGGCGAGATGAAGGAAGCCACCGAGTGGCACCGCGTCTCGATGTTCGGCAAGCTTGCCGAAATTGCTGCCCAGTACCTGCGCAAAGGCTCGGCGGTCTATATCGAGGGCCGCATCCGCACCCGCAAGTGGCAGGACCAGAGCGGCCAGGACAAGTACAGCACCGAAATCGTCGCCGAACAGATGCAGATGCTGGGCGGGCGTCAGAGCGCCGGCGGTGGCGGCGATGAAGGCGGTTACGGTGGCGGCGGTGGTGGCGGTGGCTACAGCCGTGAATCGTCGGGCGGCGGCTATGGCGGCCGCGGCCAAGGCGGCGGTGGCCAGGGCGGTGGCGGCCAGCAAGGCGGCGCGCGCCGTCAGCAGCAGGCGCCGTCGAACGGGTTCGAGGATATGGATGACGATATTCCGTTCTAGGATGGAATGAACAAGAATCTGTAAATTTTGGTTGTCAGGATTCTTGTTAAGTAATAGTGATTTTTGGCGCGAGGATGAAACGTAAGTTTTGCCTCGCGTTTTTGTTGGTGGGGCCGGGAAAAGAAGAACGACAAAAAAGTGAGATTCGTGTGTGGATGCGCTGCTGGTGAGCGGCAGCACATCATCCCACGCTTGAAAACCGAGCCAGCAATGACGGCTCACAAGGCCAGATGGTTGCTAGTCTTTGGCCTATCTACCGCAGGCGGAAACACACGCCAGCAGCCATCATCATGCCGAAAGAAGAACAACGCGCGTAAACCGGACTGTTGCGTGGTCTCGACGCATACGTAGCGCCGCCGGCCCGAGAGGGTACGACTAAATTCAACTACATGGACCGACGCCGTGTGGCTAGGCGCGAGCCATTTTTCGACCTGAAAGCGCAACGAATGCTCATTTGTGCTTTTCATGTCCCCCTCCATTACCCGGTTCTTGCTTTTCACAGCGCTCCAGAGGCCCAAGGCTCAGAATCGCCTAGGGGAGCTCCGCTGCTCTGCAATGCGCCTCATGCTTCACTATGGGTCGCGGTCAAACCTTGAGAAAGCACTTTAAGTCTAGGCTACAACCTGGTGCCTCTACTTATCGTTTTGGGAAATAGCAACAGCGAGAGGGATGCGTGTACGCGCATCAAGGATGTTTGTGCTGATGCATCGCAGTATGTCCAGCTGACTACAAAAACGGCTGACATTCATAGAAGGTTGACCCGCGCGCTTAGCGCGCAGCGGCTCTTCCAATTGCGCATTCTCAGGTGCTTTGGGGTCATCCTTGGATAGGCGCCCGGTCCAAGTGAGTTCGTCGACGGGGCACATCGTGCCGCTTTAGAACGGCCTGCCTTGCCCATCACAGACTTTGTGGCGTCTGTGTCGAGCCGCCATGCTCGCGCTGCCTGGTTTATCGATGGATACTGGGAGATGCGGGCATTGGTGGGCGGTCTTGCTGGCAGGGTGCTGTGTGGCGGGGCCTTGGTTCCTATGGCGACCGCCCGCGCGCAGTTGCGGCCTGGCGCATGCTGAGCGCTAGGCTACTTCATCTGGGAAATGAGCTGGGTACTGTGGGCCATTCACTACCGCTCATCATCCATTATCAGGAGGACGTATGCGCATCCTGGTCATCGGAGCCTCGGGGCTTCTAGGGAAAGAAATTGTGGCTTTATTGTCGGAAGAGCATGACGTTGTAGCGGCCAGTCGCAGCTCTCCGAGGGTCTCGGTGGACATCTCCGACAAGCAGTCGATTCTGGCGATGTACAAGCAACTGGGTACGGTCGACGCCGTGGTCTGCGTAGGTGGCACTGCGAAATTCGCACCGCTGGACGTCCTGACTGACGATGATTTTGCATTCAGCCTGGCCAACAAGCTAATGGGGCAAGTCAATCTCGTCCGGTATGGGATTCCATACATCTCCCAGGGCGGGTCGGTAACGCTCACCAGTGGTACTCTCGCCCAGCATCCAATGCTTGGTGGTGCTGCAGTGAGCACCGTGAACGCCGGCATCGAGGCGTTCGCGCGGGCCGCAGCGCTTGAATTGCAAGGCAAGGTTCGCGTGAACGTCGTCAGCCCCGGATGGGTGTGGGAAACGCTCGAAGCGATGGGACGCGATACCGCAAAGGGTGTTCGGGCGGCGGTGGTCGCACAGGTTTACCAGAAATGTATTCTGGAGGACATTACCGGACAGGTGGTTTCAGTTACCCACTGAATCACAGTGTCCGCGCGGCACTCCAGGCGTCAACGTTTCCTGAATCCCTATGGGGGCGCTCTCATGCAAGCAGATGGCAGCGACGGGCCCATCGAGACGCGGCTGGTACGCGTCCATGGTCGTGTGCAGGGTATCGGCTATCGGGAGGCGTGCGTGCGCCGTGCCCATGAGCTGGGGGTTACCGGTTGGGTCCGCAATCGCATGGACGATACGGTAGAGGCAATGCTTCAGGGCTCGCCAGAGCAGCTCGCCGACATGTGCGGTTGGTTGAGTGAAGGCATGTCGGCAGCGCTTGTGGAAGAGCTTGAAGTGACCGAAGTGAAGCCACCCTTTGCGCGCTTTGACCGGTTCGAACGCTTGGCCACCCTGTAAGGGCATTCGTGCACCGTGTCGTTGACTGCTTCCGTCGCGCTTCGCTGCGGGCTAGGCAGGCGCTCAAACGAAAGGACAGGAGAACAAGGCGCCACCGACTAGCGCTGGGGGTATAGGCGGTTCCCTTCTGAAATTCGCTGTCCGTTCCCTCGCCGAGTGTTACAAGGAGCCCGCAAATTGCGGGCTCTTTTTTGTCAGCATGGCTTCCTGCAGCGGATCGCGCGCAGGATCCACGCCTCAGGCAGGCGGCGCGGTGGCATCCATGCAGTCACCAGTGGCGCTTCAGTCTCCTTCACGCGCGTCATCTACGTGTTTTCCCCGGTGCGGCGACATGCCCCGTGTAAGAAGCAGGTAAGGGGCAGGTCGTACCTTATCGTCACGGACCGGGACTGAGACCACCACGCACGCGCTGGTTGGCGCATGCACTGTCAGTCCACGGCAAGCCCGTAGCACGAATGGCAGGAGACAAAGATGAATGAAGAACTGGTCGCAAGACTGAAGACGAACCCCACGTACCGCGAGCTTGTGCACAAGCGCTCGCGGCTGGGATGGGCGCTGACCGCGGTGATGCTCGTGATCTACTACGGGTACGTGCTGCTCATCGCCTTCGACAAGGAACTCCTTGCCGCCAAGACCGGCGCAGGCGTGATGACTTGGGGCATGCCGATCGGCCTGTTCGTGATTCTCTTCACCGTTGTCATCACCGGGCTCTATGTGCGCCATGCCAACCGCGCCTATGACGAACTGACCGAGCAGATCAAGCGGGAGGTGGCATGAAAGCGAACCACGCAATCCTTGCCGGCAGCACGCTGCTGCTTTCGACGGCCGCACTGGCGGCCGGCGGTGACATGGGACAGGCAGTCCGCCAGCCGACCAACTGGACCGCCATCGGCATGTTCGTGCTGTTCGTGATCGGCACGCTGTTCATCACCAAGTGGGCGGCCAAGCGGACCACCTCGGCCGCCGCGTTCTACACCGGCGGTGGCGGCATCACCGGCTTCCAGAACGGCCTGGCAATCGCCGGCGACTTCATGTCCGCGGCTTCGTTCCTGGGCATTTCCGCGGCGGTCTATGCCAACGGCTATGACGGGCTGATCTATTCGATCGGCTTCCTGGTCGGCTGGCCCGTCATCACCTTCCTGATGGCCGAACGGCTGCGCAACCTGGGCCGCTTCACGTTCGCCGACGTCGCGGCGTACCGCTTCAAGCAGGCACCGATCCGCGCGTTCGCGGCGTCGGGCACGCTGGTGGTGGTGGCGTTCTACCTGATCGCGCAGATGGTCGGCGCGGGCCAGCTCATCAAGCTGCTGTTCGGCCTGGAGTACTGGGTCGCGGTGGTGATCGTCGGCGCGCTGATGATGGTGTACGTGCTGTTCGGCGGCATGACCGCCACCACGTGGGTGCAGATCATCAAGGCCGGCCTGCTGCTGGGCGGTGCCACCTTCATGGCCTTCATGGTGCTGGCCCAGTATCACTTCAGCCCCGAGGCGCTGTTCGCCAAGGCGGTCGAGGTCCATGCCAAGAAGGACTCGATCATGAGCCCGGGCAACTTCATCAAGGACCCGATCTCGGCGATCTCGTTCGGCATTGCGCTGATGTTCGGCACGGCGGGCCTGCCGCATATCCTGATGCGCTTCTTCACCGTGCCCAACGCCAAGGAAGCGCGCAAGTCGGTGTTCTGGGCGACCACGTGGATCGGCTACTTCTACATCCTGACGTTCATCATCGGCTTCGGCGCGATCGTTCTGGTCGGGACCAACGCTAGCTTCCAGGACGGCAGCGGCAAGCTGCTCGGCGGCGTCAACATGGCGGCGGTGCACCTGGCCAGTGCGGTCGGCGGCAATGTGTTCCTCGGCTTCATTTCGGCGGTGGCGTTCGCGACGATCCTGGCGGTCGTGGCCGGCCTGACCCTCGCCGGCGCCTCGGCCGTGTCGCATGACCTGTACGCCACCGTCTTCAAGCACGGCAAGGCGACCAGTTCGATGGAGCTGCGCGTCTCGCGCATCACGACCATCATCCTCGGCCTCGTCGCCGTGGTGCTGGGCATCGTGTTCGAGAAGCAGAACATCGCGTTCATGGTGTCGCTGGCGTTTGCGGTCGCGGCGTCGGCCAACTTCCCGGTGCTGTTCATGTCGGTGCTGTGGAAGGGCTGCACCACGCGCGGCGCGACCATCGGCGGTTTCCTCGGCCTGCTGTCGGCGGTCGTGCTGACGGTCCTGTCGCAAGCGGTCTGGGTGGACGTGTTCCACTTCAAGGATGCGCCGTTCCCGTACACCTCGCCCGCGCTGTTCTCGATGACCATCGGCTTCCTTGGCATCTGGATCTTCTCGCTGGCCGACAAGTCCGCACGCGCTCGCGTGGACAGGGCTGGCTTCGAGGCACAGGAGCTGCGCTCGGAGACCGGGATCGGAGCAGGCGAGGCAACCGCGCACTAAGCCACACTAAGTCGCACTTCGTCGCGGCAACTTGCGGGGCGTCTGCTATCTTGGATCGAGGATCAGCAACGTCCCGCCGTCGGCATGCAACAGGCAATGCGGGCGCAGGCCCCGCGCGCAACCGACGACGCCGGTGGCCACTTCTGAACACAGCACAGGCCCCGCGGGGCCTGCGCTGCCGGAGGCCGCCAACCATGAAGCCGCAACCCTTCGCAGTGACTCCCGACGCGCATGCGCGCGCGCTTAACGTAGTCGGCGAGAAGATCACGGTGCTGGCACCCAATACCGCCACGCAGGGCTACGAGGTGTTCCTGCAGCAGGGCGAAGAGGGCAGCGGACCTCCGCCGCACTGCCACGACTGGGACGAGTCGTTCTACGTCACGCGCGGCACGATCGACATTGGCTATGACGACGAGGTCATCACGGCCACGGCCGGCACGTTCGTGCACGTACCAGCAGGCACCATGCATCACTTCCGCTTCGGGCCAGGCGGTGGCGAGATGATTTCCATCACCAGCCAGGGCGGACGCGCATCCCGCCTGTTCACCCGCATCGACGAGGAAATCCCGCCGGGCGAGCCCGATATCGCCAAGCTGCTCGCGGTGGCGAGCGAGTGCGGGGTGACGGTCGCCGCGGGCGATTCGCCGCACGCCTGACCGGCAGCCCGCCGCAGACATCGGGGGATTGCCCAGTGAAGAATTGGCTTGCGGTGGGGGCGGTAACGATTGCCGCGCTGCTGTCGACGGCGGTGGGTGCCGCGGACTTCGGCAGCAAGGGTGGGCCCGAGCCCGCCAATGTCGGGGAGATTGCCGATCGCCTGCGCGCGGACCCCTATGACCTGGAGCTGTTGATCAGCTTCGGCACTTCCAAGGGCGGTTCAGCCGGCCACATTGCGCTGGCGATCCGTGACCAGGCGCCGGGCGACGACCTCGTCTACTCGGCCAACTTCTATGCCGACCGTGACCGCAAGCACGCGGCAGGCTATTACACCGATGACCTGATGGTGGCCATCCCGAAGCGGGAATACCTGTTCGGGACGGTCTCCTCGGTTGCGCCGACCGCCGCGTTCGGCCTGGACTTCGGCGAGATCTACAAGCGCTCGGTGATCGGCGTGCGCGTGCGCGGCGTGCCGGCGCGCGACAAGGAAGCCCTGGCCGCCTACTTCGGGCGCATCAACGACGACTTTCACCGGCGTGCCAGGAACACCGAGTACCACCGGGGCGAAATCCGCTATGACTACTTGCGCCTCAACTGTGCCAAGACCATTGGCGCGGCATTCCGCTATGGCGCAGGCTACAAGGACCTGGAGGTCACGAGCGCCAGGCTGCTGTCCGGGCGCCGGGTGGTGGCGGCCGCCACGGCCAACGTCCCGACCGAGATGGCGATGAAGCTTATCCGCGAGTGGGGAACACGCGGGTACGGCATGGATGTCGTGCTGTACAAGAAATACGGCGGTTCGACCTATGTGGATCCGCTGGAGGAGGAGAAGGTGGCCTTCAAGGACTTGCCCAATCGCTTTCCTTCGGTCCTGTCGCTGGATTTCCGCAGGGAGCAGGGTGCCTACAAGGACTTCGACAACCTGTATGCGATGTACCTCCTGTACAACCTTGGCCGGTACAGCGTGCGCGTCAACGCGCAGACGCTGCGGCTCGAGATCGAGCAGGAGAAGGCACCGATGGCCTACACAGAGGCCGCCGAGCTCGCCAGGCGCAACGCCAGGTCCGACAGCAGGAATTTCCGTCGCGGCGTCCTGTTCCGGCCGCTTGGCACCAGCATCGGGGAAACGCCGGACAATACGCATCTTTATGACTTCTCCGCGGGCGGTGCGGACAGCGGCCATATGCCGGGCGTTGCCGAGACCGCTGGCGTGGGCACGGCAGCCGGCCACATTGCGATGGCGGCCGCGGCGGGCACGGGTGTGCACGGGGTGTCGGAAGTGAAGCGCGGCGGCGTGTCCGCCGACGTTGTGCGGCTGGCGGATTCGATCGCCACGCAGGTGACCGCGGCGAGCACGGAAGAAGGGTGGCTGTCGGCAGCCGCCGGCGACTGAATGCAGTTCGGGAGCCTCCGGGTGCTCGCGCGTTGCGTGCATCAGAGGGCACACCCGGGCTTCCTGAAAGCGTGTGCCGCGATTTGTGACTAAGCTGGTAGTGGCTGTCCGCTTGCACCGGCAGTTCGGTTTTCCGTACGCAAGGAGATCACCATGAAGACAAAAAAAGCGCTACCCGCGCTGTTGCTGATCGCTGGCGTCCTGACGGCTTCCGCCAGCTTTGCCCAGCACAAGGGCAAGTCGAAGATGGCCGAGCCCGCTGCGCCGGCCTCTGCTGCTGCCACGTCGCCCTACATGCAGGTCCAGGAATGGAAGAAGGGCGATCGCCTGCCCACCGAATTCCGCGACAGGCAGTATGTGATCGATGACTGGAAGCAATACAGCCTGCCGGCGCCGCGCAAGGGCACGCACTGGGTCGGTGTCGGTGCGAACTACTATCTGGTGGCGCCCAACGGCGTGATCCAGCAGGTAGGCGCCGGAACCTGACGCCGATCGCGGCACCTTCGTCCTCCTGCAATAAAGAAGCCGCCCGCGCTGACCTGCGCGGGCGGCTTTTTCCTTCACGTTCCGGCAGCGCGTCAGATACCGAGGATCTTCTTCGCTTCGAGCAGCGACTTCATGGCTTCGTCATGCTGGCCGGCCTTGTGGTAGGCCTCGCCTTCGGCGCGCAGCTTCTGCACGCGCGCAGCGTCTTGCGGCGACAGCGCCGGCTTGGTCGAGAGTTTGGCGTCGATGGCCTTCATCTCGTTGGGGCAGTTGTGGGCCAGGGCAACGGTGCTGGCGCCGGCCAGCAGGATTGCCGTGAGGATAGAAAGAGTCTTGCGCACGTTCCCTCCCGTTCGTGAGGTTGGGAAATCCAGCATAGTCCATGCGCGCTGGCGGCGCCTGCGTTGCTGCGGCAAGGTGCGCCGGCAGGCATTCCGATGCTATGTTGGAGGTGCCCGCACTGGCTGGCATCGTCCCGACCGCCCTGACCGCGCATGGAATCCTCTGCCGAGCACTACTCACTGGCCTTGCTGAGCGCCGCCATCCTGACGGTGACCGTGGTCGCGATTCACTATGAAGCGCTGCGCCTGTTCTCGGCGCTGCACCCGAAGCGCTGGAGCGGGCGCGTCAATATCGGCGTGCTGATCGTGTGCATCATCGTGGTTCATTGCCTGGAGGCGATGGTGTTCGCGCTGGGCTTCTGGCTGTGCGACCACGGGCTTGGCCTGGGCGGGCTCACCGGCAGCCGCGAGATTGCGCCGGTGGTCTATATCTACTTCGCGCTGGAGACCTACACCACGCAGAGCCTCGGCGATATCTACCCGGTCGGCGCCAGCCGGCTGATCGCCAGTATCGAGCCGCTGGTGGGCCTGATCCTGATCGGTTGGTCGACGTCGTTTACCTACGTGATGATGCGGCGCGACTGGGAGTTCGATGAGAAGGCACACGCCGAAAGACGGTCAGGACAGTAGCGTCTGCCAATGGGGGCCATTCATCATTCATCAAGAGGGAGAACCTGTCATGCAGAGTCAATTCAGGGGCGCGTTCCGGATTGCCGTGGTCCTGGCGCTGGGCGCCGCGTGCAGTGCCCATGCGCAGCGGCAGGACGGCAAGGACGCAGCCGCCGCGGCAATCGGGATTGCGGTGCAGGAGGGGGCGTCGCCGTACCGGCCTGAAACCCGCAGCGAGTCGCTTGCCGCCGAATGCCGCGAGCTGGCGGCGCAGATTGGCGCGGCGCCAATGCGGGAATATCAGGTGGGCAGCCAGTCCATTGAAACCAGTCAGGGGAGGATGGTGCCCGAGTTGGAGAGGGGAGCGGCCTAAGAAGGGAATTGCAGGAGGCCTATCGGGTCAAGTGTACGCAGTAAGGCACCCGCCAGGACCAGCGATCCATCCAATCCCGGGAAAAACAAGCGTTTCATGGTAATCAATGATGGAACAGTTGTTGCTAACCACCTAGCATCCCATCACCCCGACGGCGAATCCGGAATTCGCCAATCAAGGAGCTATCATGAACGCCGTGAAATTCATCTGCCTGGGTCTCGCCTTGACCGGTGCCCTGACCGCGGGCACCGCGCTGGCCGTTGATGTTGCGAGCAGCCCGACGCTAAGCAAGATCAAATCGTCCGGAACCATCGCCATCGGCCACCGCACGTCGTCGATTCCGTTCTCGTACTACGACAGCAACCAGAAGGTGATCGGCTTCTCGCAGGATCTCTGCGACCGCGTGGTGAATGAGGTGAAGAAGCAGGCCGGCGTGCCCAACCTGCAGGTCCGCATGGTGCCGGTCACGTCGCAGAACCGCATGTCGCTCGTGCAGAACGGCACGGTGGACCTGGAGTGCGGCGTCACCACCAACCTGAAGTCGCGCCAGGAGCAGGTGGCGTTCTCGACCACGTTCTTCGTGGCCGGCACCCGGTTGCTGGTGAAGAAGGGCAGCTCGGTGCATGACTTCTCCGACCTGTCCGGCAAGGCGGTGGTCACCAATGCGGGTACGACCTCGGAACGCATCCTGCGCCGCCTGAACGACGAGAAGAAGGCCAATATCACTATCCAGAGCGCCAAGGACTACGGCGAATCGTTCCTGATCCTGCAGTCGGGACGCGTGGCCGCGTTCATGATGGATGACGTGCTGCTGTCCGGCGCGCGCACGCTGGCGCCGAATCCGGCCGAATGGGTGGTGGTCGGCACGCCGCAGTCGTTCGAGGCCTACGGCTTCATGATGCGCAAGGACGATCCGGGGTTCAAGCAGCTGGTCGACGGCGTGCTGACCGGCCTGATGAAGAGCGGCGAGATCAACACGCTCTACGACAAGTGGTTCCTCAAGCCCGTGCCGCCCAAGAACATCAACTTCGAGTTCCCGATGAGCGAGCCGGTGAAGAAGGCCTACGCCAACCCGAACGACCAGGCGTTCGAGTAAGCCGTGGTCAGTCGCGGTCGGCCCGCACGTAGGCGCCGGCGCGGTGCAGTTCGCCTTCTGCCTGCTCCAGCGCACGGATGGCGCCCTTGCCTTTGCGTGCGAGGAGCTGCTCCACCAGCGCTTCGACCGTGGCGATGCCGGCCGTGATCGACGGGAAGAACGACGGGCTTTCCACCGAGAACAGCAGCGTGCAGTCGGCGGCCAGCGCAATCGGCGCGACCGAGCTGTCGGTCAGCGCCACGACCTTGCAGCCGGCCTCGCGCGCGGCGCTGGCCACGCGGATGATCTCCTGCGAATACGGCGCAAAGCTGATCACCAGCACCGCGTCGCGCGGGCCAAAGGCGCGCAGCTCCATCTCCAGGCTCCCCGCATCGCCGCGCACCAGTTGCACGGTGCTGCGAAACAGCCGGTAGACATAATGGAAGGTGTAGGCAATCGGGAAGCATGAGCGGAACCCGGCCACATGCACGCTGGCTGCGGCGGACAGCAGCTCGGCGGCGGCCTGCAGGGCCTTCTCGTTGCCCGCGCCGATCTGGTCGAGATTGTTGTGCTGGGCTTCCAGCATCTCGCCGAGCATGCGGCTCGTGCCGCCATCGCGCACCACCTTGCGGGCTCGGCGCGCATAGGGCTGCGAACTGCCGCGCAGGGCGTCGACGAACAGTTCGCGCAAGCCCTGCCAGCCTTCGAAACCCAGATGCTGCGACAGCCGCACGAGCGTGGCCGGCTGCACCCCCGCGCTCACCGCGATCTTGCGCATCGACAACACCGGCACATCCTGCGGATGGTCCAGCAGGTAGCGCGCGCCGCTCTGGAATTGCACGCTCAGCGTTTGAAAGCTGGCGCGCAGCCGGGCCTGCAAGGCATCCAGGTCTTCTGGCGGGTTGATGCTGGCGGACGACATCGATGCTCCGGATTGAGGTTGTAACGATTGTTGCACAGGCGGCGCGGCCCGACATCACCCGGTCGCGTGGCCCGTTATGCGCCAGGGCCGGCGCCAAGCGTCCCATCGGCCGCCCGCGGTGGATTCATTCGATTCTTTTATCGGTAGTGATGAAACATACGTTGCATATCACCGCGCCTTCTCCTTATACTTTCCGATAGCCGCGCTGCCGGCTGGCTATATATCGACCATCTGGTCCGGAACCTGTATGTCGGCGGCGCGTTGCCCAATTCCTCCTTTATTGCAGGAACGATCGCCATGACTCACGTCTTTCATCGCAATCCGCGCCAGACCTTGCCCGTCGCGGTCGCCGGCAGCGGCATCGAGCTGGTCGACAGCGAAGGCCGGCGCTACCTCGATGCCTCCGGCGGCGCGGCGGTGTCGTCGCTGGGCCATGGCCACCCGCGCGTGATCGCGGCGATCAAGGCGCAGCTCGACACCATTGCCTACGCGCACACCTCGTTCTTCACCACCGAGGTGTCCGAGACGCTCGCGCAGACGCTGGCGCAGGCCGCGCCCGGCGACCTCGATCATGTCTACTTCGTCTCGGGCGGGTCCGAGGCGGTCGAGGCCGCGCTCAAGCTTGCGCGCCAGTATTTCGTCGAACTGGGGCAGGGCAGCCGCCGCCATTTCATCGCGCGGCGCCAGAGCTATCACGGCAACACGCTCGGCGCGCTGGCCATCGGCGGCAATGCGTGGCGCCGCGAGCCGTTCCTGCCGCTGCTGGTGCCGGCGCACCATGTGTCGCCGTGCTATGCCTACCGCGACCAGGCGGCCGGCGAGACCGACCACCAGTACGCACGACGGCTGGCCGACGAACTGGAGGCCAAGATCCTGGAACTCGGCCCCGAGAGCGTGGCGGCCTTTGTCGCCGAAACCGTGGTCGGTGCCACGGCCGGTGCCGTGCCGCCGGTGGCGGACTACCTGAAGCGCATCCGCGCCGTGTGCGACAAGTACGGCGTGCTGCTGATCCTGGACGAGGTCATGTCCGGCATGGGGCGCACCGGCTATCTCTTTGCCTGCGAGGAGGACGGCGTGGTGCCCGACATCGTCACCATTGCCAAGGGTCTCGGCGGCGGCTACCAGCCGATCGGCGCGATGATCTCCACGCGCCGGATCTACGACACCATCGTGGCCGGCAGCGGCTTCTTCCAGCACGGCCACACGTATATCGGCCATGCCACCGCATGCGCGGCTGCGCTGGCCGTCCAGCGCACCATTGCCGAAGACAAGCTGCTGGCCAACGTGCGCGAGCGCGGCGAGCAGTTGCGCGCGCGCCTGCGCGAGGCGCTTGGCAGCCATCCGCATGTCGGCGACATCCGCGGCCGCGGCCTGTTCGTCGGCGTGGAATTCGTGGCCGACCGCGTCAGCAAGGCCACGCTCGACCCCAAGCTCAAGACCCACGCGAAGCTGAAGGCCGCGGCGGTCCAGAATGGCTTGCTGGTCTACCCGATGGGCGGCACCGTCGATGGCGTCAACGGGGACCACGTGCTGTTCGCCCCGCCGTTCATCTGTACGGCGCGGGACATTGACGAGATCGTCGAGCGTTTTGCGGGGGCGGTTGCCGCTGTCTTGCCGACGTAACTACGCCCGATTGTGATGCTGCGGCGACATGGGTGGTCTGTCTTGTAACCGCAACGCCGCGGCGTCGGCATAGCAATTTCTTTGACCCTTGCAAAAGCGTGGCTTACACTTCGCGCCATAGCGCTGGAAATAGGTCATCCGGCACATAATAAGCATCGGAGCGCGAGCATGGGACATAGAAGCCCTGCAGTGCGACACGACAGCAGGGTCAAGTTCTTAGGGCTGTCGTTTCGGGTCATAGGGGAATATCGGTCTTCCACTGGCATGCCATGCCGGTGCGGGCATGCGCGTTCGCGTCATGCCAGGCCGGCGTTCGGGTTCACGCTGATCGAGCTGATGATCACGGTTGCGATCATCGCCATCCTGGCCACCATCGCGTATCCCTCCTACACGCAGTACGTCATCCGCAGCAACCGCTCCGCTGCGCAGAGTTTCATACTGGGCGTTGCCAACCAGCAGGAGCAGTACAGCCTGGATGCGCGTCAGTACGCCGCAAACCTGGCTGCACTGGGCGTCACTGTTCCGGCCGAGGTCTCAAGGAATTACAACGTCACGCTCACGGCTAACAACGCGGCGACACCGCCGACGTACACCGTCACGGCCACGCCGGTCGGCGGTCAACTGGCCAATGACACCCAATGCCTGAATCTCACTGTGGATCAGGCAGGCACCAAGGGCATCAGCGGTCCGGGCCCCGTGACCAGTTGCTGGTGAGTTCGACCATGACCACTCCCCGCTGGCTTCCCGCATCAGGCAGGCCCTGCCTGCCGGCACGACGTCACGCAGGCTTCACACTGATCGAACTGATGGCCGCGGTGATGATCGCGGCCATCCTGATATCCGCCGGCACGCCTTACTTCCGCGAATTCATACTTGGCCAGCGCATACGGACTGCTGCCTACGATCTTGCGGCAACGCTGGCCTACGCGCGCAGTGAGGCAGTCAAGCGCAATATGGGTATCACGGTCGCTCCGGCCACTGGCGGCTGGCAGAACGGCTGGACGGTGACTGCCGGCGCGGCCGTGCTAAGCCGGCATGAAGCGGTGTCGGGCCTGACCTTGTCCGGCCCCGGTGGCGGTCTCGTTTACACCAGCAATGGTCGATTGGCCGCACTGGCAGTTCCGTTCGGCATTTCCGCATCGGACAGCACCGCAACACCGCGCTGCGTCAACATAGACCTGAGCGGCTTGCCAAGCAATTACGCGGGGAGCTGCTGATGCGCCATAACCTGCCCCGCAAGCGCCGACAGCGCGGCTTCGGCCTGATCGAGGCGCTGGTCACCCTGATCGTCTTGCTGCTTGGCATGCTCGGGCTCGTCAGCCTGATGCTGGCGAGCCAGCGGGCGGAGGTGGAGTCCTACCAGCGCGCCCAAGCACTCATCCTGCTGCAGGACATGGTCGAGCGCATCAATGCCAACCGCACCGCGGCAGGTTGCTATGCCATCACCACGGATACTGCGAACGGCGTGCCGTATATGGGCACCGGCGCCGGCGCGCTGCCCGCATGTTCGCTGGGCACGGTCCAGGCCTATACCCTTGCCAATAATGATCTCGTTGCCTGGAACAACCTGCTTGCTGGTGCAGCCGAGGCCAGCGGCACCTCAAATGTCGGTGCCATGATCGGCGCGCGAGGCTGCATCAGTTTCAACGCGGTATCGAACGCGTACGTGGTAAGCGTTGCCTGGCAGGGCAAGAACAAGACGGTTGCGCCTGTCTCCGGTATCCCGTGCGGGCTGGGGCTGTATGGAGACGAAGCGCAGCGTCGCGTGGTGAGCGCCACGCTGCAGATCGCCAACCTTAACTGATTGTCGCCGTGACAACCTCTGTCTCCTTGCGCCCGCTGTCATTCTTACGTCGCCGCCAGACAGGTATGTCGCTGGTGGAACTGATGGTTGGTATTGCCATCGGGCTGTTCCTGCTGGCAGGCATCACGGTGTTGATCAGCCAGCAAAGCAGTGCCCGCGCGGAACTGGACAAGTCGAGCCGCCAGATCGAAAGCGGCCGCTACGCCTTTACCCTGTTCCAGGACGATATCGAGCACGCGGGCTACTACGGGCAATACGGCAGCGCCATTGCAGCGCCGACCGCGTTGCCCAACCCCTGTGCCACGGACAAGGACAGTATCGACAAGGCGCTGGGGATGCCGCTGCAAGGCTACGACGCGCCGGCCGCCGTGCCGCCGCCTCTTTCCGGCTGCCTGTCCGATGCGGACCACATACCCGGGACCGATATCCTGGTGACCCGCCGGCTGGACACCAGCGATGTGCTGGCCACAGTGGCCAATGCCGTTGCGGGCCAGGCCTACGTACAAGCCACTCCAAGCAGCAAGATCACCGCCATCGGCCCGGATCCAACTCCGGCTGCGCCGAGCACGTACACCCTGGTGCTGAAGGATGGCGTTACGCCGGCCGGGTTGTGGCGCTATGTTCAGTCCATCTACTTCGTCAGTCCGTGCAACAGGTACGCGGCTGGCGCAACCACCTGCACGGCTGCCGCCGATGGCGGCAAGCCCGTTCCGACACTCAAGCGTCTCGACCTTACCGCCACAGGCGGCGCCCCCGTTTTTGTCATGACACCGCTGGTGGAGGGCATCCAGAACCTGCAACTCGACTACGGAGTCGACGGCATCGGTGCCGGATCGCCTGCGGTGCCGTTCGTCACCTCCCCGGCGCTCGCCGACTGGCCAAACGTGATGGCTGTGCAGGTCAGCCTGCTCGCTCGAAATTCGGAGACGACGGCAGGCTATTCAGACGCGAAGGCGTACAGCATGGGCGTTACCGGCACCGTAGGTCCGTTTTCGGACGGCTACAAACGCCATGTCTATACCGGGACCGTGCGCGTGATCAATCCCAGCAGCCGGAGAGAATGAAATGAGGCGCAATGCAGCGCTGGACAAGCACAGGAAACAGGCAGGCATCAGCCTGGTGGTGGGCCTGGTGATGCTGATCGTGCTGACACTGCTGGTCGTCTCCGCGGTGCGCATGGGCAACTCCAGCCTGCGCATCGTCGGCAATCAGCAAGCCAAGGCCGAAGCGAGCGCCGCGGCGCAGCAGGCCATTGAAAAGGTCGTCGGCACGTCGGCGAACTTCTACACGCCGGTTGCGCAGAACTTCGACATCGACATCGACAACGATGGCGTGGCCGACTACGCAGTCCAGACCGGCGCTCCGGTATGCCTGCAGAAGACGGCGGCCGACGGCTACAGCTATGACTTCGCGGCATCGGCGCCGCAGGACACCTATTGGGACGTGACGGCCATTGCCACGGACAAGCGGGGCAGCGGTGTTTCTGTCACCGTGCACCAGGGCGTCAGGGTACGAATGGATTCGACCGCCACCTGCACATAAGAAAAGCAGGCGCGGAATAAAAAAACATATCAGTATCGGCGGGGGTTACATCATGTCAATGCTCAGACTCTTGCGGGCCTTTGTGCTGGCCGCGCTGGTCGTCATGCCGGTCGTCGGTCACTCCGACGATACGGATATCTTCGCCCCAACGACGGGATCCTCCCAGGCGGCGCCCAATATCCTGTTCGTTCTGGACAATACTGCGAACTGGTCGAAGGCCTCCCAGCATTGGGTGGGTTCCCCGACTCAGGGGCAGGCCGAGTTGCTGGCCATCAAGAAGTTCGTGGCAAACCTGAAGAAGCCGGCCAATGTCGGCCTCATGATGCTGAGCACGGCTAACAAGCGTGATGGCGGCTACGTGCGGTTCGGCATCCGAGACATGATGAACGCCGCAAATAACCAGGCCCTGCAGGACATTACCGCAGGCATAGCCAGCGACAACAATAATTACAACGTTAACGCCACCGATGAGAAGGTGGATGAGAAATCGGGCAACTATGCCAACGCCCTGTACGAGGCCTGGCTTTACCTGTCGGGAGCAAGCAATAGCTGGGCAGGGATGGATCCGCTGGCGGACTACGCCGGCAATTCCGGCACGAACAAGGACAACCTGACCACGACTGCAACCGGCAAACTTTCCAGCGGGTTTGCCTATAAGGGTTCGGCCAACGGATCCGGATACAACAGCCCGCTCGGGGGAGGGTGCGCGCAAACCTACATCATCTTCATCGGCAATAACCGGCAAGGGTTGCTGCCCCCCGTGCCAGCCCCGACGGATCCCGCCGTGACGACGCTGAGCAAGTACAACGTATCCAGTTCTCCAGACATCCAGTCTGCCTGGGCCCGTTTCCTCAGGACGCGCCCGGATCTTGGAGTAGGCACCACTGCTGCCAAGAACGGTTCGATCATGACATTCACGATCGACGCCTATCATGACCAGTACAACGCGGACTTCACCACCATGATGAAGAACATGGCGAGGGAAGGCACGGAGACCAATGGCGCCTATTTCCAGGCCGGCAGCGACACGGAACTCGAGGCTGCGTTCAACAAGATCCGGGACCGGATCCTGGACACCAACTCCGTGTTCGCTTCCGTATCGCTGCCGGTGTCGGTCAGCGTGCGGGGTACCTACCTGAACCAGGTGTACCTGGGCATGTTCCGTCCCGATGCCTACTCCCAGCCGAACTGGGTCGGCAACCTCAAGCAGTACCAGCTTGGTGCGGACAAATCGACCAATCCCCCAACCGTGTTTCTTGCCGATGCGGGCGGCAAGGCGGTGGAGAATGCAAAGACGGGCTTCGTCAATGGGGACGTGACCAGTATCTGGACAACCGCCTCGCTATTCTGGGATCCACAGAACTACCCGGGTTCGCAAGGCCAGGGTGGCGTCTCGGATGCGCCGGATGGCGATCTGGTCGAAAAGGGCGGTGCGGCGCAATACCTGCGCACGACGTTCAAGTCGGGCCAGAGCAGCCGGCACGTCTATACATGTACCACCGGTTGCAATGATGGCTCGCTGCTGAGTAGCACGCCATTCAGTACGGCGAACAACAGTATCGTGGCCGATGCGTTGGGCCTGTCAAGCTCGGCGAACGCGGAGCCGGTCATAAACTGGGTGCGTGGCGGCAATACCCTGGCCGACGATCCTAAGGTTGCCAATCCTTCTGCCCCGCCGACTTACAACATCCGTGGCTTCGCCCATGGCGACGTTCTGCATTCGCGGCCGGCGGTGATCAACTACAGCCGTACCGTGGACGACGTCGTGGTCTTTTATGGCTCCAACGATGGCATGCTGCATGCGGTCAAAGGCGGGCCGGTCGGGAGCAATGAGCTCTGGAGCTTCATTCCGTCGGAGCATTTCCCGAAGTTCGCCCGCATGTACAACCATGCTCCGGTCATTTCCGCGACTTCGCCCAAGCCCTATTTCGTCGACGGTTCGGCAACGGTCTATACGTATTCGACCAGGGGCGACGGCGTAATCGATGCCACCCGTGGCGACAAGGCTTACCTGTTCCTGACCATGCGTCGTGGTGGACGCTTCATCTATGCCTTGGATGTCAGCGACCCGAGCACGCCGAAACTGCTCTGGAAACGTAGTAATGCGGACTTTCCCGAATTGGGCCAGACCTGGTCTGACTTGCGCGTCGCGAAGGTGCGCGCCTCCGCTGACCCGGTGCTGATTTTCGGGCTTGGCTACGATCCGGGTGCCAATGACCCGATCGTTCAAATGAATGCCACCATGGGGCGTGGCGTGATGGTACTGGACGCCGTCGACGGCTCCGTCGTGTGGCAGGCCGGCCCCTCGGCGACAACCGGCGACAAGGGTCTGAACGTGCCCGGAATGGCCTATGCCATCCCGGCGAACATGGCCATCATCGATTCCGATCATGACGGGTATATCGACCGGATCTACGCGGCCGACACAGGCGCCAATATCTGGCGTATCAACATCAGCGACGCCTCGCCAAAAAATTGGAAGGTTGGTTTGCTGGCCACGCTGGGCGGTACCGGCGCCGATGCGCGCAAGTTTCTCTTCGCTCCCGACGTTGTGCCGCCCGTCGCCGGATCGAATCCTGCCTATGACACGTTGCTGATTGGTTCTGGCGACCGCGAGCATCCATTCGATACCACGATCCAGAACCGCTACTACATGATCAAGGACTACCACGCCCTCAATGCGATGCGCTCGACCGCGATCGTCGAGGGCGCGCTCGGATCGAGCGCTGTTGCCGATGGCTACCTCTATGACGCCACGGCTAATCTGGTGCAGGATGGTACCCCCGCAGAGATCGCGCAAGCCAATGCAGCACTGACCGCAGCGAGCGGGTGGTACATCGTGCTTGGGACCGGCGAAAAGGTTGTCAGTGGCTCCACGACGCTTTCGGGCACCGTGATGTTCGGCACCAATACGCCCAAGGCGGCTTCTCCCAACTCCTGTACCGGCGATCTCGGCACTGCGCGCATCTATCAGTTGAACTACCTGAATGGCGCCGCCATGAGCGACCTCAACAAGGCTAATGGCGTGACGGTCCAGGACCGCTTCCAGGAGCGCGCCGGCGGTGGCTACCCTCCGACGCCGGTCCCGGTTTCGGTGAGAATTGGCAACGACGACTACAACGTCGCCATCAGTGGTACCCAGGTGCTCAGCCCGCCGGGCCCGAAGCTCGGCCGCCGCTACCGAATCTACTGGCGCAGGGCTTTGAACTGATTGAGGTGACGCGTACAGCGTTACCGTACCGGGCGGGCAATCATGAAGCTGGGGCAGGGTCCCAACCTGCTACATCCGGTTCGACCGCAGCGGCCTGGTATTCGTAACCGCCAAGGCCGAACACACTGCTGGCGACGCCCTCGCGTGCCTGCCACAATATAGGCTTCGTCGTCGCTGTGTGGCATTGACGTATCCCGTGTTCCTCAGATCCGTTGTTTCGTTCTTCGTGTTGCTGGCTGTGATGCCCGCTGCCCGTCCCGCAGGGACGAAGGACGCGAGCGTGCCCGTTGCGGCATCCGCAGCTCAGGCAGCGCGACCAGCTCGCTCCGACCAGTATGCCTTGCGGCCCGGTCGTGACGATCGGGTGCAAAGCAGCTTTGGCCTGAAGCTGAAGCCATCCGGTGCGGCTCAGGAAGAGGGGCAGCGCGCGCCGGGCCTGTACAGTCCCGCGAGGTAGCGCCGCTGGCGGTCACTGTCCCGGCATGGTTCTCGGCTTTGCGGTACGCTTGGCATCCCATGCCTACCGCAGGAGCGCCCGTGTCCGACAGACCAAGCCGCCACCCGTCCGAACCGGACATTCCAGTCGCCCGCCCCGCCGTCCGCCACCTGCGCGCCTCGCGCATCCGCGAAGTCGCCAATGCCGGCATCGGCCTGCCTGACGTGCTGCCGTTCTGGTTCGGCGAATCGGACCAGGCCACGCCGGACTTTGTCCGCGACGCCGCGGCGCGCGCGCTGGCTGGCGGCGCCACGTTCTATACCCACAACCTTGGCATCGCGCCGCTGCGCGCCGCATTGGCCGACTATGTCGGCGCGCTGCACGGTGCTACCGCAATCGACAACGTCGCCGTCACCAGCGCCGGAGTCAATGGCCTGATGCTGGCCGCGCAGCTGATCGCCAGTCCCGGCGACCGCGTGGTGGCGGTGACGCCGCTGTGGCCCAACCTGGTGGAGATCCCGAAGATCCTCGGCGCCTCGGTCGAGACCGTCTCGCTCGACTATGGCGCGCACGGCTGGACGCTCGACGTCGACAAGCTGCTGGCCGCGCTGACGCCGGACACGCGCGCGCTGATGGTCAACTCGCCCAACAACCCGACCGGCTGGGTGATGTCGCGCGCGGCGCAGCGCACCGTGCTCGACCATTGCCGCCGGCATGGCATCTGGATCATCGCCGACGAAGTCTACGAGCGCCTCTACTATGGCGACGAGCCCGGCGGCGGAGACAGCCGCACCGCGCCGTCGTTCCTGGACATCGCCTCGCGCGAGGAGCGCGTCATCTGCGTCAACTCGTTCTCCAAGGCCTGGCTGATGACGGGCTGGCGGCTCGGCTGGATGGTGCTGCCGTCATCGATGATCGACGACCTTGGCAAGCTGATCGAATACAACACCTCGTGCGCGCCGTCGTTCGTGCAGGAGGCAGGCGTTGCGGCCGTGCGCGAGGGCGAGCCGTTCACGCGCGACCTGGTGCAGCGGCTGCGCGGCGCACGCGACCATCTGGTGGGCGCGCTGTCCGCATTGCCGGGCGTGGATGCGCATGCGCCAGACGGTGCCATGTATGTGTTCTTCCGCCTGTCCGGCACCACCGACAGCCTGGCCCTGTGCAAGCAGCTCGTGCGCGAGGCGCGGCTGGGGCTGGCGCCGGGCAGTGCATTCGGCGACGAGGGCGAGGGTTTCGTGCGCTGGTGCTATGCGTGCGATCCGGCCCGTCTCGACGAAGGCGTGCGGCGCCTGCGCGGCTTCCTCGGCCGCTGACCCGGACCTTGCTTATTGCACGGCCGGCGCAGCGGCGCCGGCCTGTGCATTCTTCTCTTCCTCCCACCAGCCGCCGCCCAGCGCCTGCAGCAGCGCGGCGGAATCCGCGAGCCGGCTCGCGGTCGCCTGGGCCAGGTCCAGCGCGGCCTGGCGCGACTGGCGCTCCGCATCGAGCAGCGTGAGCTGGCTGACGCCGCCGAGCCGGTACTGCTCCGAGACGATGGCCAGCGTGTCGCGCGCCTGCCGCGCATTGTCGGCGCGCGCGCGCAGCGTGGCGGCGTCGGCTTCCAGCGCGCGCAGGGTATCGGCCACATTCTGCAGGCCCTGCAGCACGGCCTGGCGGTAGGCCGCCAGCGACTGCTCATAGGCGGCCTCGGCCGCGCGTTTGCGCGCGAGCAGTTCGCCACCGTGGAACACAGGCTGCACCAGGCCGGCTGCCAGGCTCCAGACGTTGAAGCTGTCGAACAGGTTGCGCGCCGTGGTGGACTGCCAGCCGCCGCTCGCACTGAGCGTGATCTGCGGATAGAGATTGGCCGTGGCCACGCCGATATTGGCCGAGGCCTGGTGCAGCAGCGCTTCGGCCGCGCGGATGTCCGGGCGGCGTCGCGCGAGCGTCGATGGCAGGCTGAGCGGCAGGGCCTCGGGCAACTGCAGGTCCTCGAGCCTGAACTCGGGCAACTGCGCCGCGGCGGGCGTCTGGCCCGTGTAGACCGCGAGCTGGTGGCGCGTGGCCTCGATCTGCTGCGCGAGCCCGGGGATCAGCGCCTGTGTCTGCGCCAGTTCGGAGCGCTGCCGTTGCACATCGACACGCGCCACGCCGCCGGCGCGTAGCCGGTCCTCGGCGATGCCCACTTCGCGCTGCTGCGCCTCGGCAATCGCCACGGTCTCGGCCAGCTGCGCGCGCAGCCCTGCTTCGCGGATCGCTGCCGTGGCGACGTTGGCGGCAAGCGCCAGGCGCGCGGCCTCGAACTCATAGCGCTGGTAATCCACGGCCGCCTGCAGGCCTTCGAGCTCGCGCCGCTGGCCCCCGAACAGGTCGAGGACGTATGAGACCTGGACTGTCGCGCCGTATAGCGTGAAGGGCCCGGGGCTCGGGATCGCCATGATGCCGAGCGACTGGAAGTTGACCTGCTGACGGCTCGTGTTGAGGTTCGCGTCCACCGTCGGCCAGCGCGTGGCGCCGGTGCGCGCGGCCAGGTTTTCCTGTGCCTCGCGCAGTTTCGCCTGGGCCTGCGCGAGCGTGGGGCTGCCATCGAGCGCGGCGCGGATGGTTGCATCGAGCGCGGGGCTGCGGAACAGCGCCCACCATTGCGCGGGCACGTCGGCACCGGCCGCGAATGCCTGCGGCTGGCCGTGCGGCAGGCTGCCGGGCATGTCGGCGGCAACCGTGGCCTGTGGTTGCGGGCCCGCCACGTAGCCAGTGTCGGCAGGCGGTGCCGGTGCGTGGAAATCGGGACCGACCGCGCACGCCGTCAATAGCAGGCAGCCAAGAAGCGGAAGTCGTGGACGCATGGCGTTGGCTCCGTCAGTCCAGCGTGCGGCGATAGAAGCGCACCGCGATCGTCATTACCACCACGATGAACAGCGCCATCGGCCAGACATTGGGCCACAGCTCCGTCCAGCCGTTGCCCTTGAGCAGGATGCCGCGGATGATGCGGTGGAAGTACGTCATCGGCAGGATGTTGCCGATTGCCTGCGCCCAGCCCGGCATGCCCGCGAACGGGAACATGAAGCCGGACAGCAGGATATTGGGCAGGAAGTAGAAGAAGGTGAGCTGCATCGCCTGCAGCTGGTTCTGCGCCAGCGAAGACAGCGTGATGCCGACTGTCAGGTTGGCTGCGATGAACAGCAGCGCCGCCATGTACAACACCAGCACGGAGCCGAAGAATGGCACCTGGAACACCCAGCGCGCGGCGATCAGCACGATGGTGGACTGGATCAGGCCGATGAAGATGTACGGGACGATCTTGCCGGTCATGACCTCGATCGGCTTCACGGGCGTGGCGAGCAGGTTCTCCATGGTGCCGCGCTCGCGTTCGCGCGTCATGGCCAGGCCCGTCATCATGACCATCGTCATGGTCAGGATCACGCCCATCAGTCCGGGAATGATGTTGTACTGCGTGATGCCTTCGGGGTTGTAGAGGCGCTGCACCTGCACGTCGAAGGGCGCCTTGCCGCCGGCCAGCGGCGCGAGCGATCCTTTCAGGTCGGTGCGTGCCACGCTGAACGGCAACTGCGTGAGCGCGGCAATCGCGGCGCTGGTGGCGGACGGGTCGGTGGCGTCCGCCTCCACGAGCAGCGCGGGCCGTTCGCCGCGCAGCAGCTTGCGTGTGAAATCGGGCGGAATGCTGACCACGAACTGCACGTTGCCCTTCATCAGCGCCTCGCGCCCGGCATCTTCATCCGGCAGCGTGCCCACCATCCTGAAGTAGGTGGAGTTCTCCATGCCGGCGATGAACGATCGCGTGAATTCGCTCTGGTCCGCGGCGATCACGGCGGTAGGCAGGTGGCGCGGATCGGTGTTGATGGCAAAGCCGAACAGCAGCAGCTGCATGATGGGCAGGCCCACGATCATGGCGAAGGTGACGCGGTCGCGCCGCAGCTGCAGGAACTCCTTGAGCACGATGCTCCACCAGCGATCGAAGGAGAAGCCGAATCGTCCGTTTTGTTTCATGACTGTTCCTTGCGCGTCTTGCGGCCCGCACCGGTGCCTGCGCCTATGTTGTCTTCGGCGCGGCTCATCATGTGGATGAAGACGTCTTCCAGGCTCGTCTGGGTTGGCTCGACACGCCGTCCCGGGCCGGCCAGGCGCCGCAGCGTTTCGCCAAGCAGCGCGGCGTCGCGGCCGGTCACGTGCAGCGCGGTGCCGAAGACGACGGTCTGCTCCACGCCCGGCGCGCCGCGCAGCTGTTCGGACAGCTCGGCCAGCTCGTCGCCTTCGACGCTCCAGGTGGCGAGGTTCTGGCTGGCGACCACTTCGTCGGCGGTGCCTTGCGCGAGCAGCTTGCCGTAGGCGATGTAGGCGAGCTTGTGGCAGCGCTCGGCCTCGTCCATGTAGTGCGTGCTGACCAGCACCGAGATGCCGCGCGCGGCCAGCAGGTGAAGCTGCTCCCAGAAATCGCGCCGGGCCTTCGGGTCGACGCCGGCAGTCGGTTCGTCGAGCAGCAGCAGCTCGGGTTTGTGCAGCAGGCACGCGGCCAGCGCCAGCCGCTGCTTCCAGCCGCCCGAGAGCGAGCCGGCGAGCTGCGCCGAGCGCGTGGCCAGGCCCAGGCCTTCTAGCGCGCGGTCGACCGCCTCGCGCCGGTTGGACATGCCGTAGACGCGCGCGACGAAGTCCAGGTTCTCGCGGATCGACAGGTCGTCCCAGTACGAGAATTTCTGCGTCATGTAGCCGACGCGGCGCTTGATCTCGTCGGACTCGCGCAGGATGTCGAAGCCCAGGCAGGTGCCTTGCCCGGAGTCGGGCGTCAGCAGGCCGCACATCATGCGGATCGACGTGGTCTTGCCGCTGCCGTTCGGTCCCAGGAAGCCGAAGATCTCGCCGCGCGCGACCTGCATGGTGAGGTCGTTGACCACGTGCTTGTCGCCGTAGTGCTTGTTGAGGCCGCGCACGTCGATGGCCAGGCCGCCGTTGGCACCATTCGCGGTGGGCGTGCTGCTCATGGCCGATGCACCTCCACCGGCTGGCCCGGGCGCAACTTGGGCGCGTCGGCCTCAGACGGACGCGCCTCGATCAGGAACACGAGCTTGCGCCGCGTCTCGTTGCTGTAGATGACCGGCGGGGTGTACTCGGCTTCGTTCGAGACATAGCTGATGGTGGCCGCCACCGGCGCCGGGCAGCCATCGCAATGCACCTGCACCGACTGGCCATTGCGCAGCGCCCCGACCACGGTCTCGGGCACGTAGAAGCGCACCTTGACGTTGCCGGGCGGCAGCATGCGCACGACAGGGCTGCCAGCGGGGATCCATTCGCCAAGGCGATAGGGCGTGTCATACACGAGCCCGGCCTGCGTCGCCGCTACCGCCTTGCGCGAGAGCTTCCATTCGGCCTGGGCCAGCGCCGCACGCGCGGCCTCGACCTGCGCGGCCTGCGCGGCTTGCTGGGCATCGCGGCCGGGCAGGCGGGCGACGTCGATATCACGCTGCAGTTCGCGCACGCGCGCGGCATCGCTCGCGGCGGTGGCGCGCGACTCTTCGAGCTGCGCCTGCGAGATGCCGCCGATGTCGTACTGACGCTGGTCGCGGCTGAACTGCGCGGAGCTGCGTTGCGCGGTGGCCTGCGCCTGCGCGAGCTGGGCGCGGCTGACATCGACCTCGACCGGGCGCTTGCCGGTCTTCATGTCGGCGAGCTGTGCCTCGGCGGCGCGCAACTGCTCGGCCGCCTGCTGGCGCGCCGCGCGTTCGTCGTCGGATTCCAGCACGAACAGCGCCGTGCCCTTTGCGACCTGCTCGCCGCGCTTTACCGCAAGGCTGTCCAGCCGGCCCGCGAACGGCGATGCCACGCTGACGAATTCGCCTTCGACATAGCCCTGCCACGTGGCGGACTTGTCCTGGCCGCAAGCCGTCAGGGCCGCCAGCGGAAGCAGCAGGGCCAGCGTTGGCCACATGCGTCGTGCGATGGCCAGGGAATCAGGCAGGAATCGGGGTGCTTGCATGGCAGTGCGAGAGTGCGTCAGTCGGTGGCGCCGTCGGGCGGCGTAGGGGCAGCTGGTGCCAGCCCCTGCGTCAGCAGCGTGCTGACGTGGCGGACCAGGGTCTCGGTATCGACATGCCCGGCGCCGGGCAGCCGCTGCCAGATATGCGATGTGGCCAGCGGCAGCAGCGCCAGTCCGACCAGCGATGGCATCACCAGTGTCGGCTCCAGGCCGGGATTGAGCTTGCCGGCGGCGATCGCCGTCGCCAGCGGCGCGCTCAGGGCGCCGGCGCGCTGCAGCGCGAAGCGGTTCAGCACGCGCTCGCGCAGCAGACCGTCGGCACCGGCGACTTCACGGATCCATAGCCCCGGAAACCAGGGTGTGGCAGCGGCCACGCGGATCATCCGGCCGGCAATGCCGACCAGCATGGCCACCGGGTCCGCGGGCGCCACCGGGGGCGTGAAGATCGCGTCGACGAGCTGCTGCAAGCGTTCCTCGACGATGGCGTCGAGCAGCTGGTCGCGGTCGCGGAAGTAGTAGTGCACTAGGGCGGGCGTCACGCCCGCGTGCTCGGCGATCGCGCGGATCGGTGTGCCAGCCACGCCGTGGCGTGCGAACAGTTCGGTGGCCGCGTCGAGCAGTTGATCGCGCTGGCCGGGATTCCCGGAGGTCGGGCGACCAGGGCCGCGACGCTCGGCGCGGGGCTTGGCGGTCTTGCGGGCGGCTGGGCGGTCTGGCATCGGCTGGAATCGCTGATCTGACGGAAAGCAGTTTGATATTAATTTTCGAGTTAATTAATTCAAGGCCTGTTACAACGTTGATGCGGAGTCACGCTCATGTCATGTAAAGATGTTGCGTTGCAGCAAGGGCGGGTAGACAGGTCATACCGCCTTGGCTATCCTTCGACCCGCCCATAGTCCGCTTCCAGCCGGAACCGGAAAAACTGTCCACCGCCCATGCGTTTTCGATTCCCGGCTGCGATGCCGCGCCACATCTTTGCCCGCTGCCTCGCCGCCATGCTGTCGGTGGGGGCGAGCGTGCCGGCGCTGGCGCAGGATGTGGCGGCAGAATCCGGCACGGAGGCGGTGGCAACCGAAAGCCCGTTCGCCTTTCACGGCCAGGCGACCTACGTCTGGCAACGCAAGCCTGCCTTCAACGCGGCCTACTCGGGGCCGAACAGCCTGACCACCGATCGCGCCAAAAGCTACTCGTTCACGAGCACGCTCGACCTGGGCCTGCGGTTGTGGCAGGGCGCGGAATTCCACTTCAACCCTGAAGTCGCGCAGGGCGTGCCGTTCTCGCAGTTGCACGGCATGGCGGGCCTGAGCAATGGCGAACTTGCCAAGGGCGCCAGCACCAATCCCGTCTTCTACCGCGCCCGTGCCTTTATCCGGCAGACCTGGGGGCTTGGCGGAGAGACCGAGAAGCTGGACGACGACTTCAACCAGTTCGCGCGCACGGTGGACAAGCGCCGCGTGGTGCTGACCGCCGGCAACTTCGGCGTGCTCGACGTGTTCGACCAGAACGACTACGGTTCCGATCCGCGCACGCAGTTCATGAACTGGTCGTTCCTGACGCACGGTGCGTGGGACTACCCGGCCGATGCGCGCGGCTACAACTGGGGCGTGGCACTCGAATACATCGGCGACGACTGGTCCGCGCGCATCGGCCGTTTCCTGCAGCCGCTGGAATCGAACGGGCTGGAACTCGACACGCGCATGTTCGAGCACTACGGCGATGTGCTCGAACTCGAAAGGCGCTACACGGTGTCCGGGCGGCCCGGCACGGCGCGGTTGCTGTTCTTCCGCAACAAGGCGCGCATGGGGGCGTTCAACGACGCGATCCAGTTCGGCCAGGCCAACAATGTCACGCCCGACGTAGCGGACGTGCGGCAGGAACACGCCAAGGTCGGTGTGGGGCTGACATTGCTGCAGCAGGTGAATGATTCGCTGGGGGTGTTCTTCCGGGCCAGCATGTCGGATGACAAGACCGAGACCTATGCCTTTACCGAGATCGGGCGGCAGGTGTCGTTCGGCGGCGTGCTGAACGGCAGCTCATGGGGCCGGGCGCATGATGCGGTGGGTATGGCGTTTGCCGTGAACATGCTCGGGTCGAACCATCGGGCATATCTTGCCGCTGGCGGGCAGGGGGCGTTCCTGGGGGATGGGGCGCTCAACTATGCGCCGGAGCAGGTGTTCGAGATTTATTACAGCTTTCAGCCGTTTAAATATCTGAGTATCAGTCCGGATTTTCAGTATGTGAGGAACCCCGGGTACAACGCTGATCGGGGGCCGGCGAAGTTTTATGGGGTTCGGTTTCATGCTGAATTTTGAGGGGGCGCATGCCAAGCAAGACGAGCTAATCAAAACTACAAAGCCCCCGCCGGCTACGCCGGCGAAACAGCAGCGCCTGCCAAGCACGACACAACCAACCCTTTACTGCCGAGCATTCCTAAAATTATCCGGCCAAGCCGTATTGAAATTAGTCCGAAACGGATTGATATCCAGCCCGCCGCGCCGCGTATAACGCGCATAAACCGCCAGCTTCACCGGCTTGCACTGCCGCATCACATCCATAAAAATCCGCTCCACGCACTGCTCATGAAACTCATTATGGTTGCGGAATGAAATCAGATACTTCAGCAGCCCTTCCTGATTGATCGGCGCCCCGACATACCGGATCTGCACGCTGCCCCAGTCCGGCTGGCCGGTCACCAGGCAATTGGACTTCAGCAAGTGCGACACCAGCGTTTCCTCGACCGGCGTTTCGCTCTGATCCGCATGCAGCAATTCGGGCGCGGGCTCGTAGCGGTCGACTTCGATATCCAGCCGGTCCAGCAGCAATCCCTCCAGCTCGCCCATCTTCTGCTTGCCAAGGTCGGCTTCGGTCACCAGCCGCACCTGCACGGTCCCGCCCGTTGCTTCCGACAGGTCATGGTGCAGCAGTTGCTGCAACGCTTCCGGCGACGCGATCTTGCTCTGGTTGAACGAGTTCAGGTACAGCTTGAACGACTTGGACTCGATGATATTGGGCGTGCCGGCGGGAATGATGAAGGTGGCCAGCGCCACCTGCGGCTTGCCTTTCATATTCAGCCACGACACCTCGTACGCATTCCAGATGTCCACGCCGAAAAACGGCACGGGCTTGCCTTCGGGCAGGCCGATCTCGGTGCGCTTGGGCTGGCGCGGGATCGGGAACAGCAGCGTCGGATCGTATTCGGTCTTGTATGCCGAGGGCTTGCCCAGCGGCGAGTGTTCAGGAAGGCTCATGCTTGAGCTCCGCGATCGGAGAGGAACAGCCTGTAGACCGGATTCTCGGTCTCGTCCCAGTGTACGTAACCGAGCGTCGAAAGGAAGGCGCGGAAGGCGCGCTTTTCGTTCTTCGGCACCTGGATGCCGACCAGGATGTTGGACGTGTCGCCACCCTGGTTGCGGTAGTGGAACAGGCTGATGTTCCAGTTCGGGCTCATGCTCGACAGGAACTTCATCAGCGCGCCCGGGCGCTCGGGGAATTCGAAGCGATAGAGCAGTTCGTCATGCGCCAGCGGCGAGATGCCGCCGACCATATAGCGGATGTGCTGCTTGGCCAGTTCGTCGTTGGACAGGTCCAGCGTGTCGAAGCCGTGGCGGCGGAAGCCCGCGGCGATCTTGTCGTTCTCGGCGCGGCTGGCGATCTGCACGCCGACGAAGATGTGCGCGATCTTCTTGTCGGCGATGCGGTAGTTGAACTCGGTCACGCTGCGCGTGCCTACCAGTTCGCAGAAGCGCCTGAAGCTGCCGCGCTCTTCGGGGATGGTGACGGCGAACACGCCTTCGCGCGCCTCGCCCACTTCGGCGCGCTCGGCGACGAAGCGCAGGCGGTCGAAGTTCATGTTGGCGCCGCACGCGATCGCGACCAGGTGCTGGCCCTTGAGCTTTTCGCGCTCGGCATACAGCTTGAGGCCGGCCACGGCGAGCGCGCCGGCGGGCTCCAGGATGCTGCGCGTGTCCTGGAACACATCCTTCAGGCCCGCGCAGATCGCGTCGGTGTCCACCAGCACGATTTCATCGACCAGTTCGCGCGTGATGCGGAAGGTCTCCTTGCCAACCAGCTTGACCGCGGTGCCGTCGGAGAACAGGCCCACGTCCTTGAGTTCGACGCGCTTGCCGGCTTCCACCGAGCGCTTCATCGCGTCGGAGTCGACGGTCTGCACGCCGATCACCTTGACTTCGGGACGCACGGCCTTGATATAGGAGGCGATGCCCGAAATCAGCCCGCCGCCGCCGATGGCGACGAAGATCGCATGGATCGGGCCCGGGTGCTGGCGCAGGATCTCCATGGCGATGGTGCCCTGGCCGGCAATGACATCGGGGTCGTCGAACGGGTGGATGAAGGTCAGCTTGTGCTTCTTCTCCAGTTCCGCGGCATGGTTGTAGGCGTCGCTGTACGATTCGCCATGCAGCACGATCTCCACCCACTTGCCGCCGCGCTCGCGCACGGCGTCGATCTTCACCTGCGGCGTGGTGACCGGCATGGCGATGATGGCGCGGCACTGCAGGCGCGCGGCGGACAGGGCCACGCCCTGCGCGTGGTTGCCGGCCGAGGCCGCGATCACGCCGCGCCTGAGTTCGTCTTGCGTGAGTGACGCCATCTTGTTGTACGCGCCGCGCAGCTTGAACGAGAACACCGGCTGCGTGTCCTCGCGCTTGAACCACACCGAGTTGCCGGTGCGCGCCGACAGATTGTGCGCGAAGGTCAGCTCGGTCTCCTGCGCCACGTCATAGACCTTGGCGGTCAGGATCTTCCTGAGATAGTCGGGTTTGGAGGAGGCGGGCTTGCGGTTCATGTCTGCGGGTTGGCGAAAGGCCCTGGCGGCGCGACGCAACGGCGCGGGGAAGGGCAAAAATGGGGCGCAAGGAGCGCGCGCAAAAAAGCCGGAAATTTCGGCGGAAACCGCCAATGATAAAGGATCGGAACGCCGCACAAGTCCCCGGACACCACCGGGCATCCGGGGTGGGGTGGCGCCGCGAGCACTACGGCGCGGACGAGGACGGGCCAATGTGACGAACTGTCCCGTGTAGGACAGCGCCCGGTGGACGCTCGCCAGAATCACATGCTACGGTTTGACGCGATGCCCCCGTTACCGCTCATCGA
This sequence comes from Cupriavidus sp. 22TCCZM01-5, assembly GCF_057798915.1. NCBI lineage: Bacteria > Pseudomonadati > Pseudomonadota > Betaproteobacteria > Burkholderiales > Burkholderiaceae > Cupriavidus > Cupriavidus sp. 22TCCZM01-5. Next base: position 271,417 of record NZ_JBYOJR010000001.1, read on the forward strand.
ACCCAATACCGCGCTGTTTCTCGACTTCGACGGTACCCTGGCCGATCTTGCGCCCCGCCCCGAGCTGGTTCAGGTCGAGCCCGAACTGGTCGGGACGCTGCGCAGGCTCTACGAGCGCCTGGAAGGCGCGCTCGCCATCGTTTCCGGCCGGCCGATCGTCGAACTCGACTACTTCCTGCAGCCACTGCTGCTGCCGGCCGCCGGCGTGCACGGTGCCGAACTCCGCACCGAAGGCGCCCAGGTCGAAATGAAGCCGGCGCCAGGCCTGGAGCCGCTGATCCCGCCGCTGGAAGCGCTGGTGCGCCGGCATCCGGGGCTGCGTCTCGAGCGCAAGTCCGTGGCGGTCGCCATCCACTATCGCGAGGCGCCCGAACTGGAAGGGCTGGTGCGTGCCGCGGTGACGGACGTGCTGCGCCATGCAACCGGCCTCGAGGGCATGCCCGGCAAGATGGTCGTGGAGATCAAGCCCGCGGGCATTAACAAGGGCGACGCGATCGCGGCCTTCATGAACATGCCGCCGTTTGCCGGGCGCGGCCCCATCTTTGCCGGCGACGATGTGACAGACGAGGCGGGCTTCGCCGTGATCCGCAAGCTCGGCGGCGTCGGCGTGCTGGTCGGCCAGCGCGACACCCTGGCCACGGTCAGCGTCACCGGGCCGGCCGCGCTGCGCTGCTGGCTGCACCGGTCCGCGCGCGCGCTCGATGGCACACCGGCCCCGGATGAGTTGCCGGGTGTCCGCTCCACAACGACATCTTGAGGGGGATTCGCTGTGACATCCGTAACCAATCCAAGCAGCCCATCCGAACTGGGCCACCCGCCGTCGGAAGGCGTGCACAAGACCGTCGATGGCGGCACGCGCCACGCGGCGCCGTCGCTGTCGCTCGGCATGATCGGCAATTGCGCGTTCTCGGCGCTGGTCGACTGCCGCGGCCGGATCGTGTGGGCGTGCATGCCGCGCTTTGACGGCGACCCGGTCTTCAACGCGCTGCTCGACCCGAGCGAGAACGCAGGCCACTTCTCGATCGAGATCGAGGACTTCCACGCTTCCAGCCAGTGGTACGAACCGAATACCGCCGTGCTGCGCACGCGCCTGACCGACATCCACGGCAACTGCCTGGAGATCACCGACTTCGCGCCGCGCTTCTTCCGGCTGGGCCGCTATTTCCGGCCTATCACGATCGTACGCCGCATCCGCCCGGTGCGCGGCGCGCCGCGCGTGCGCGTGGTGGTAGCGCCGCGCTTCGAGTGGGGACGCAAGGTGCCGGAGATCACGCGCGGCAGCAGCCATGTGCGCTACATCGGCGACAGCATGACGCTGCGCATGACCACCGATGCGCCACTGGCCTACGTGCTGTCGCACACGCCCTTCCTGCTCACGCGCAGCCATAACTTCATCCTCGGCCCCGATGAGACGCTCAATCACGGTGTCGAGGAAACCGCGCGCGACTTCGAGCAGGAGACCACCTCCTACTGGCGCATTTGGAGCCGTCGCCTGGCGGTGCCGCGCGAATGGCAGGACGCGGTGATCCGTGCCGCGATCACGCTCAAGATGTCGCTGTATGAGGAAACCGGCGCGATCGTTGCCGCGATGACCACCAGCATCCCCGAAGCGCCTGGCAGCGGGCGCAACTGGGACTACCGCTTCTGCTGGCTGCGCGACGCTTTTTTTGTGGTGCGCGCGCTCAACAGCCTGTCCGAAGTCGGCACCATGGAGGACTACCTGCGCTGGCTGTCCAATGTGGTGATGCAGTCGCAGGACGGGCATATCCAGCCGCTGTACGGCATCGGGCTCGAGCGCGAACTGCCGGAAAGCATCCTCGACCACCTGCCCGGCTACCGTGGCATGGGTCCGGTGCGCGTGGGCAACCAGGCGCAGGAGCACTTCCAGCACGACGTCTACGGCAATATCGTGCTGGGCGCGGCGCAGGCCTTCCACGACCACCGGCTGCTGCATCGCGGCGGCCCGTCCGAATTCCGGCGGCTCGAGGAAGTCGGCGAGCAGGCCGTGAAGGTGTTCGGCACGCCCGATGCGGGCATGTGGGAGCTGCGCACGCGCGCACGCGTGCACACCTCGTCGGCGCTGATGAGCTGGGCCGCGTGCGACCGCATTGCCAAGGTCGCGGAAAAGCTCGCGCTGCCGTCGCGCGCGGAGTACTGGCATGAGCATGCGCAGCGCATGAAAGGCCGCATCCTGGCCGAGTCGTGGAATGCGTCGCGCCAGGCCTTCACTGAAAGCTTCGGCGGGCGCGAACTCGATGCCAGCGTGCTGCTGATGGCAGAGGTGAACTTCATCGATCCGCGCGATCCGCGCTTCATGTCCACGGTCAAGGCACTGGAAGGGACGCTGTGCGACGGCCCGTATATGCGCCGTTATGAAGCGCCCGACGATTTCGGCAAGCCCGAGACCGCGTTCAATATCTGCACCTTCTGGCGCATCGATGCACTCGCACGGATCGGGCGGCGCGATGAAGCGCGGGAGATCTTCGAGGCGATGCTGGCGGCGCGCAATCCGCTGGGCCTGTTGTCCGAAGACACCCATCCGGTGACGGGCGAGATGTGGGGCAACTTCCCGCAGACCTACTCGATGGTCGGGCTGATCAACGGCGCCATGCGTCTGTCGTCGCCCTGGGATAGCGTGATCTGAGCGGGGCCGGCATGACGAACACCCACGACCTGATATGCCAAGACTAGTAGCGGTATCCAACCGGGTTGCCGATCCGCGCAATATGGCCGCGGGCGGGCTCGCGGTCGCGTTGTCCGAGGCGCTGCGCCAGACCGGCGGCCTGTGGTTCGGCTGGAGCGGCAAGGCGCTGGAAGCCAGCCAGGGGGGCACGCCGGGCGAAGGCGAGCTCCACCTGCAGCAAGCCGGCAATGTCACGCTGGCCACCGTGGACATGAGCCGCGAAGACCATGACGCCTACTACCTCGGCTACAGCAACGGCGTGCTTTGGCCCGCGTTCCATTACCGCCTGGACCTGGCCGACTTCGACTCGAACTACCTCAACGGGTACCGCCGCGTGAACCAGCTGTTCGCACGCAAGCTGGCGCCGCTGCTCGAGCCCGATGACATCATCTGGATCCACGACTATCACCTGATCCCGCTGGCGGCCGAATTGCGCGCCATCGGCTGCGGCCAGCGCATCGGCTTCTTCCTGCATATCCCGCTGCCGCCGCCGCTGATCCTCGCGGCCATCCCGCAGCACGACTGGCTCATGCGCGCGCTGTTCGCCTACGACTTGCTTGGCTTCCAGACCCACACCGACCTGGAGCACTTCTCGCGCTACGTGCAGAACGAAGCGTTCGCCGAGCCGATGGGCGAGCATCGCTTCCGGGCCTTCCATCGCACGGTGCGCGCCGAGGCCTTCCCGATCGGCATCGACGTGGACGAGTTCATCGAGCTGGGGCGTGGCACTGAAGCACAGGAAACGTTCGAGATGATGCGCGGCCAGTATGCGCAGCGCAGGCTGCTCCTCGGCATCGACCGGCTCGACTACTCGAAGGGCCTGCCGCAACGTCTGAAAGCGTTCTACCGGCTGCTTGCTGAGTACCCGGAGAATCGCATGAGCGCGACGCTGGTACAGATCGCGGCACCGTCGCGCGAGTCGGTGGATGCGTATGCCGACCTGCGCAACGAGATGGAGCGGCTGAGTGGCGCCATCAATGGAGAGTTCGGCGAGCTGGACTGGATGCCGGTGCGGTACATCCACCGCACCACGGCGCGCAAGCGGCTGCCGGGCCTGTGCCGTGCCAGCAGCGTGGCGCTTGTCACACCGCTGCGCGATGGCATGAACCTGGTGGCCAAGGAATTCATCGCCGCGCAGGACCCGGATGATCCGGGTGTCCTGGTGCTTTCGCGCTTTGCCGGTGCGGCGGAGCAGCTCAAGGAGGCGTTGCTGGTAAATCCGTATGATACGCGCGCCACGGCGCAGGCCATTCAGCAGGCCTTGCATATGCCGCTTGCCGAGCGACAGGCTCGGCATCAGAAGTTGCTGGAACGCGTGCGCTGCCAGGATGTGCACTGGTGGAGCCAGGAGTTCCTGCGGGCCCTGTCGGAAACCGAGGGTGGCTGAAGTCTTGCTGCGGCTGCCGAAGGAGGATTGCCATGAGCGAGAAACTGGAATCGCAGACCTGCACGCCTTGCCGTGGAGGCATTCCGCCGCTGGAACGGGCAGAGGCGGAAGCGCTATTGGCCGAGACGCCTGGGTGGACGCTGGCCGACGACGCCGGCCGGCTCGAACGCCGCTTCACCTTCGGCAACTTTGCGCAGGCGCTGGCCTTCGTCAATGGGGTGGGGGAACTGGCCGAGGCGCAAGGCCATCATCCGGAGATCAGCTTTGGCTGGGGGCATGCCACGGTGTCGTGGCGGACCAAGAAGATCAAGGGGCTGCATCGGAATGATTTTATTATGGCGGCTAAGACTTCGGGGGTGGCTGAAGGGGTTGTTCGGGGGTAAGGGGTTCTTGGCATGCGCTGCTGTTTCGCCAGCTACGCCGGCAAAACAGCGGCGCCCGCCAAGAACAACGACTCAACGCCTGCTGAGATCCCCCGGCAAATCCACATCCCTAAACGCCCCCTCATCCTCCGTCAAAATCCTCGTCACAGGCTGCGTCTTCAACAGGGCCCTGGCCCCTTCATCCCCATCGAGGCGAAGCAATTCCTCCCGCCAGGCCGCGCCAAATCCGACCGGATGCCCACGCTGCCCGTCGCGCCACGGCGCGGCGATGGTTTCGGGCGTGGTGATGGTCAGGGCCACCGCCCTGACCAGTTCCATCGGCAACCACGGCATGTCGGCAAGCGCCACCACCCAACCATGCGCATCGGGCGTGGCCGCGACTGCCGCACGCAGCGCCGCGCCCATGCCGGCCTCGGCCTCGGCGGCTTCGATCACACGGCAGCCGCCCCGGCGCAATTCTTCTGAGAGCTCAGGATTGCCCGGCCGGATCACGGCGATCGAGTCTGGAAGCGCCGCGGCCAGCGTGCGCGCGCTGCGCCACGCAATGGTGCGGCCGTCAGGCAGCTTTTCGAGCAGCTTGTTGCGCTGGCCATTGGCGTCGAAACGCCGGCCGAACCCGGCCGCCAGCAGGATCCCGGTCGGCAGGTCGGTCTTGATCAGGGGCGCATTGCGGGCGGCATTCATGGCGTCCTCAGGTGCTGCAGCTGCTGCCGGTGCCTGCCGCCATTTCCCGTGCGGCCTTGGCGCCCTCGACCTGGAGGATGTCCGGTAGCGAGACGTGGTTCTTGGCGGCCACGACTTCGGCCAGGATGGAGATGGCAATCTCGGGCGGCGTACGGCTGCCGATGAAGATCCCGACCGGGCCGTGCAGGCGGGCCAGCTGAACATCGTTCAGGTCGAACTCCTTGAGGCGTTCGCGCCGTGCCTGGTTGTTGCGGCGCGAGCCCAGCGCGCCGACGTAGAACGCGCGCGTGCGCAGCGCTTCCATCAGGGCCAGGTCGTCGAGCTTGGGGTCGTGCGTGAGCGCGATCACCGCGCAGCGCTCGTCGAGGTTCATCTCCATCACGGTGTCGTCGGGCATGGTGCGCACCATGCTCACGCCAGGGATGTCCCACGTTTCCGTGTATTCCTCGCGCGGGTCGCACACGGTGACCTGGAAGCCCAGCCCCACGGCAATCTGGCACAGGTACTTTGACAACTGCCCCGCGCCAATCACCAGCATGCGATAGCGCGGGCCGTGGATGGTGCATAGCGTCCGGCCGTCAAAGGCCAGGCCATCGGTGGCTTCTGCCGGTCCCAGCATGGCGTTGCCGGTGGCCATGTCGAGCGTGCGCGCGACCAGCCGGCCGTTCTCGACCGCGTCGAGCAATTCGGCGATGCCGCTCGCCGGCCCGATGGGCTCGGTCACCAGTTCGATGGTGCCGCCGCACGGCAGGCCGAAGCGGTGGGCTTCCTCGGCGCTGATGCCGTACTTGACCGATTCGGGATGGTCCGCGGTGATGCCGAGCCGGCGCACGCGGTCGATCAGATCGTCTTCGATGCAGCCGCCGGAAACCGAGCCGACGACGAGCCCGTCATCGCGCACGGCCAGCATCGCGCCTTCGGGGCGGGGCGACGAGCCCCAGGTCCTGACTACCGTGACCAGAAGCACGCGGTGGCCTTCCTGCTGCCACCGTACGCTGCTTCTCAGGACTTCGAGATCCACGCTGTCCATGATCGCTTCCGCTTGGGTTCCTCTGCTTGTTGCGTCTCGCCGCCATCGGGGGCGGCGTCTTGTTGTGGTTCGGCTTCATCGGGCGCCGGCGCGGCCAGTGCCTCGGTGAAACGCGTGAAGAAGGCGTCCGCCATCTTGCGCGCCGCGGCGTCTACCAGCCGCGAGCCGATCTGCGCGATCTTGCCGCCCACCTGCGCGTTGACCGCATACGTGAGAACCGTTTCGTCGCCGTCAGGTTCCAGCGTGACGCGTGCGGTCCCCTTGCCAAAGCCGGCTGCACCGCCTTGTCCGTCGAACTGGATGGTGTAGCTGTCCGGCGCCTGGATGTCCTGCAGCGCCATGCGGCCCTTGAAGCGCGCCTTGACCGGGCCGACCGCCGCGGTCAGTGCGAGCTGGTAGGCATTTTCGCCGTCAGGTTCGATGCTCTCACATCCGGGGATGCACTGCTTGAGCAGCGCCGTGTCATTGAGCGCTTCCCATGCCACTTGCTGGGGCACCGGCAGGCGCTGGCTTTGATTCATTTCCATGGGGGCGCTCCTTGTCTGCTTGATTTATTTCATAGGTGAAGCGAAAGCCGTGCCGGCGCCTGGTTCGGACAGCAAGGTCTGCAGCGCGAGCAGGCTGTCGAGATTGTGCGCCGGGCGTAGCGCGTCCACATGTGGCAGGATGGCCTGCACGCCGCGCGCCTGCGGTGCGAAGCCGGGATAGCGCAGCAGCGGGTTGAGCCAGATGATGCGGTGCGCAAAGCGCCGCAGCCGCGCCATCTCCTGGCTCAGCAGGTCGATGTGCTCGTGGTCCAGGCCGTCGGTGACGAGCAGCACCGTGGCGCGTCCCGACAGCGTGCGGCGTGCCCACTGGCGGTTGAAGCTTGCGAGCGCCTCGCCAATGCGCGTGCCGCCGGCCCAGTCGCGCACCTGGCCGGTGATGACGGCCACGGCCTCGTCGGGGTCGCGTTCGCGCAGGGCGCGCGTGATGTTGGTGAGCCGCGTGCCGAACAGGAACACCGACAGCCGCTCGCGCGAGAGCGTCAGCGCATGGCAGAAGTACAGCACCGCGCGCGAGTACTGGCTCATCGAGCCCGAGATGTCGAGCAGCAACACCACCGGCGGCTTGCGCTCGGCGTGGCGGCGGTATTTCCAGCGCAGCCACTCGCCGTGCTGGCGTACCGCCAGGCGGGCGCTCGCGCGCAGGTCGGCATGGGTGCCGCTGCCGGCCGGGCGCAGCCGGCGCGTGCGTTCCATGGCCAGGTGGGCGCGGCGCTTGCGTACCAGGTGCTGCAGCGCGCGCCATTCCTGCGCGGTCAGGGTCTCGAAGTCGCGCTGGGCCAGGCGCTCCTGGTCCGAGAACGTCAGGGGCACCGCGAGCCGTTCGGCTTCGGTCTGCTGCGGCCGCGCGGGCAGGTCGGGCTGGCGTGCCGCCAGGGCGTCGGCGAGGCGGTTGCTGCGTCGCGGCGGCGGCGCGCCGGCATCGACGCGCGGCAGCAGCATGGCGCGCAGCTTGCCTTCCCAGTCGGGGTCGCGCCAGAACAGGTCGAAGGCGGCATCGAACAGCGGCCGCTGGTCGGGGCCCGAGAGCACCAGCGCGGCCAGCGCCGCACGGACGTCATCGCGCTGGCCGATATCCACGTATTGCAGCGCCTCGAGCGCGTCGACCGAATGGGCGGGCGACAGCGCGAAGCCGCCGTCATGCAGCAGCCGCATGAAATGCGTGACGTTGCGCGCCAGCACCGGCAGGGCGGCGCCACGCTTGCCGGCGCGGGCGGGATGCAGCGTGGCCATGGTTCAGGTCGCGGCAGACGTGCCCGCGAGCAGCTCGGCCACGGTGGGGCCGTCGGCGCGGGCCAGGTCGTCCTGGTACTTGAGCAGCACGCCGAGCGTGTCGCGCACGGACTGCGGGTCGAGTTCGGTCACGCCGAGCGCGGACAGCGCGCGGCACCAGTCGATGGCTTCGGCGATGCCAGGCGCCTTGAACAGGTCGATGCCGCGCAGGCGGTGGATGAAATCGACGGCCTGCGCCTGCAGCCGCGCGGCGGCTTCCGGCGCGCGCGCGGCGACGATCTGCAGTTCGCGATCGCGCTGCGGATAGCCCATCCACTGGTACAGGCAGCGGCGCTTGAGCGCGTCGTGCACTTCGCGCGTGCGGTTGGAGGTGACGATGATCAGCGGCGGCCGCTCGGCGCGGATCACGCCGATTTCGGGGATCGATACCTGGTATTCGGACAGTATCTCCAGCAGGAACGCTTCAAACGGTTCGTCGGCGCGGTCGATCTCGTCGATCAGCAGCACGCGCGGCGCGCCGGGGGCGGCGGGGTCGGGCAGCAGGGCTTCGAGCAGCGGGCGCTTGAGCAGGTAGTCGTCGTGATAGAGCGACTGCGCTTCGGGGCGCTCGCCGCGCGCTTCGGCCACGCGCAGGGCCATGATCTGGCGCGGGTAGTCCCACTCGTACAGGGCGCTGGCGGCGTCCAGGCCTTCGTAGCACTGCAGGCGCAGCAGGCGCGTGCCCATGACTTCGGCCATGGCCTGCGCCAGGGCGGTCTTGCCGACGCCCGGTTCGCCTTCGAGGAACAGCGGGCGCTGCATGCGCAGGGCGAGGTACAGCACGGTCGCGGTTTCGCGGTCGGCGAAGTACTGGTGGGATTGCAGCAGGGACTGGGTGTGGTCGATGGAGGTGGGTTGCATTGCAGCGTGTCGCGTGTCGTTACTTCATGCGTTGTTGCTTGGCTTGGCGCCGCGGGCATAGCCTCCTTCGGAGGCTACTTCTTCTTTGTCTCGCCAAAGAAGAAGCAAGAAAGGCGACCCCGTGATCGGCGACACCTCCTCGCGCTGGGCCGGCTCCGAGCTTGTCCGGGGCGATGCCCCGGACGACCGCGGAGCCGGCCCAGCGCGAGGCGCCGCTCAAGGGGAGAGAACAACCAAACCATCGCGGTTCGGATGGCATTGGCTGCTGCTTTGCTTGCTGACTCCCCTTGGCGGCGCTCCTGCATCTACCCTGCTGCCTCCACTGCCCTCGCTGCCAGCACCGGGATCAGGTGTGCGCGGTACTCGGCGGATGCGTGCAGGTCGGCGTTCAGGCTTGATGGATCGACCTTGACCGCCTTCGCCGCCGCCGGCGTGAAGCTGGCCGACAGGGCCTGTTCCAGCGGCTGGCAGCGGAACACGCTGTCGGCCGCCCCGGTGACGGCGACGCGCACGTTGCCGCCGGTGCGCGCAACCATTGCGCCGACCAGCGCGAAGCGCGAGGCCGGGTTGCGGAACTTGATGTAGGCGGCTTTCTCGGGGATCGGGAAGCGCACGGCGGTGATCAGCTCGTCAGGCTCCAGCGCGGTTTCGTAGAGGCCCTTGAAGAAGTCATCGGCCGCAATGGTGCGGCGGTCGGTGACCACGGTGGCGCCCAGGCCCAGCACGGCGGCGGGGTAGCACGCGGCGGGATCGTCGTTGGCGAGCGAGCCGCCGATGGTGCCCATGGCGCGTACCTGGCGGTCGCCGATACCGCCGGCCAGCGCGGCCAGCGCGGGAATGCGCTGGCGTACATCGGCGTTGGCCGCGACGTCGGCGTGGCGCGCGGCGGCGCCGATCACCACATCGTTGCCTTCGACGCGGATGTCGGCCATGCCGGGAATGCGGGCCACGTCGATGAGCGTCGACGGCGCGGCGAGGCGCAGCTTCATCGCGGCCAGCAGGCTCTGGCCGCCGGCCAGGAACTTGGCGTCCGGATCGGCCTTGAGCTTCGCGACGGCCGCCTTGGCATCAGCTGCGCGTTCAAACTGGAATGCGTACATGTCGGTTTCCTTTACGGTTCGTCGGCGGGCTCAGGGCTTGGCGGCCTCGGCGGCCTGGATGGCCTGCCACACGCGGTGCGGCGTGGCGGGCATCTGCAGGTCCTTCACGCCGAGCGGGGACAGCGCATCGACCAGCGCGTTGATGAAAGCCGGCGGCGAGCCGATGGCGCCGGCCTCGCCGCAGCCCTTCACGCCCAGCGGGTTGTGCGTGCAGGGCGTGCCCTTGGCCGTTTCCACGGTGAAGTCGGGCAGGTCGGCCGCGCGCGGCATGGCGTAGTCCATGTAGGAGCCGGTCAGCAGCTGGCCGCTGTCGCGGTCGTAAATGCACTGCTCCAGCATGGCCTGGCCCAGGCCCTGGCCGATGCCGCCGTGTACCTGGCCTTCGACGATCATCGGGTTGATGATGTTGCCGAAGTCGTCGACCGCGGTGAACTTCACCACCTGCGATTCGCCGGTGTCCGGATCGACTTCCACCTCGCACACATAGGCACCCGAGGGATACGTGAAGTTGGTGGGATCGTAGAACGCGTTCTCGTTCAGGCCCGGCTCCAGCTTGTCGAGCGGATAGTTGTGTGGCACGTACGCGCTCAGCGCGACTTCGCCGAAGGTCTTGGTGCGGTCGGTGCCGGCCACGCGGAACAGGCCGTCGCTGAACTCGATGTCGGCATCGGACGCCTCCAGCAAGTGCGCGGCGATCTTCTTGGCCTTGGCCTCGATCTTGTCCAGCGCCTTCATGATCGCCGAGCCGCCCACCGCGAGCGAGCGCGAGCCATAGGTGCCCATGCCGAACGGCACGCGGCCGGTATCGCCGTGCACGATCTCGACCGATTCCAGCGCGATGCCGAGCCGGTCCGCCACGATCTGCGCGAAGGTGGTCTCGTGGCCCTGGCCATGGCTGTGCGAGCCGGTGAACACGGTCACCGTGCCGGTCGGGTGCACGCGGATCTCGCCGACCTCGAACAGGCCCGCGCGCGCGCCCAGTGCGCCGGCGATGTTCGACGGCGCCAGGCCGCACGCTTCGATGTAGCAGGAGTAGCCGAGGCCGCGCAGCTTGCCGCGTTGCTTCGCCTCGTCGCGACGGGCAGGAAAGCCCTTCACGTCCGCGAGTTCCTGCGCGCGTGCAAGGCAAGGTTCGTAGTCGCCGGTGTCGTAGGTCAGGCCGACTGGCGTGGCGTACGGGAACTGGCGGATGAAGTTCTTCCGGCGCAGCTCGGCAGGGTCCGTCTTCAACTCGTGCGCGGCGGCTTCCACCAGGCGCTCGACCACGTAGGTGGCCTCGGGCCGGCCGGCGCCGCGGTAGGCGTCCACTGGCGCGGTGTTGGTGAATACCGCTTTCACCTCGGCGTAGATAGCGGGCGTGGCGTATTGTCCGGCCAGCAGCGTCGCGTAGAGGATGGTGGGCACGCTGCTGGCGAAGGTCGACAGGTACGCGCCCATGTTCGCGGTGGTGTGCACGCGCATGGCCAGGAACTTGCCGTCGCTGTCGAGCGCCAGCTCGGCCCTGGTCACGTGGTCGCGCCCGTGCGCGTCGGTCAGGAACGACTCCGAACGTTCTGCGGTCCACTTGATCGGCCGGCCGACCTTTTTCGACGCCCAGGTCAGCGCCACGTCTTCCGGGTACAGGAAGATCTTGGAGCCGAAGCCGCCGCCAACGTCCGGCGCGATGATGCGCAGCCGCGATTCCGGCAGGCCCAGCACGAAGGCGCCCATCAGCAGGCGTTCCACGTGCGGGTTCTGGTTGGCCACGTAGACGGTATAGCTGTCGTCCTGGCGCGCGTAGCTGGCGTTGACCGCGCGCGGCTCGATCGCGTTCGGGATCAGCCGGTTGTTGACGATATCGAGCGTGATCACGTGCGCCGCTTTTGCAAAGGCGGCGTCGGTAGCGGCCTTGTCGCCGTGGCCCCAGGTGTAGCAGGTATTGGCCGGCACGTCGTCATGCACGAGCGTCGAGGCGGTCGCGGCATCGGCGGCGTTGACGACGGCGGGCAGCTCTTCGTAGTCGACCTCGATCTTCTCGGCGGCATCCTTCGCCTGCATCAGCGTTTCGGCCACCACCAGCGCCACCTGGTCGCCGACATGGCGTACCTTGCCCTGCGCGATGACGGGGTGGGGCGGCTCTTTCATCGGCGAGCCGTCGATGCTGTGGATCAGCCAGCCGCAGGGCAGGCCGCCCACCTTGTCGGCGGCCATGTCGTCGCCGGTCAGCACGGCGATCACGCCGGGCGAGGCCAGCGCGGCGCTCTTGTCGATCGACCTGATGCGTGCATGCGCGTGCGGCGAGCGCAGGAAGTAGCCGTAGCTCTGCTGCGGCAGCACGATGTCGTCGGTGTACTGGCCGTTGCCGGTCAGGAAGCGGAAGTCTTCCTTGCGCTTGACCGCCGTGCCGACGAATTTTTGCGATTCGGGTGCGTTCATGGCTGGGCTCCCTTACTCTGCGCTCGCGGCGGTGCCCGCGCGCATGGCGGCCTGGCCCTGCTGCACGGCCTTGACGATGTTGTGGTAGCCCGTGCAGCGGCACAGGTTGCCTTCGAGCTGCTGGCGGATGGCGGTGGCATCGGCGTCCGGCTGGGCCTTGACCAGCGCGGTGGCCGCCATGACCATGCCCGGCGTGCAAAAACCGCATTGCAGGCCGTGGCATTCGCGGAAGGCTTCCTGCATCGGATGCAGGCCATTGCCGATCTTGTCGCCGGCCAGTCCTTCGATCGTCGTGACCTGGGCGCCATCGGCCTGCACGGCGAGGATATTGCAGGACTTGACCGCGCGTCCGTCCAGGTGGATCGTGCAGGCGCCGCACTGCGCGGTATCGCAGCCGACGTGCGTACCGGTCAGGCGCAACTGGTCGCGCAGGAACTGGACGAGGAGGGTATTGGGTTCTACCTGCGCGTCAACGGCCTTGCCATTGACCGTCAGGTGGATCGGAATCGGCATGCTTGTCTCCATGTGGGTGGACGCGCATGACCAACTCCCCGAAATCCCGAAAAAAACAGCGCGGGACTGGCCACGACGCGGTACTGCCGTTTGCTACGGCTATTTCGTGATATTGGTGCTGCCGGTGCTGCCCACGGCGACTGCCGTGCGGGAGGAAAACTCCCGGCGGCCGCGAACGTTTGGCCGCGACGGGCTCTAACAGTTAATCACAAATCGCCGGGCGCTGCCATGCGGGTTGCCCGTGCCCCGAAAGGGGGGCGGCTAGAATGGTTGACGCCACCCAGGCACTACCCGATACCCGGCATCACGACATGGAAGCCTTCTTCGACTGGCTGTTCGACATCGTCGCCCTCCCCAAGGTGGGCCTGCCCGCCATCTTCGTCGTCAGCCTGGTGTCGGCCACGCTGCTGCCGCTCGGCTCGGAACCGGCGGTGTTCGGCTATATCAAGCTCAATCCGCACATGTTCTGGCCGGCGGTGGTGGTGGCCACGCTCGGCAATACGGCCGGCGGCGCCATCGACTGGTGGCTTGGCTATGCGGCCAAGCTCGCGCTGGTGCGCTACCGCAAGCGGCGCCAGGAGCGCGAGCACGAGCAGGAACACCTCCAACATCGCAAGCATGTGCGCAAGCCCACCAAGCCGAAGCTCGATGCGCGCTATTTCCACTGGATGCGGCGGCTGGGCCCGCCCACGCTGCTGGCATCGTGGTTGCCGGCCATTGGTGATCCATTGTGCACTCTGGCGGGTTGGCTGCGACTGTCGTTCTGGCCGAGCCTGGCCTATATGGCGATCGGCAAATTCCTGCGCTATCTGGCCATGACTGCCAGCCTGCTGTGGATTCCTGACAGTTTTTGGCACAACATTGCCGAAATCTTCCGGGCGTGGTTCTGAATCCTTGTGTGGATCATGGCGCATAAAGCGGCGCTAAACCCTTGTTCCGACTCGGGTTGTGCCGTGTTGCGGTGCGGCGAAACCGCGCCATGCAGTACAATCGCCCTTTAATGAACGATCGGCGCACACCTCCAGTGCGCAGCAGGAAGCGGTCCCCCCATGAACGCCCCACTCGTGCTCGACGCCAAGCTGGCCGCGCAGGACGCCCCGCCGCGCCTGCGTGAAATTCCCTATAACTACACGTCCTTCTCGGACCGCGAGATTGTCATCCGCCTGCTGGGCGATGAGGCCTGGCGCATCCTGGACGAACTGCGCAGCGAGCGCCGTACCGGCCGTTCGGCGCGCATGCTGTACGAGGTGCTGGGCGATATCTGGGTGGTACGCCGCAACCCGTACCTGCAGGACGACCTGCTCGAGAACCCCAAGCGCCGCCAGATGCTGGTGAGCGCGCTGCACCACCGCCTGAGCGAGATCGAGAAGCGCCGTGCCGCCGACCGTGCCGAGCACGCCGAGCCGGCCGCCGAAGACCGCTCGCACCGCGTGGAGCAACTGGTCGCCTTTGCCAAGCAGGCAGTTGAGGACTTCAAGAACGAGTTCGCCGCCGCCTACGACCTGCGCAAGCGCGCGCAGCGCGTGCTGGGCCGCGTCACGCAGAAGGACAACATCAAGTTCGACGGCCTGTCGCGTGTTTCGCACGTGACCGACGCTACAGACTGGCGCGTGGAATATCCGTTCGTCGTGCTGACGCCGGACACCGAGGAAGAGATCGCCGGCCTGGTCAAGGGCTGCTTCGAGCTCGGCCTGACCATCATCCCGCGCGGGGGCGGCACCGGCTATACCGGCGGCGCCGTGCCGCTGACGCCGATGAGCGCGGTCATCAATACCGAGAAGCTGGAACAGCTCGGCCCGGTCGAGCAGACCGACATGCCGGGCGTCTCGCACAAGGTTGCCACCATCTTCTCTGGCGCCGGCGTGGTGACGCGCCGCGTGGCCGACGCCGCCGACAAGGCCGGCCTGGTGTTCGCGGTGGACCCGACCTCGATCGACGCATCGTGCATCGGCGGCAACGTCGCCATGAACGCCGGTGGCAAGAAGGCCGTGCTGTGGGGCACCGCGCTGGACAACCTGACCTGGTGGCGCATGGTCGATCCGGAAGGCAACTGGCTGGAAGTCACGCGCCTGGACCACAACCTGGGCAAGATCCACGACGTGCCGGTCGCCACCTTCGAGCTGAAGTGGTCCGACGGCAACCGTGCGCCGGGCGAGAAGGTGCTGCGCACCGAGACGCTCGTGATCGAGGGCCGCAAGTTCCGCAAGGAAGGCCTGGGCAAGGACGTTACCGACAAGTTCCTGGCGGGCCTGCCCGGCGTGCAGAAGGAAGGCTGCGACGGCATCATCACCAGCGCGCGCTGGATCCTGCACCGCATGCCGAAGTTCATCCGTACCGTGTGCCTGGAGTTCTTCGGCCAGGCGCGCGATGCGATTCCGAGCATCGTCGAGATCAAGGACTTCCTCGACGCCGAGTCGAAAAAGCCGGGCGGCGCCATCCTTGCCGGCCTGGAGCACCTGGACGAGCGCTACCTGCGCGCGGTCGGCTACGCCACCAAGAGCAAGCGCAACGCCTTCCCGAAGATGGTGCTGATCGGCGACATCGTCGGCGACGATGAAGACGCCGTGGCGCGCGCCACTTCGGAAGTGATCCGCATGGCCAACGGCAAGAGCGGCGAAGGCTTTATCGCCGTGAGCCCCGAGGCCCGCAAGAAATTCTGGCTCGACCGTTCGCGCACCGCCGCCATCGCGCGGCATACCAACGCCTTCAAGATCAATGAAGACGTGGTGATCCCGCTGCCGCGCATGGGCGAGTACACCGACGGCATCGAGCGCATCAACATCGAACTGTCGATCAAGAACAAGCTAGCGCTGGTCGACGCGCTCGAGGCCTTCTTCGCGCGCGGCAACCTGCCGCTCGGCCGCAGCGACGACGCCAACGAGATCCCGAGCGCCGAACTGCTCGAAGACCGCGTGCAGCACGCGCTCACGCTGCTGCGCGAGATCCGCGCGCGCTGGCGCTACCTGCAGGACCACCTCGACACGCCGCTGGCCACCGCCAAGGCGTCGCTGATCGGGCACGGCCTGGGCCTGCTCGGCCAGGCCTTCGACGCGCGCCTGGCGCAGCAGCCGGATGCCAATGTGTTCCACCTGCTGCAGGACCGCACCATCCGCGTGTCCTGGAAGGGCGAAGTGCGCGCCGAGCTGCGCAAGATCTTCAATGGCGGCGAGTTCAAGCCGATCCTCGACGAGGCGCAGGCGATCCACAAGGAGGTGTTGCGCGGCCGTGTGTTCGTGGCGCTGCACATGCACGCCGGCGACGGCAACGTGCACACCAATATCCCGGTCAACTCCGACAACTACGAGATGCTCCAGGATGCCCACCGCGCGGTGGCCCGCATCATGGACCTGGCGCGCTCGCTCGACGGCGTGATTTCCGGCGAGCACGGCATCGGCATCACCAAGCTCGAGTTCCTGACCGAGGAAGAGATCGGCGACTTCCGCGTCTACAAGCAGAAGGTCGATCCGCAGGGCCGTTTCAACAAGGGCAAGCTGCTGCCGGGCGCGGACCTGCGCAATGCATACACGCCGTCGTTCGGCCTGATGGGACATGAGTCCATCATCATGCAGCAGAGCGACATCGGCGCCATTGCCGACAGCGTCAAGGACTGCCTGCGCTGCGGCAAGTGCAAGCCGGTGTGCGCCACGCACGTGCCGCGCGCCAACCTGCTGTACAGCCCGCGCAACAAGATCCTGGCGACTTCGCTGCTGGTCGAGGCCTTCCTGTACGAGGAGCAGACCCGCCGCGGCGTGTCGATCAAGCACTGGGACGAGTTCTCGGACGTGGCCGATCACTGCACGGTGTGCCACAAGTGCGCGACGCCGTGCCCGGTGAAGATCGACTTCGGCGACGTGTCGATGAACATGCGCAACCTGCTGCGCAAGATGGGGCAGAAGAAGTTCAACCCCGGCACAGCCGCGTCGATGTTCTTCCTGAACGCCACCAGCCCGGAAACGATCAACCTGACCCGCAAGGTCATGATCGACTGGGGCTACAAGGCGCAGCGCCTGGGCAACGAGGTGCTGAAGAAGTTCGCGAAGAAGCAGACCGCGCATCCGCCCGCCACCGTGGGCAAGCCGCCGGTGCGCGAGCAGGTGATCCACTTCATCAACAAGAAGATGCCGGGCAACCTGCCCAAGAAGACCGCGCGCGCGCTGCTCGATATCGAGGACAGCGAGATTGTGCCGATCATCCGCGACCCGAAGGCGACCACGCCCGAGTCGGAGGCGGTGTTCTACTTCCCGGGCTGCGGCTCGGAGCGGCTGTTCTCGCAAGTCGGCCTGGCCACGCAGGCGATGCTGTGGCATGTGGGCGTGCAGACCGTGCTGCCGCCGGGCTACCTGTGCTGCGGCTATCCGCAGCGCGGCAACGGCCAGTACGACAAGGCCGAGAAGATGGTCACCGACAACCGCGTGCTGTTCCACCGCGTGGCCAATACGCTGAACTACCTCGACATCAAGACGGTGGTGGTCAGCTGCGGCACGTGCTACGACCAGCTCGCCGGCTATGAATTCGAGAAGATCTTCCCGGGCTGCCGCATCATCGACATCCACGAATACCTGCTGGAAAAGGGCGTGAAGCTCGAGGGCGTGACCGGTACGCGCTACATGTACCACGACCCCTGCCACACCCCGATCAAGACCATGGACCCGACCAAGCTGGTCAATGACCTGATGGGCGGCAACGCGGGCGCCGGCAAGATCGAGAAGAACGAGCGCTGCTGCGGGGAGTCCGGCACGCTGGCGGTGACCCGCCCGGATGTCTCGACCCAGATCCGCTTCCGCAAGGAAGAGGAGATGACCAAGGGCGCCGACAAGCTGCGCGCCGACGGCTTCAGCGGCGACGTCAAGATCCTGACCAGCTGCCCGTCGTGCCTGCAGGGGCTGTCGCGCTATAACGAGGATGCGTCGGTACAGGCCGACTACATCGTCGTGGAAATGGCGAAGCATCTGCTGGGCGAGAACTGGATGCCCGAGTATGTGGCCAAGGCCAACGCCGGCGGCATCGAGCGGGTGCTAGTGTGACGCGCACACCGGGTTGCACGCTGTGCGAAGCCGACGGCGGCGAACTCGTCTGGATGGGTGACCGCGCCCGCGTGATCCTGGTCGAGCACGACCGCTTCCCCGGCTTCTGCCGCATCGTCTGGAACGACCATGCGGCCGAGCTGACCGACCTGGACGATGGCGACCAGGCCTGGCTGATGCGTCTGGTGGCGCGCGTCGAGCGCGTGGTGCGCGAGGTCATGACGCCGGACAAGGTCAACCTGGCCGCGTTCGGCAATATGGTCCCGCACCTGCACTGGCACATCATTCCGCGCTACCGCTGGGACACGCATTTCCCCGAGGCGATCTGGGCGGCACCCCAGCGTGCTGCCGACGCGGCGCGCGTGGCCGAACTGGCCAGCCGGTTGCCGGCGCTGCGTACGGCACTTTCCGTGCTGGACACCGACGCCTGAACACGGCACCTGACGGCCCGCTGCGTGAGGTAGGATGCCGGCGCGGAACCCACGCCCGCGTGGACGCGTCTGAATCCTGTTGTCGATGCGGCGGCCATCCGCGCCGCCTCTTCCCCCAAAAGAACAAGTCCGCCGCGGCTGCGCAGCGGGCGAACCGCTGCCGCTATGTCCTCGACCCCGACATCCGTCACCGTACCGGGCCCGGCCGTTCCCGCACGGGCCCTCAAGATCCAGAGCCGGCTGCGCATGGCCGCGACCTGGGCGCTGATCAAGCCTTACTGGAAGTCCGAAGACCGCAAGGCGGGGCTCGGCCTGCTGACCCTGGTGGTGGCGCTCAACCTGGGCATCGTCTATATCAACGTGCTGCTCAACGAGTGGAACCGCGTGTTCTACAACGCGCTGGAGCAGCGCGACTACGCCTCGTTCAAGGTGCTGCTGCTGCGCTTCTCGTGGATCGCGGCGTTCTTTATCGTCGCCGCGATCTCGCGCCAGTACTACACGATGATGCTGCAGATGCGCTGGCGTACCTGGATGACGGGCCGGTTCATGGGCCACTGGATGGGGCACCAGGCGTACTACCGGATCGAGCAGACGCACACCACCGACAACCCTGACCAGCGGATTTCCGACGACCTGCGCCAGTTCACCGACGGCGCGCTGTCGCTGTCGCTGGGGCTGCTCAATTCGGTGGTGACGCTGCTGTCCTTTGTCGGCATCCTGTGGACGGTCTCTGGCCCGATCAGTCTTGCGCTGGGCGGCAACGAGATCGTGATCCCGGGCTATATGGTGTGGTTCGCCGCGGGCTACGCGGTGATCGGCTCGCTGATCGCGCATATCGTCGGACGGCCGCTGATCGGCCTGAATTTCCAGCAGGAACAGTACGAGGCGGATTTCCGTTTCACGCTGGTGCGCCTGCGCGAGAACAGCGAACCCGTGGCGCTGTACCGCGGCGAACCGACCGAGCAGGCTGGCCTGCGCGCGCGCTTCGACCGCATCCGCGCAAACTGGAACCAGCTCATGCGCTATACGCGGCGGCTGACCTTCGTGAGTTCGGGTTATGCGCAGTTCGCGATCATCTTCCCGATCCTGGTGGCGGCGCCGCGCTACTTCGCCGGCAAGATGACGCTCGGCGGCCTGATGCAGACCAGCTCGGCCTTCGGCCAGGTGCAGGGCGCGCTGTCGTGGTTCGTGGACAGCTACGCCACGCTGGTGGGCTGGAAGGCCGCGGCCAACCGCCTGATCGATTTCCAGGAGGCGATCCGCGTGGCCGAGCGGCAGGACCAGGCGCATACCGGCGTGCGCGATATCGAGGTCGAACATACCGGCGCGCCGCAGGAGGGCATCCGTGTCGAGGGCCTGGGCCTGGCGCTGCCGGTGCGCGCGCAACGCGGCGCGAGCGTCGGTCAGCGCGCGCTGGTGGCGCCGTTTTCACTGGCCATCGCGCCGGGCGAGCGCTGGCTCGTGAGCGGGCCCTCCGGCTGCGGCAAGAGCGTGCTGTTCCGCGCGCTGGCCGGAATCTGGCCGTATGGCAGCGGCACCATCACGATGCCGGCCGACGCGCGCACGCTGTTCCTGCCACAGCGCAGCTACCTGCCGATCGGCACGCTGGCCGATGCGCTCGCCTACCCGGACGCAGGCACGGCCCATGCCGCCGAGGCGCTGCAGGCCGTGTTGCGGCAGGCCCGCCTGCAGCAACTCGTGGACCAGCTCGACGTATTCGACAACTGGTCGCTGCGGCTGTCGCCCGGCGAGCAGCAGCGCCTGGCCTTTGCCCGCGCGCTGCTGCAGAAGCCCCGCTACCTGTTCCTGGACGAGGCCACCAGCGCGCTTGACGAGGAAACCGAGGGCATCATGTATCGCCTGATGGTCGAGGCGCTGCCCGACGCGGCGATCGTCAGCATCGCGCACCGCAGCACCGTCGCGGCATTCCATGGCCGCCGCCTGCGCTATGTGCCCGATGACGGCGCCGGCACCCAAGATGGGCAAGGCGGGGGCGCTGCGGTAAGCTATCGGGTCGTATGCGAGGCGTGAGCGCGAACCGCGTCACGCCAACCCACCAGGCGCCCGCGCCGGCGCACCCACTATGGCAGGCCTCGAAAAAGATACTCCCCATCCCACCGCGCTGACGGTGCACACGCAGTCGCGCGTGCTTGAAGTCGGCTTCGACAACGGGCGCAGCTTCCGGCTGCCGTTCGAGCTGCTGCGCGTGTATTCGCCGTCGGCCGAGGTGCAGGGACACGGCCCCGGCCAGGAAGTGCTGCAGACCGGCAAGCGCGAGGTCGGCATTGCCGCGGTCGAGCCCGTGGGCAACTACGCCATCCAGATCCGCTTCAGCGACGGCCACGATACCGGCATCTATTCCTGGGAACTGCTGTACCGCCTCGGCGACCAGCAGGATGCGCTGTGGGCCGACTACCTGAAGCGCCTGGAAGCCGCCGGCGTCGATCGCGACACGCCCATGGCGGCGCCCGGCGGCCATGGCTGCGGCCATCATCACTGATCTGTACCTGGAGTCTGAGATATGAGCGAAACCCACTTCGGGTTCGAGAAGGTCGACGAAGCGGAAAAGGCCGGCAAGGTCGCCGGCGTGTTCCATTCGGTCGCCAGCAAATATGACGTGATGAACGACCTGATGTCGGGCGGCATGCACCGGCTGTGGAAGATGTTCACCATCGCCCAGGCCAATGTGCGCCCGGGCCATAAGGTCCTGGACATCGCCGGCGGTACCGGCGACCTGGCCAAGGCATTCGCGAAGCAGGCCGGCCCGACCGGCCAGGTCTGGCTGACCGACGTCAACGAGTCGATGCTGCGCGTGGGGCGCGACCGCCTGCTCGACAAGGGCATCGTCACGCCGGTGGCGCTGTGCGACGCCGAGCACATCCCGTTCCCGGACAACTACTTCGACCTGGTCACGGTGGCCTTCGGCCTGCGCAACATGACCCACAAGGACGCCGCCCTGGCCGAGATGCGCCGTGTGGTGAAGCCCGGCGGCAAGGTCATGGTGCTGGAGTTCTCCAAGGTATGGAAACCGCTGGAGAAGGCCTACGATATCTATTCCTTCAAGGTGCTGCCGTGGCTCGGGCAGAAGGTGGCGGGGGATGCCCCTAGCTATCGCTATCTGGCGGAATCGATCAGAATGCATCCAGACCAGGACTCACTTGTACGCTTGATGGAACAAGTGGGGCTGGAGAATGTCGAATACTTCAATCTGACGGCCGGAGTGGTGGCGCTCCACGTCGGGCGCAAGTATTAAATCGCCATTCCTGGCTTGAATTCGGCGTTAGAGACCGGATTTAAGCGGAAACTGACAGGGGATTACTGAATATGTCATCACTTCGCGGAAAATTCCTGGTGGGGTCGCTGATTGCCGCGATCGCGCTCGGCGTGGCGCTGGACGCCAATGCCAAGCGCATGGGCGGCTCGCGCAGCATCGGCAAGCAATCGTCCAACGTGACGCAGCAACGCCAGCAGGCGCCCGCACAGCAGACACCTTCGCAACAACCGGCCCAGCAACCCGCGCAGCAGGCAGCGCCGGCCACCGCCGGGGCTGCCGGCGCAGCCGCGGCCGCGGCCAAGCCCAAGCGCAACTGGGGCGGCATCCTGGGCGGTATCGCCGCCGGCCTCGGTATTGGCGCGCTGCTGTCGCACTTCGGCCTGGGCGGTGCAATGGCGGGCTTCCTGTCCAACCTGATCCTGATCGCGCTGGTCGCGTTCGTGGCGATCTGGCTGATCCGCAAGTTCCGTGGCGGCAGCCAGCGCGGCCAGCAGCCGGCCTACGCCGGCGCCGGCAGTGCGGGTGGCCTGGGCGGCAACGCCGAGCCGATGCTGCGCCAGCAGGAGCCGTACTCCCCGGCCGCCAATCCTGTGATGCCGGCCGCCGGCGCCGCCGCGGTCGCGGGCGATGCCGTGGCTCAGCAGCCCTGGGGCGTGCCCGCCGACTTCGATACCGATGCCTTCCTGCGCAACGCCAAGGTCCACTTCGTGCGCCTGCAGGCGGCCTGGGATGCCGGCAACCTCGACGATATCCGCGAGTTCACGACGCCGGAAATGTTCGCCGAGATCAAGATGGACCTGGCCGACCGTGGCACCGAGGTCAACAAGACCGATGTGGTCACGCTGGAGGCGCAGATGCTGGGCATCGAATCCTCGCCGAACCAGCACCTGGCCAGCGTGCGATTCTCGGGCATGATCCGCGAGCGCGCCGGTGAAGCGGCGCAGCCGTTTGCCGAGGTCTGGAACCTGGCCAAGCCGGTTTCCGGCTCGGGCGGCTGGCTACTGGCAGGCATCCAGCAGGAATCCTGAGTGCCGGCTATGCCCCACGGCAGTGACGCCGGCGGGGAGTAGCTTAGAATGGAGGCCCGCGCGAAAGCGCGGGCCTTTTCCGTTTGGAAGCGGTGCCTGGCCTGTGCCACCTACCTGAGCCAGGCCTGCCCGTCCAGCCGTGCCCAGCACGCTCATTGCCATGAATCCTCTGCCTTCCGCCCTGGCCGCGCCAGCCGTTGTCGCGCTGAACCACCTGCTCGAGCAGGAACCCTGGGCTCGCGGCCAGCTGGCCGCGTTTGCCGGCCGCGTGGTCCGCCTCGACGCGGCTGCGTTTGCGCTGTCGCTGCGCGTGACCGAGGACGGCGCCACCGAACTCGCGCCCGCCGCCGAAGCACCGGCGGTCACGATTCTCGTACCGCTGCAGCAATGGCCGCTCGTTGCCGCCGACGTGGCGGACGGCGGCCAGGCGGCGGCCATGCGCCATGTCCGCATCGAGGGCGACGCGGAGCTGGCCAACACGGTTTCGATGCTCGCGCGCAACCTGCGCTGGGACGCGGCCGAGGACCTGTCGCGGGCCTTTCGCGGGATCCTGGGCGGGCCGGTCAGCGACAGCCTCGCCCAGCGCATGGTCGACGGCGCGCGCGAGCTCCATGAGCAGGCCACGCGCGTGGGCCGCACGCTCGTGGAAAATGTCACGGAATACCTGCTCGACGAAAAGCCGACGCTCGTGCGCCACGTCGCGCTCGACGACTTCGGCACCGACGTGGGCCGCCTGCGCGACGACCTGGCCCGCCTCGAGAAGCGTCTGGAGCGGCTTGAGCGCGCCCGTCCCGCCGGATCGACGGTGCTGCCGTCGGCCCATCGCTGATCGTGCCGCCGGCATGACGCCATTTATTGCTGCCGCGCGTTTCGCGCAGCGCCACCGTTCCCTGAATTCCGTCGCATGACCCGCCTTCTGCGCCTCGGCAAGATCCTCTTCGTCATCCTGTACTACGGCCTGGACGAGCTCGTGCTGTCCGGTTTCCAGAACCGCAAGATCCGCTTCCTGGTCCGCGTCATGACCATCGGGCGCAAGCTGGACATGCCGCGCGGCGAGCGCCTGCGGCTGGCGCTGACCAAGCTCGGACCGATCTTCGTCAAGTTCGGCCAGGTGCTGTCCACCCGGCGCGACCTGATGCCGCCGGACATTGCCGACGAACTGGCGCTGCTGCAGGACCAGGTGCCGCCGTTCGATTCGGCGGTGGCGGTCAGGATCATCGAGCGCTCGCTGGGCCGAAGGCTCGACGATCTCTTCGATACCTTCGAGCACCAGCCCGTGGCCAGCGCGTCGATCGCCCAGGTGCACTTCGCCACGCTGAAGGGCGGCCCGAACCATGGCCGCGAGGTCGCGGTGAAGGTGCTGCGCCCGGGCATGCTGCCGGTGATCGACAGCGACCTGGCGCTGATGCGCGACCTGGCCACCTGGCTGGAGCGCTTCTGGGCCGACGGCAAGCGCCTGAAGCCGCGCGAGGTGGTGGCCGAGTTCGACAAATACCTGCATGACGAGCTGGACCTGATGATCGAGGCGGCCAACGCCAGCCAGCTGCGCCGCAATTTCGCCGATACCAGCCTGCTGCTGGTGCCCGAAGTGTTCTGGGACTGGTGCAGCAGCACGGTGTTCGTGATGGAGCGCATGCACGGCATCCCGATCTCGCGCAGCGAATCGCTCAAGGCCGCCGGTGTCGACATGCACCAGCTCGCGGAAGAGGGCGTGGAGATCTTCTTCACGCAGGTGTTCCGCGACGGCTTCTTCCACGCCGACATGCACCCCGGCAACATCCTCGTTTCGGTGCAGCCGGAGACCTTCGGCCGCTATATCGCGCTCGACTTCGGCATCGTTGGCGCACTGTCGGAGTTCGACAAGAACTATCTCGCGCAGAACTTCATTGCCTTCTTCCGCCGCGACTACCACCGCGTGGCGCTGCTGCACGTGGAATCCGGCTGGGTGCCGCCCGATACGCGCGTGGAAGAGCTCGAAAGCGCGGTGCGTGCATGCTGCGAGCCGTACTTCGACAAGCCGCTCAAGGAAATCTCCCTTGGCATGGTGCTGATGCGCCTGTTCCAGACCTCGCGCCGCTTTAACGTCGAGATCCAGCCGCAACTGGTGCTGCTGCAGAAGACGCTGCTCAATATCGAAGGCCTGGGCCGCCAGCTCGACCCGGACCTGGACCTGTGGAAAACGGCGAAGCCCTTCCTGGAACGCTGGATGCACGAGCAGGTGGGTTGGAAGGGCGCGTGGGAGCGGGTCAAGGTCGAGGCGCCGCTGTGGGCCAAGATGCTGCCCGATTTCCCGCGCCTGGCGCACCAGTTCCTGGAGCGCCGCGCGCTGAACACCAATGGCGAACAGGAACGGCTGCTGGCCATGCTGGTGACGGAACAGCGCCGCACCAACCGCCTGATCGGCACCGTGCTGCTGCTGGTCGGCGGCTTCGTCGCCGGCATCGTGCTGACGCATGTGCTGGCGTGGACTGGCTACTGGTAGATCGCAGGAGAGACGTCATGAACCCGGCCGACAAGGCACCCAGCCCGCCGTCTTTCACCACCCGCAATGCGGCGGATCCGGCGTTCTGGGACGAACGCTTCGAACAGGGCTTCACGCCCTGGGACCTGCAGGGCGTGCCGGTCGAGTTCCAGCAGTTCGTCGAGAACAAGGCGCCGTGCCCGACGCTGGTACCGGGCTGCGGCAACGGCTGGGAAGCGGGCTGGCTGTTCGAGCGCGGCTGGCCGGTCACGGCCATCGACTTTTCGCCGCAGGCCGTCGCCTCGGCGCGCCGCGCGCTGGGCCCGGCTGGGACCATCGTGCGCGAAGCGGACTTCTTCGCCTTCACGCCGCAGCCGCGCTGCGAGCTGATCTATGAGCGCGCTTTCCTCTGCGCGCTGCCCCCGGCATTGCGCGAGGCCTATGCCGAACGCGTGGCCGCCCTGTTGCCGCCCGGCGGCCTGCTGGCTGGCTATTTCTTCCTGGGCGACAAGCGCGGCGGGCCGCCGTTCGCCATGCCGGCGTCCGAGCTGGATGCCCTGCTCGGGCCCGCCTTCGAGCGTATCGATGACCGTCCGTCCGCAGCGCCCCTGCCGGTCTTCGAAGGGCAGGAGCGCTGGCAGGTCTGGCGCCGCCGGCCAGACTGAGCCGGGCAGCGCCGCCGCCATTCCCAGGCTGCGTCAGCCGCGGCGATGGCCGTTGTGCTTTTCGCGGTAGATGTTGCCGCTCGCGCGGTCCTCGGCACCCATGATGCGGCCTTGCTCGCCCGCACCGACGTGACCGTTGCGGCCGGCGCGCGCCTCGCGCTTGTCCACATGCGCCTGGCCTCGTTCCAGGCCGGCGGCTTCGCGATCGGTCAGCGAGCCGTTCTGGACGCCATTGCGGATGCGTTCCTGCTGGTTGATATTGCGCTGGACGTCGGCTTGCATGCGCTGCGACGATGCGCTGGCCGGGTTCCCGAGCTGGCCGTTGTGCGTGTCACGCGAGATGTCCTGGCTGACGCGGTTCTCGGCACGCTGGATCGACGCCTGCTCGCGTGGCGAGACCGAGCCGTTCTTCATGGCGTTCGATTCCATGTGGTCGACCCGGGCTTCCTGCTTTTCCAGGCTCGAGGCTTCGCGGGTGGTCAGGGCGCCGGATTTCAAGCCGTTCTCGATACGCTGCTGCTGGTTGACGTCGCGCTGGATAGCGTTAGTGACGGCCGGCGCTTGCGCCATGGCGAACGTGGACGCAGCGGCGGCGACAACGCCGGCGCCGATCAGCAAGGTAGTGCGCAGGGTACGGGCACGCGATTGGGGCATCAGATTCTCCTGGGTGGCTTGTTGTTCCGGGTCGGTCGGCACCAAGCGGTGAACCGGCCTGCCTGCACCAATGCCCCGGCCGCCCGCGGCGATGACAGGCGCTTTGTAAACGGTGTAACAGCATCTTTCGGGGCAGTTTCCGGAATCGCCCGATGCCGTTTGGCGCCGGAACAACAGCCTCCCGCCCCGGTTGTGCCGGTCGCGCTGCACGGCGCCGCGGATTTGGCGCCGGCCTGGAATTTTTATCGTCCGACGAGGTCCGCGTCGCTATAATCCGCGTTTTGATTCGGCTACGACCGCAGGCCAAGTGCGCCATCCCGCCCAGGGACGGGCGTCCCAATGCCCCTCAAGCGGCCCCGACCGATGAATTGGACTCCGGGACGGCAGGACAGCAGGACAGAACAGCCGGCCCGGCATTCGGTTTTTCGCCAAAAGGGCATTTTCTGCATAGGGCAGCGGCATGCTGATCTGGTTCGTCATCATCTACTGGGTAGTCTCGGTCGGCATCGGCCTGTGGGCGGCACTGCGCGTACGCAACACCACCGATTTCGCCGTGGCCGGGCGCAGCCTGCCGTTCTACGTCGTCACCGCCACCGTCTTTGCCACCTGGTTCGGTTCCGAAACCGTGCTGGGCATTCCCGCGGTATTCCTGAAAGAGGGTCTGTCCGGCGTCGTCTCGGACCCGTTCGGCTCGTCGCTGTGCCTGATCCTGGTGGGCCTGTTCTTCGCCCGGCCGCTGTACCGGATGAACCTGCTCACCATCGGCGACTACTACCACAACCGCTATGGGCGGCTGGCCGAGGTGCTGACCACGCTGTGCATCGTGGTGTCCTACCTGGGCTGGGTGGCGGCGCAGATCAAGGCGCTCGGGCTGGTGTTCTACACGGTCTCCGACGGCGCGCTGTCGCAGGATGCCGGCATGATGATCGGCGCGGCCAGCGTGCTGGTGTACACGCTGTTCGGCGGCATGTGGTCGGTCGCGGTGACGGACTTCATCCAGATGATCATCATCGTGGTCGGCATGCTCTATATCGGCTACGAGGTCAGCGGCCAGGCCGGCGGCGTGACCGCGGTGGTATCGCACGCGGCCGCGGCCGGCAAGTTCGAGTTCCTGCCGTCGCTGGACCTGGTGCAGGTCATCGGGTTTGCCGCGGCGCTGTTCACCATGATGCTCGGTTCGATCCCGCAGCAGGACGTGTTCCAGCGCGTGACGTCGTCGCGCACCGAGCAGATCGCCGGGCGCGCGTCCGTGCTTGGCGGCGTGCTGTATTTCTTCTTTGCCTTCATCCCGATGTTCCTGGCCTATTCGGCCACGCTGATCGATCCGGGCATGGTGGCGAAATACATCAATGCGGACTCCCAGCTGATCCTGCCGCAGCTGATCCTGCAGCACGCGCCGATGTTCGCGCAGGTCATGTTCTTCGGTGCGCTGCTGTCGGCTATCAAGAGCTGCGCCTCGGCGACGCTGCTGGCGCCGTCGGTGACGTTCGCCGAGAACATCCTGCGGCCGTACTTCCGGCACCTGGACGACCGGAAGTTCCTGCGCGTGATGCAGACGGTCGTGCTGGTGTTCACCGCTACCGTGACCCTGTTCGCGCTCAATTCGCATCTTTCGATCTTTCATATGGTCGAAAATGCCTATAAGGTCACCTTGGTCTCGTCGTTCGTGCCGCTCGCCTTCGGTATGTTCTGGAAGCCGGCCACCCGCCAGGGCGGCCTGGCGGCCATCCTGCTGGGCCTTGGGTCCTGGCTGACTTGCGAGATCTCCTTTGCCGACGCGGTGATGCCGCCGCAGATGGTCGGCCTGCTGTTCTCGGTCAGCGGCATGGTGGTCGGTTCGCTGCTGCCGCAGTGGATTGCGGATCACGCGCCCGTCAAGGAAGTACACATCGCCTGACGGCCCTGTCGGCGTGATTGGACGATCCTGGCCCCTGGCGGCCGGTTGTGCCGCTTTGTGCTCTGTATTTCCGCCCGTCAGGCAAGTCCGTAAGGGTTTATAATTCAAGGCTTTGCATCGTCGTGCGCGGTCGCGCGGGCGGTGCCTGCACTGTTCCGATCCAGATTTCTCGCGAAAAACACACCATGCCGATCTATGCCTACCGTTGCGACGCCTGCGGCCACGGGCGCGATGTGCTGCAGAAGATGAGCGACGCTCCGCTCACCGACTGCCCGTCCTGCGGCGCCGCCGGAGCCTTCAAGAAGCAGTTGACCGCGGCCGGTTTCCAGCTCAAGGGTTCGGGCTGGTACGTGACCGATTTCCGCGGCGGCAGCGGCGGCACCAGCGCCGCCGCGACCTCGGGCACGGCGGCTCCCGCCGCTGGCGCCACGGCTGCGGCATCGACCGAATCGTCGGCCAGCACCACGACTTCCGCGACGCCCGCCGCCGGCGGCTGCGGCAGCGCCTGCGCCTGCCACTGATCCCAGGACGGCCGTGGTCGCAAAGAAAACCTCCGCGCTGAAGACCTGGTTCCTGACCGGGCTACTGGTGCTCGTGCCGCTGGGCATCACGCTGTGGGTGCTCAGCCTGATCATCGGCACCATGGACCAGAGCCTGGCGCTGCTGCCCGAGGCCTGGCGCCCGGACCAGCTGCTGTTCGGCAAGCGGGTGACGGGTCTTGGCGCCATCCTGACGCTGCTGTGCATCCTGCTGGTCGGGCTGCTCGCGCACAACTTCATCGGCCAGCGCCTGGTGCGCTGGTGGGAAGCGCTGCTGGGCCATATCCCGGTGGTGGGCCCGATCTACACCAGCGTCAAGCAGGTCTCCGACACGCTGCTGTCGTCGTCCGGCAATGCGTTCCGCAAGGCGCTGCTGGTGCAGTACCCGCGTGAAGGCTCGTGGACCATTGCCTTCCTGACCGGCCGCCCTGGTGGCGACGTGCAGAACCACCTGCAGGGCGAATACGTCAGCGTCTACGTGCCGACCACGCCCAACCCGACCTCGGGCTTCTTCCTGATGATGCCCAAGGCCGACACCATCGAACTCGACATGACCGTCGACGCCGCGCTCAAGTACATCGTTTCGATGGGCGTGGTGGCTCCGGCGGACCTGCCCCGCAAAAACGGCGGCCCGAGCCGCCCGGCGGATCCCGTCAGCCCTGCCAGGGCGACCGGCGCTGGCGCCGGCCGCGAGGCAGCGGTCGAGACAGCCGATCCTTCGCATACCAATTGATCACGGGCCGCCCGGCGGGCGGTCGCGTATTACCGGGAAACATCTATGTCCTCCATGCGTACTCACTACTGCGGTCTGGTGACCGAACAACTCTCGGGCCAGGAAGTGGCCCTGACCGGCTGGGTTCAGCGCCGCCGCGACCATGGCGGCGTGATCTTCATCGACCTGCGCGACCGTGAAGGCCTGGTCCAGGTGGTGTGCGATCCGGACCGTCCGGAGATGTTCAAGGCTGCCGAAGAGATCCGCAACGAGTACTGCATCCGCATTACCGGCAAGGTGCGTCCGCGCCCGGCCGGCACCGAGAACGCCGGCCTGACCTCGGGCAAGATCGAAGTGCTGTGCCATGAGCTGACCGTGCTGAACCCGTCGGTCACGCCGCCGTTCCAGCTCGACGACGACAACCTGTCGGAAACCACGCGCCTGACGCACCGCGTGCTGGACCTGCGCCGCCCGCAGATGCAGTACAACCTGCGCCTGCGCTACAAGGTCGCGATGGAAGTGCGCAAGTACCTGGACGCGCAGGGCTTCATCGATATCGAAACGCCGATGCTCGGCAAGAGCACGCCGGAAGGCGCCCGCGACTACCTGGTGCCGTCGCGCGTGAACCCGGGCCACTTCTTCGCGCTGCCGCAATCGCCGCAGATCTTCAAGCAGATGCTGATGGTGTCGGGCTTTGACCGCTACTACCAGATCACCAAGTGCTTCCGCGACGAAGACCTGCGCGCCGACCGCCAGCCGGAATTCACGCAGATCGACTGCGAGACCTCGTTCCTGACCGAGCAGGAAATCCGTGACCTGTTCGAAGACATGATGCGCACGGTGTTCAAGAACGCCATCGATGTCGACCTGGATGCCACCTTCCCGGTGATGGAGTTCCGCGAGGCCATGGCCCGCTTCGGCTCGGACAAGCCGGACCTGCGTGTGAAGCTGGAATTCACCGAGCTGACCGAGGTGATGAAGGACGTCGACTTCAAGGTGTTCTCGGGCCCCGCCAACAGCGACAACGGCCGCGTGGTCGGCCTGCGCGTGCCGGGCGGCGGCGCGATCTCGCGCGGCGAGATCGATGCCTACACCCAGTTCGTCGGCATCTATGGCGCCAAGGGCCTGGCCTGGGTCAAGGTCAACGAAGTCGCCAAGGGCCGTGACGGCCTGCAGTCGCCGATCGTCAAGAACC
Organism: Cupriavidus sp. 22TCCZM01-5; assembly: GCF_057798915.1. NCBI lineage: Bacteria > Pseudomonadati > Pseudomonadota > Betaproteobacteria > Burkholderiales > Burkholderiaceae > Cupriavidus > Cupriavidus sp. 22TCCZM01-5. The sequence continues at coordinate 302,170 of NZ_JBYOJR010000001.1, forward strand.
TGCACGACGCGGCCATTGCCGAGATCCTGAAGCGCACCGGCGCCCAGGACGGCGACATCATCTTCTTCGGCGCCGACAAGGCCAAGGTCGTCAACGACGCCATCGGCGCGCTGCGCCTGAAGATCGGCCACTCGGAATTCGGCAAGGCCAACGGCCTGTTCGAAGACGTTTGGAAGCCGCTATGGGTGGTCGATTTCCCGATGTTCGAGTACGACGAGGAAGACGCCCGCTGGGTGGCCATGCATCACCCGTTCACCAGCCCCAAGGACGAGCACATGCAGTACCTGGAAACCGATCCGGGCAAGTGCATCGCCAAGGCCTACGACATGGTGCTGAATGGCTGGGAAATGGGCGGCGGCTCGGTCCGTATCTATCGCTCGGACATCCAGAGCAAAGTGTTCCGCGCGCTGAAGATCAGCGACGAGGAAGCCCGTGCCAAGTTCGGCTACCTGCTCGATGCGCTGCAATACGGCGCGCCTCCGCACGGCGGCCTGGCGTTCGGCCTGGACCGTATCGTCACCATGATGGCCGGTGCCGATTCGATCCGCGACGTGATCGCCTTCCCGAAGACCCAGCGCGCCCAGGACCTGCTGACGCAGGCGCCGAGCTCGGTCGACGAGAAGCAGCTGCGCGAACTGCATATCCGCCTGCGTGCGACCGAGCCGAAGACCACCGTCTGAGCCTGACGGTCCTGACTGGTCTGAGAACCGCGCCTTGTGCGCGGTTTTTTCGTTTCTTGCGAAGTGATTCCGCAGCCGGATTGCGCGCCGAAGTTTCCATTTGTTACTGGCCGGAACATGGCCTGGGTGGCGGTGTCTCCTTTATCTAGGCGCTGACCGAGCTTCCGCATTCAAGGTGGCCGGCGCGCGGGAGGAAAACAACGTGAACCTGGACACAGACCTGATCCGCCAATTCCTGCTGGCCCATGCCGAAACGATCGTGACCTGGCTGGTTGCCGGCCTGGTCATGATGCTGCTGGCGCGCTTCGAACTGCGCCGCGCCGTGCGCAAGTCGGCGCAGGCCATGTCGGAATCGGTGGCGACGACCGTGGCGGCCTGCGTGCCCGACATTGCCCACGCCGCCGCGCAGGCGACCAGCGGTGTGCCGGCCGCGGAGCCGGTCGCGTCACAACGGGCCGAAGCCTTGCGGCGCTCGGCATTGGACACCGTGGCCGCAGTGATGGCGCGCGGCCGCTGGCTCGATGAGCTGGGCAACCTGCGGCTCCCGGACGATGCCCTGCTGGGCGGCCAGCGCGCCGGCGGCGCCGACCCGCTGCTGGTGGTGGCACCGCAACCCGTGGTTCAGGCGTACCTGTTCGCGCAGCGCACCTTCGAGGAAGAGGCCGCGCGCGTTCAGGACAGCCGGCGCGACGCCCAGCGCCAGCAGGACGCCCTCCAGGCACTGGAAACCGAAGCCGCCCAGGTCGAGCAGGAGACGGCCAGCATCGTGATGCGCTTCGAACAGGTGAACGCCCAGTCGGCGCAGCGCGCGGAAGCCGGCGACTACCAGCGCTTCCTGATCCAGAAGTACAACACGCTGGGTCAGCGCGAGAAGGAAATCATGCAGCAGCGTGGCGCGCTGCGCGAGCAGGCGCAGGCCAGTGCCGACGACCTGGCTTTCCAGGCGCGCGAAGCCGCGCAGCGCTACCGGGAATCGCTTGCGCCGCTGATGCGGCAGTTGCGCGAGGCCTGGGGGCATGGCGACGCGCCCGATGTCTTTGACGCCTGGCTGAGCATCGATCCGATGCGCCCGGAAGCACAACGCGACGCTGCCTGAAGGCGGACCGTCATTCGCGTGGCAAGAGCGGGCGCGGCTGCGCTATCCTTGGGGGTGTCTGTCGGACCCATGTCCCATGCCCTACAAGATTCCTGAATCCGTGCTGGTCGTGATCTACACGCCAGATCTCCAAGTGCTGTTGCTGGAACGGGCCGACCGGCCGGGCTTCTGGCAGTCCGTGACCGGCAGCCTGGATACCGTTGACGAACCCCTGGCACTGACCGCCGCGCGCGAAGTGTTCGAGGAGACCGGCATCGTCGCCGGCGAACACCTGCTCACCGACTGGCAGCACACCATCCAGTACGACATCTACCCGCAGTGGCGCCACCGGTATGAGGCCGGCGTCACGCGCAATACCGAACACTGGTTTGGCCTGTGCGTATCCGGACCGTTGCCGGTGACGCTGGCGCCGCGCGAGCACCTGCAGTCGCACTGGCTGCCGTGGGAAGCGGCTGCGCAGCGGTGCTTCTCCAGCAGCAATGCGGAGGCCGTGCGCCAGCTGGCCTGGCGTGCGGCAGGCAGGCCAGCCGTCTGTGGAGCTGGCTGATGAAGCTGCGCGTGGTCACCTACAACATCCACAAGGGCGTGACCGGCATCTCGCGCCGCCCGCGCATCCAGAACGTACGCGCCGGGCTACAGTCCATGGACGCCGATATCGTGTTCCTGCAGGAGGTACAGGACCGCAACGACCGCCTGGTCGCCGCGGCGCTGTTCGATCCGGACCACACGCAGCTGAACTACCTGGCCACGGATGCCTACCCGCACTCCGTATACGGGCGCAACGCCGTCTACGACCACGGCCACCACGGCAACGCGATCCTGTCGCGCCATCCGATCCTGATGTCGGAAAACCTCGACATTTCCGACCACCGCTTCGAGCAGCGCGGCCTGTTGCACGCGGTAGCCGACGTGAACGGCATGGAAGCCCACCTGATCTGCGTGCATTTCGGCCTGTTCGCGCGTAGTCGCGCGCGCCAGGCCGAGGCGCTGGTCGAGCGCGTTTGCAATGTGGTCCCGCCGTCGGCGCCGCTGGTGATCGCCGGCGACTTCAATGACTGGAACCACCGGCTCGACGCGCAGATCTGCAACACGCTGGGCACGGTGGAAGCGTCGCATGCGCGCGGGGCGCGCCTGCACACCTTTCCGAGCCATATGCCGTGGTGGCAGCTCGACCGCATCTACGTGCGCGGCTTCGAGATCGAGCGGGCGCATGCGCTGACCGGGCGAGACTGGGCGCAGCGCTCGGATCATGTGCCGCTGGTGGCGGAACTGGCGCAAACCGCCGACAACGGCCGCGCGGCGGCCGGCAAGGCCGCCTAGCTGTGCCCGGGGTCTTCCAGCCGGCTGCGGATGAAGTGGAAGATGGCGTCGGGGTCGGTCAGGTCAAGCACGGGCAAGGACGTCATCTGCGCGACCGCCTCCGGCGCATCGGTGGCAACGGCGACCACGCCGGGCACCTCGTTCCATAGCGGCGCGCGTCCCAGCGACGGGCGAAAGACTTCCAGCTTCGGGAAATCGCTGCGCTTGTAGCCTTCGACCAGCACCAGGTCGGTATTCGCCGGCAGCACGGCCAGCGCGTCATCGAGTTCGGGCGAGGGCACATCCTCGGGGTAATGGCGCATCAGCGTCATGTGGCGCGCGCCGACCAGCACCACGTTGCTGCAGCCGCCTTCGCGCATGCGCCACGAGTCCTTGCCCGGCGTATCGGGATCGAAGCCATGGTGCGTATGCTTGATGCCATTGACGCGCATGCCGGCGGCGACGAAGCGCGGGATCAGCGCGTCCAGTAGCGTGGTCTTGCCGCTGCCGGACGAGCCGGTGATGCCGAATACCTTCACAGTGCTATCCCTTGGTGCCTGAGTGCATCGACGATAGCAGAGATGCACCGCACCATGTGCAGATGGCGCTGCGTGTCCCATAATCGCGTCATGCCACGGATATCCGACACCGACAAGCCGATCATCGTACGTGCCGCCGCCGTGGCGCATGTTGCGGCGCGGGATGACGGCGCCGGCACGGTCGCACGCGCCGGCCGGCGGCGCCTGCTGCGCTGGGCCGGCCGGCACGGCAGGCCGGTTGGCGGCAACCAGGTGCGCCTGCTGAGCGGTGGGCGCGATTTCTTTCCGGCCCTGATCGAGGCGATCGATGCCGCGGCCTTCCAGGTCATTATCGAGACCTATATCTACGCCGACGACGACGTCGGCCGCGCGGTAAGCGATGCGCTGATCCGTGCGGCGGCGCGCGGCGTATCGGTACGGCTCACGGTGGACGGCTTTGGTGCCGGCGACATGTCCGCCGGACTCGCGCAGCGCCTGCGCGACGGCGGCGTGCAACTGCGCGTCTACCGCGTCCTGCGCGGCTTCCGGCTGGCGCGCCGGCACTTGCGCCGCCTGCATCGCAAGCTCGCGGTGATCGACCGGCGCGTGGCGTTCGTGGGCGGCATCAATATCATCGACGACTACAATCACGGGCCGTTCGAGCAGGAAGGGCTCGGGGCCCGCTATGACTTCGCCGTGGAAGTGCGTGGGCCGCTCGTGGACCGTGTCGCACTGACCGCCGAACGCCTCTGGTGGCGCCTGTCGCTGCGCGGCGAACTGCATGACGTCGGCCTGGCGGGCGCGGCGGCGGGCTACCCGCTGGTCACCGACCTGCCGCCGCGGCGCGAGACCGAAGGCGGCGTGTTCGCGGCGCTGCTGCTGCGCGACAACCTGCGCAATCGCCGCGCCATCGAACGCGAGTACCTGCGCGCGCTGGGCGTGGCGCGGGACGACGTGATCCTGGCCAATGCATATTTCTTGCCGGGCCACAGGGTGCGGCGCGCGCTGCTGGCCTGCCGCGCGCGGGGCGTACGGGTGCGATTGCTATTGCAGGGCCGGGTCGAATACCGCCTGCAGCATTTCGCCACGCACGCGCTGTATGCGAGCCTGCTGGATGCCGGCGTCGAGATCTACGAGTACGCCGAAAGCTTCCTGCACGCCAAGGTGGGCGTGGTGGACGAGGCCTGGGCCACGGTCGGGTCTAGCAATATGGACCCGTTCAGCCTGCTGCTCGCGCGCGAGGCCAACGTCTGCGTTTATGATCCAGCCTTCGCCGCCGGCCTGCGCGCGGAACTCGAGTGCGCCATCGCGCAGCGCAGCGCGCGCGTCATGCCGGAAGCACATGCGCGGCGCTCCGCGCTGCGGCGCGTGGCGAACTGGGCCGCGTACATGGTGTTGCGTCTTGGCGTCGTGATCGCCGGCGTGACCGGGCGCTACTAGGGCCGTCCGGATATTGCTACGCAGCACGGCGCTGGCCGCGTGGCTTGTGGCGGCAGGCCGCGTGTTGATGTTGCAACGCAGCCTGTTTAGAAACGTGGGTCTAATTAAAAGCTTGATGGCGACGGGTCGCGACAGAATAATCTGAACGACCGTTCTTTTTTGGCTTAGACTGCGTGCATTCGCGGCGAAAACCGGCATTTGTGCGGGCGCCGCCAGGCAATAAGCAACGTCAGGGTCATACGTGGCGCCCGGTGAAGGCGCTACAAGAACGGAGAAACAATATGCGACACCAGTCAGCCCGTCTCGAATCCGCCACCGCTTCCCCCGCGCCGATGCGCAAGGGGGAAATGACGCGCGTGGCGATTCTGGATGCCGCACTGGAGCTGTCGTCCCGCGACGGGTTGGAGGGTCTGACCATCGGCCTGTTGGCGGAACGCATGCAGATGAGCAAGAGCGGCGTGTTCGCGCATTTCGGTTCGCGCGAAGACCTGCAGGTGGAAGTTGTGCGGGAGTATCACCGGCGCTTCGAGCAGGAGGTGTTCTACCCCTCGCTGCACGAGCCGCGCGGGCTGCCCCGGCTGTGGTCGATGGTGCGCAGGTGGATGGAGAAGCGCATCCAGGAAGTGACGACTGGATGCATCTACATCAGCGGCGCGGTCGAGTACGACGACCGCGCGGAAAGCCTGGTGCGTGACGAACTCGTCAAGAGCGTCACCATCTGGCGCGCCGCGCTGACGCGCGCCATTGGCCAGGCCAAGGAAGAGGGGCACCTGCGCGCGGACTGCGATCCGCGCCTGATGCTGTTCGAGATGTACAGCCTTGAACTAGGCTTGCATCACGACGCCCGTTTCCTGCGCCTGCCGGACAGCGCCGAACTTGCCATGGTCGCGCTCAACAAACTGATTCAGTCTTACCGTACCTGAGGCTGCTGCGTACGGACCGTGGCGCCCGCCATCGCGGGCGGCGCACGGGCGGCGTGGCGGCATCGTGAACTCCAAAGGAGCTTTTGATGGGCCAGTACACCGCACCGTTGCGCGACATGCAGTTCGTCCTTCACGAACTGCTCGGCGCTGAAGCCGAACTCAAGGCGATGCCGCCGCACGCGGACATCGACGCGGACACCATCAACCAGGTCATCGAGGAAGCCGGCAAGTTCTGCGCCGACGTGGTGTTCCCGCTCAACCAGGTGGGCGACCGCGAAGGCTGCACCTACGTCGGCGACGGCGTGGTGAAGGCGCCCACCGGCTTCAGGGAAGCCTATCAGCAGTACGTGGAAGCCGGCTGGCCGGCGCTGGCGTGCGATCCGGCCTACGGCGGCCAGGGCCTGCCGATCGTGGTCAACAACGTCGTGTACGAGATGCTGAACTCGGCCAACCAGGCGTGGACCATGTACCCGGGCCTCTCGCACGGCGCCTACGAGGCCCTGCACGCGCACGGCACGCCGGAACTGCAGCAGGCCTACCTGCCCAAGCTGGTGTCGGGCGTGTGGACCGGCACCATGTGCCTGACCGAGCCGCACTGCGGCACCGACCTCGGCATCCTGCGCACCAAGGCCGAACCGCAGGCCGACGGCTCCTACCTGCTGACCGGCACCAAGATCTTCATCTCGGCCGGCGAGCATGACCTGGCCGAGAACATCATCCACCTCGTGCTGGCGCGCCTGCCGGACGCGCCGCAGGGCACCAAGGGCATTTCGCTGTTCGTCGTGCCGAAGTTCATCCCCGACGCGAGCGGCAACCCGGGCGAGCGCAACGGCATCCAGTGCGGCTCGATCGAACACAAGATGGGCATCCACGGCAACGCCACCTGCGTGATGAACCTCGATGGCGCGCGCGGCTGGCTGGTGGGCGAGGCCAACAAGGGCCTGAACGCCATGTTCGTGATGATGAATGCCGCGCGCCTCGGCGTGGGCGCCCAGGGCCTGGGCCTGACCGAAATCGCGTACCAGAACTCGGTCGCGTATGCGAAGGACCGCCTGCAGATGCGCTCGCTGACCGGCCCGAAGGCGCCGGAAAAGGCCGCCGACCCGATCATCGTGCATCCGGACGTGCGCCGCATGCTGCTGACGCAGAAGGCCTATGCCGAAGGCGGCCGCGCATTCAGCTACTGGACCGCGCTGCAGATCGACCGCGAGCTGTCGCACCCGGACGAGGCCGTGCGCAAGCAGGCCGGCGACCTGGTGGCGCTGCTGACGCCGGTGATCAAGGCCTTCCTGACCGACAACGCGTTCACCAGCACCAACGAAGGCATGCAGGTGTTCGGCGGCCACGGCTACATCTCCGAATGGGGCATGGAGCAGTATGTGCGCGACGCCCGCATCAACATGATCTACGAAGGCACCAACACCATCCAGGCGCTGGACCTGCTGGGCCGCAAGATCCTGGGCGACATGGGCGCCAAGATGAAGGCCTTCGGCAAGATCGTGCAGGCATTCGTCGAGGAAGAGGGCACCAACGAAGCGATGCAGGAGTTCATCAACCCGCTGGCCGAGCTGGGCGACAAGGTGCAGAAGCTGACCATGGAAATCGGCATGAAGGCCATGGGCAATGCCGATGAAGTCGGTGCCGCCGCGGTGCCGTACCTGCGCGTGGTGGGTCATCTGGTGTTCTCGTACTTCTGGGCCCGCATGGCCAAGATCGCGCTGGAGAAGGAAGGCAGCGGCGACAAGTTCTACACCGCCAAGCTGGCGACGGCGCGCTTCTACTTCGCCAAGCTGTTGCCCGAAACGGCTGGCGAGATCCGTAAGGCGCGCGCCGGCTCGGCCACGCTGATGGCGCTGGACGCAGACCTGTTCTGACGGCCTGATTGCCCACCCTCTCTCCGCATGGCAGGAGAGAGGGGCCCGCCTTTCATCAAAACGCTCAATCCATCAGGAGCGCTCATGTCCAATTTCATCGTCAAGAAAGTCGCCGTGCTCGGCGCCGGCGTCATGGGGGCGCAGATTGCCGCCCATCTCGTCAACGTGCGCGTGCCGGTGGTGCTGTTCGACCTGCCGGCCAAGGAAGGCCCCAAGAGCGGGATCGCGCTGCGCGCGATCGAGAACCTGAAGAAGCTGTCGCCGGCACCGCTTGGCATCAAGGATGAGGCCGGCCTGATCCAGGCCGCCAATTACGAAGACGACATCGCCCTGCTCAAGGAATGCGACGTGGTGATCGAGGCGATCGCCGAGCGCATGGACTGGAAGCACGACCTGTACAAGAAGGTCGCGCCGCACCTGGGGGCGAACACCATCTTCGCGACCAATACCTCGGGGTTGTCGATCACCGCGCTGTCGGATGGTTTCGACGCCGAACTGAAGGCGCGCTTCTGCGGCGTGCACTTCTTCAACCCGCCGCGCTACATGCACCTGGTCGAGCTGATCCCGACCGCGACCACGCAGCCGGAGATCCTCGACAAGCTCGAAGCCTTCCTGACGACCACGCTTGGCAAGGGCGTGGTGCGTGCGAAGGACACGCCCAACTTCATCGCCAACCGCGTGGGCATCTTCTCGATCCTGGCGGTGTTCGCTGAAGCCGAGAAATTCGGCATTCCGTTCGATGTGGTGGACGACCTGACGGGCTCCAAGCTGGGCCGCGCCAAGTCGGCCACGTTCCGCACGGCCGACGTGGTGGGTCTGGACACCATGGCCCACGTGATCAAGACCATGCAGGACAACCTGCATGAGGATCCGTTCGCGCCGGTCTACAAGACTCCGGCCGTGCTGAAGGGCCTGGTCGACGCGGGCGCGCTGGGCCAGAAGACCGGCGCCGGCTTCTACAAGAAGGAAGGCAAGGCGATCAAGGTGCTGGACGCCAGCACGGGCCAGTATGTCGAATCGGGCAAGAAGGCCGACGAGATCGTCGCGCGCATGCTGAAAAAGGCTCCGGCTGAGCGCATCAAGCTGCTGCGCGAGTCGACCAATCCGCAGGCGCAGTTCCTGTGGGCGATCTTCCGCGACGTGTTCCACTACATTGCCGTCTACCTCGAACAGATCGCCGGTTCGGCGGCCGATGTCGACCTGGCGATCCGCTGGGGCTTCGGCTGGAACTCGGGCCCGTTCGAGGACTGGCAGGCCGCCGGCTGGAAGCAGGTGGCCGAGTGGGTGAAGGAAGATATCGACGCCGGCAAGGCGCTGTCCAAGGCACCGATGCCCGCGTGGGTGTTCGCAGGCCCGGTGGCCGAGAACCAGGGCGTGCACGCCGCGCAGGGTTCGTGGGCACCGGCCACGCAGCAATTCGTCGCTCGCAGCACGCTGCCGGTGTACGGGCGCCAGGTTTTCCGCGCCGCGCTGCAGGGCTCGGCTGCGATCGATCCGCGCAAGGCCGGCCGCACGGTCGAAGAGAACGACGCCGTGCGCATCTGGGTGGCCGAGGGCCAGGACGATGTGCTGGTGGTCTCGTTCAAGAGCAAGATGAACACCATCGGGCCGGACGTGATCGACGGCCTGACGCGCGCGATCGACCTCGCTGAAGCCGAGTACAAGGGCCTGGTCGTGTGGCAGCCGACGTCGCTGCAGCTCGGCGCGCCGGGCGGCCCGTTCTCCGCGGGCGCCAACCTGGAAGCCGCGATGCCGGCCTTCATGATGGGCGGTGCCAAGGGCATCGAGCCTTTCGTCAAGAAGTTCCAGGACGGCATGATGCGCGTGAAGTACGCCGCGGTGCCCGTGGTGTCGGCCGCATCCGGCATTGCACTGGGCGGCGGCTGCGAGCTGATGCTGCATTCGGCGGCACGCGTGGCGGCGCTCGAAACCTATATCGGCCTCGTGGAAGTAGGCGTGGGTTTGGTGCCCGCCGGCGGTGGCCTGAAGGAAGCCGCGCTGGCAGCAGCACGCGCCGCGCAGGCAGCCGGCAGCACCAACTATCTGCAGTTCCTGACCAACCGCTTCCAGAATGCGGCCATGGCCAAGGTGTCGGCTTCCGCGCTGGAAGCGCGCCAGATGGGCTATCTGCAGGCCTCGGACAAGATCGTCTTCAACGTGCACGAGCTGCTCCACGTGGCGCAGAACCAAGTGCGCGCGCTGGCCGACGCCGGCTATCGCGCGCCGCTGCCGGCGCTGGTGCCGGTGGCCGGCCGTTCGGGCATCGCGACCATCAAGGCATCGCTGGTCAATATGCGCGACGGCGGCTTCATCTCCGCGCATGACTTCCTGATTGCCTCGCGCATTGCCGAAGTGGTATGTGGCGGCGACGTCGAGGCCGGCTCGCTGGTGAGCGAGGAATGGCTGCTCGCGCTGGAGCGCAAGGCCTTCGTCGACCTGCTGGGCACCAGCAAGACGCAGGAACGCATCATGGGCATGCTGCAGACCGGCAAGCCCGTCCGCAACTAAGGCAGCGAGGAACCGACATCATGAAACAACTGCAAGACGCCTACATCGTTGCCGCGACCCGTACGCCGATCGGCAAGGCGCCGAAGGGCGCGTTCAAGAATACGCGTCCGGACGACCTGCTGGCCACGATCCTTAAGGCCGCCGTGGCCCAGGTGCCGAACCTGGATCCGAAGCTGATCGAAGACGCCATCGTCGGCTGCGCGATTCCCGAAGCGCAGCAGGGCCTGAACGTGGCGCGCATCGGCGCGCTGCTGTCGGGCCTGCCGAACACCGTGGGCGGCATCACCGTCAACCGCTTCTGCGCCTCGGGCGTGAGCGCGGTGGCCATGGCCGCCGACCGCATCCGCGTGGGCGAGTCCGACGTGATGATCGCCGCCGGCGTGGAATCGATGAGCATGGTGCCGATGATGGGCAACTCGCCGTCGATGTCGCCCGATATCTTCACGCGCGACGAGAACGTCGGCATCGCCTACGGCATGGGCCTCACCGCCGAGAAGGTCGCGCAGCAATGGAAGGTCAGCCGCGAAGACCAGGACGCGTTCTCGCTGGCCTCGCACCAGAAGGCCATCGCCGCGCAGCAGGCCGGGGAGTTCAGGGACGAGATCACGCCGATCGATATCGTCGAGAAGTTCCCGAACCTGGCCAGCGGCGAGGTGAGCGTCAAGACGCGCACCATCGCGCTGGACGAAGGCCCGCGCCTCGATACCTCGCTCGAAGGCCTGGGCAAGCTGCGCCCGGTATTCGCCAACAAGGGCAGCGTGACCGCCGGCAACAGTTCGCAGACGTCCGATGGCGCCGGCGCGCTGATCCTGGTGTCCGAGAAAATCCTGAAGCAGTTCAATCTGGTGCCGCTGGCGCGCTTCGTATCGTTCGCGGTGCGCGGCGTGCCGCCGGAGATCATGGGTATCGGCCCGAAGGAAGCGATTCCCGCGGCGCTGAAGGCTGCCGGCCTGACGCAGGACCAGATCGACTGGATCGAGCTGAACGAGGCCTTCGCCGCGCAATCGCTGGCGGTCATGCGCGACCTGGAGCTCGACCCCGCCAAGGTCAACCGCATGGGCGGCGCCATTGCGCTCGGTCACCCGCTCGGCGCGACGGGCGCGATCCGTTCGGCCACCGTGGTGCACGCGCTGCGCCGCCACAACCTGAAGTACGGCATGGTGACCATGTGCGTGGGCACGGGCATGGGCGCAGCCGGCATCTTCGAGCGCGTCTGAAGAAACGCGCCAGCGGGGCGGTGCCAGCGCCGCCCCATCCTTCTGTCAGGTGAAGAAAAGCAGTGCCAACGATGGCGTGCCGCAAGGGCCACCCCAAGACGCGCCCCGAGACAGCTGCCGCACTCCGATGCGGCTCACCAGCAGGGAGGCACAACACATGCAGGAGACAGCCATCCTGGCCGACGCGGCGTGCGACATGCCGCGCGCGGTCATGACGGAACTTGGCGTGCGCACGATTCCGTTTCGCATCCGTGCCGGCGACAGGTTTGTTGCCGACACGCGCGACGAGGACGCGCTGCCAACGCTATACGAACAGTATCTCGTCGGCAAGCAGGACCACTACGCGGAGTCGATCCCGCTCGTCGAGCGCGAGCTTGAAGATCACCTGCTCAGGCACGTGGTCGCGAGCTGCGACCGCGCCATGCTGTTCACCATCGCCAGCACGCGCAGCAAGCTCTATTCGCATGCGACCGGCGCCGTGATCGGCACCGCCGCGCGCAGCGTGCGGCTGCGCAAGGAGGCGGGCCGTTCGGGCCTGTTCGACCTGATCGTCATCGACACCGGCGCGATTGGCCCCGGCCAGGCGCTGATAGTGCGCGAAGCCGCCCGCATGGCCGCCGATGGGGCCGATGCGCGCGCCGTGACGGAGGCCGTGGAAACCCGCCTGCGCGACGCGGCGCACATGTACCTGGTGCCCGACGAACTGCTCTACATGTACACGCGCGCCAGGCTCAAGGGCGAGGACAGCATCACCTGGGGCCGCTACATGATGGGCAGCGCATTCAATATCCGGCCGGTCATCCACATGCACCGCGGGCGTACCGAGGCGGTGGCCAGGGTGCGCGGCTCGGACGAAGGTCGCCGCCGCGTGCTGGCCCATGCCGAGCAGTGCGTGCGCAACGGCAGCCTGCTGACGCCCGCGATTTCGGCGTGCTTCGCCGGACCGCTGGACATCGTGCGCGCCATGCCGGCCTTCCAGTCACTGGAACGAGCGGCGCGCACGCGCGGCATCGAGCTGATGCTCGCGCCGATGAGCCTGACCGTCGCGCTCAACGTCGGCGCACGCGCATTCGGCCTGAGCTATCTTTCCGAGCAAACGCTGCCGCTCGCCTAGCGAGGGCGGCGCAGTCATTGCAGCAACGCATCACCACGAGAGGCATCCATGAGCATCAGCACCAGCATCGACCACGGCATCCTGACGATCGAATTCGACCGTGCCGAAAAGAAGAACGCCATCACGGCGGCGATGTACCAGGCCATGGCCGACGCGCTGCGCACGGCCGAGGCCGACCCCGCGGTCCGCGTCATCCTGATCCGCGGCAAGGACGAGATCTTCACCGCCGGCAACGACCTGGAAGATTTCATGCAGCGCCCGCCCACCGGCGGCGACGGCGTGGAGCAGGCCCCGGTGTTCCAGTTCCTGGACCAGATCAGCCACGCGAGCAAGCCGGTTGTCGCGGCGGTCAGCGGCGCGGCCGTAGGGGTGGGCACCACGCTGCTGCTGCACTGCGACTTCGTCTATGCATCGGAGACGGCGAAGCTGTCGCTGCCGTTCGCGCAGCTCGGCCTCTGCCCGGAGGCGGCATCGAGCCTGTTGCTGCCGCGCCTGGTCGGCTACCAGCGCGCTGCCGAGAAGCTGATGCTGGGCGAGCCCTTTGGCGCACAGGAAGCACACCAGCTCGGCCTGGTCACGCGCGTGCTGCCGGTGGCGGAGCTGCATGCCTTTGCGCTGCAGCAGGCGCGCAAGCTGGCCGCGCTGCCGGCCTCGTCGCTGCGCGAGACCAAGCGGCTGATGAAGGGCAATGACGTGGCGGCCGTGGAAAAGAAGATGGCCGAGGAAGGCGAGGTATTCCGGCGCATGCTGGTGGCGCCGGAGGCGAAGGAGGCGTTCACGGCTTTCTTCGAGAAGCGCAAGCCGGATTTTACGAAGTTCAGCTGACTCGGCGAAGCGGCGAGCCATCCCGATAAGGCTTCTCTACCGGAGGCGTGGCTCCCCTCTCCCGCGAGCGGGAGAGGGGAGAAACCATCAAGTCGGCAATACCCTCGGCTGCCGGCTTTCATCCGTCGCCACATACGTCAGCGTGGCTTCCGTCACCTTGACGATCTCATTGCTGTGCCGCATGCGCTGCGCGTAGACCTCGACCGACACCGTGATCGAGGTGCGGCCGGTTTTCTCGATCTCGGCATAGAAGCTCACCAGGTCGCCGACGAATACCGGGTGCTTGAACAGGAAGGAATTGACCGCCACCGTGGCCACGCGGCCCTGGGCGCGTTCCACCGCGGGGATGGACCCGGCGATATCCACCTGCGCCATGATCCAGCCGCCGAACACGTCGCCATGCACATTGGCGTCGGCGGGCATCGGGACAACGCGAAGGGCGGGACTCTTGCCGGCTGGCAGGGCGGGAACGGTATGGGGCGAATTCATTGCGGGAGACCGGAAAGGGAGGGGAGGAGGGCGGTGCTGCCCCGGCGGCCGCAGCCGGGAGGCGTCCTGCCGGCCGGCGCGATCTCTGCGACAATCGGCCATTGGCCAGAATTCTAACGTATGCGCCGCTATTCCACGACCGCGGAACCGTCCCCCGCACGGCCCGCCACCCTGTTTCCCGGCCAGCGCCCGCCCCGCAGCGACTGGCAGACCGTACGCAACCTGCTGCCCTATGTCTGGCACTACAAGTGGCGCGTGATGCTTGCGCTGGTCTGCCTGGTGGCGGCCAAGGTCGCCAACCTGGGCGTGCCGGTGCTGATGAAGCGGCTGATCGACAGCATGAACATCAGCGCGGGCGACCCGCGCGCGCTGCTGGTGGTGCCGGTCGGGCTGATCGTGGCCTATGGCGTGCTGCGGTTGTCGTCCACGCTGTTCACGGAGTTGCGTGAAATCCTCTTTTCCAAGGTGACGCAAAGCGCGGTACGGGAAATCGCGCTGCAGGTGTTCCGGCATCTGCATGCGCTGTCGCTGCGCTTCCACCTTGACCGGCAGACCGGCGGCATGAGCCGCGATATCGAGCGCGGCACGCGCGGCATCCAGTCCCTGATTTCGTACTCCTTGTACAGCATCCTGCCGACGCTGGTGGAAATGGGGCTGGTGCTGGGCTTCTTCGTGCTGCACTACGACATCTGGTTTGCCGCCATCACCGGCTGTGCGCTGGTGGGCTATATCGTCTTCACCATCGTCGTGACCGAGTGGCGCACGCATTTCCGCCGCAAGATGAACGAGCTGGATTCGCGCGCGAACCAGAAAGCCATCGATTCGCTGCTGAACTTCGAGACGGTCAAGTATTTCGGCAATGAGGAGTACGAGGCGCAGCGCTACGACGAGAACCTGCGCAAGTACCGCACCGCGGCGATCCGTTCGCAGAACTCGCTCTCGTTCCTGAACTTCGGGCAGCAGACCATCATCGCGGCAGGGCTGATCCTGATCCTGTGGCGCGCCACAGTGGGCGTGGTGGCGGGCAAGCTGACGCTGGGCGACCTGGTGCTGGTCAACACGCTGATGATCCAGCTATACATCCCGCTGAACTTCCTTGGCGTGATCTACCGCGAGATCAAGCAGGCCACCACCGACATGGACCGCATGTTCGTGCTGCTGGGCACGCACCAGGAGGTGGCCGATACCGCGGGCGCGCAGCCGCTCAAGGTGCAGGGCGCGGAAGTGCGCTTCCGCCACGTGCGTTTTGGCTATGAGTCGAATCGCGTGATCCTGGACGATGTCGATTTCACGATCGCGGCGGGCACGACCACGGCGGTGGTGGGACATAGCGGCTCGGGCAAGTCGACGCTCGCGCGCCTGCTGTTCCGTTTCTATGACGTCAGCGACGGCGCCATCCTGATCGACGGGCAGGACATGCGGCAGGTCACGCAGGACAGCCTGCGCCGCTCGATCGGCATCGTGCCGCAGGACACGGTGCTGTTCAACGACAGCATCTTCTACAACATCGCCTATGGCCGGCCCGATGCCACGCATGACGAAGTCATCGCGGCCGCGCGTGCGGCGCAGATCGACCAGTTCATCCGCGAGCTGCCGCAAGGCTACGACACGCCCGTCGGCGAACGCGGCCTCAAGCTTTCGGGCGGGGAAAAGCAGCGCGTGGCCATTGCCCGCACCTTGCTGAAGAACCCGCCGATCCTGGTCTTCGACGAAGCGACCTCCGCGCTGGACTCGCGCACCGAGCAGGCCATCCAGGCCGAGCTGATGCGGCTCGCGCAGAACCGCACCACGCTGCTGATCGCGCACCGGCTGTCCACCGTGGTCCATGCCGACCAGATCCTGGTGATGGACCGCGGGCGCATCGTCGAACGCGGCACCCATGCCGAGCTGATGCGCGCCGGCGGCCGCTACGCGGAGATGTGGGAGATCCAGGCGCGCAGCGCGGCGCAAGGCGAGACGGTGGCGGACGAACTGGCGATCGATGTCGGCGACGCCACGCAGGATGCCTGAGCGCGATGCATCGGGCCGCTACGCGTAATCGAGCGGCAGCGCGGTGGTGTACTTGATCTGCTCCATCGCAAAGCTGGAACTCACGTCAGCGAGTTCTGCGCCCTGGATCAGTTTCTTGTACACGCGGTCGTAGGCGGCGATATCGGGCACGACCACGCGCAGCAGGTAGTCGGTATCGCCGGCCATGCGATAGAACTCGGTCACTTCGGGAATCGAGGCGACCAGCGCATGGAACTGCTTGAGCCATTTGACGTTGTGCTGGGCGGTTCGGACCGACACGAACACCGTCACGCCCACGTTCAGCTTGCCGGCATCGAGCAGCGCCACGCGCTTGCGGATCAGCCCGGCTTCCTCGAGCTTCTGGATACGGCGCCAGCACGGCGTGGAGGTCAGGCCGACGCGTTCGCCGATCTCGGCCACTGGCACCGTGGCGTCTTCCTGCAGGATGGCAAGGATCTGTTTGTCGTAGCGGTCCATCGATGTCTGCATGCTTGCGGGAATGGTGGCGGCCCCTCGCGCCGTCCCGGGGCGGCGCGTCAGGCGTCGATGGTGTCAACCAGCAGGTTGACGCCGGTGGCAATGTGGTCCTGGTCGACGCCGTACAAGTGCAGCGACACGGCAACGGTGTCGCTGGCATTGCCCAGCGCATGAATGTGTTGCAGGCCGGCAGGCACGCTGAAGGTGGCGCCGGCCCGGCGTTCGACGCTGCCGGTCTGGGTGGCACACCGGGTGGAAGGATCCCATTGGTAATGGCGCTCGCTCAGCGTGCCATGCAGCACGCGGTAGGCGCACCAGGTGCGATGCCCGTGCACCGGACTGGATTGCCCGGGACGCCAGACCAGCAGCATGGCCGAGAAGCGTGCGAGCGGATCGGCATAGACCAGGTGGCGCGCATAGGTGTCCGGGCTGCCCAGCAGCGCGCCGGGCGGCAGGCAGGCCAGCAGGGTGTCGGCGTCGGGCAGCCAGGCGTCGATATTGCCGGCCACCATGCGCGCACTGTGCGCGAAGGTTGCCTCCATGCTGTGTGCAAACTGGTCCAGGGGGGCGGCGTGGACGGCGGGCGTGCGGCCGGCGGCGGCTGGACAGGTTGGCATGTCGGGCTCCGTGACGTTCTTGGTATAGGGGAATCATAAAAGCGGTTCCGGAGCAAAGGCATGCATTCTGTCGCTGGATGTGGCAACTTCGTGCAGAGTCATTCCAATAATACATCGATTCGTGGAATGCTATTCCAACCTCATTAAACTTCCAGGAACATCTTCCGCACCCGGTGCCACGGGCGCCCGAGCGGGTGGATAATCCGCGTCATGGAAATCAAATGGCTTGAAGACTTCGTCAGCCTGGCCGAGACCCACAGCTTCTCGCGCTCGGCCGAACTGCGGCATGTCACGCAGCCGGCGTTCTCGCGCCGGATCCAGTCGCTCGAGGCGTGGGTCGGCACGGAGCTGATCGACCGCTCCAGCTACCCGACCAGCCTGACCGCCGCCGGCAAGGTGTTCTATGAGCAGGCACTGGCGATGCTGGCGCAGGTCAGCGAGACGCGCGCGCTGATGCGCGGCCAGCGCTCGTCGAACGCGCAGGTGCTGGAGTTTGCCGTGCCGCACACGCTGTCACTGACCTTCTTCCCCGAATGGCTCAAGGCGCTGGAGCGCAAGATCGGCACGCTGCCGTGCCGGCTGCGCGCGCTCAACGTGCATGACGCGGTGCTGATGCTGGTCGAAGGCGGCTGCGACCTGGTCATGGTCTACCACCATGCGCGCCAGGCGATCCAGCTCGATCCGGCGCGCTACGACATGCTGGTGCTCGGCACCGAACGGCTATCGCCCTACAGCGTGCCCGATGGCACTGGCAAGCCGCTGTACCGGCTGCCCGGCACGGACAAGAAGCCGGTGCCGTTCCTGAGCTACACGCCCAATGCCTTTCTCGGCCGCATGGTGGACATGCTGCTGGCCGATACCTCGGAAGACCTCAAGCTCGACAAATGCTACGAGACGGACATGGCCGAGGCGCTCAAGGTGATGGCGCTGTCCGGGCACGGCATGGCGTTCCTGCCCGAGAGCGCGGTGCGCGACGACGTGCTCCAGGGCCGGCTGGTGCGAGCGGAGTCGGCGCGCGGCCTGCCGCTGTCCATCGACATGGAAATCCGCCTCTACCGCGAACGGCCAGGCGAAAACGGGAACGACCGGCGCGCCACGGCGGCACGCCGAAAACGGCAACTGGTGGATCAAGTCTGGTCGACGTTGACGGCCGGCTAGGGCAGCCCTCTGGTTTGCACCCTTCTCCCGCAAGCGGGAGAGGGAGCAAACCGCCCATATACACGGGTCTTGCGGTGTTGACCGTTCACCATCAACGTTATGCACGTTTTGCATGACCGGATGAGCAAACGGCATTGGATTCCGGTCCCGCGCCACGCCTAAGCTTGCGGGCATTCTCCACCCCGGAACCAACCGATGTCTTCCGTAGCGCAGATCAAAACTGCTGGCCAAAAGCACGCACTTCCGTCTTACCTCAACGCCGACAATCTCGGCCCCTGGGGCATCTACCTGCAACAAGTGGACCGTGTCACGCCCTACCTGGGTTCGCTGGCACGCTGGGTTGAAACGCTGAAGCGCCCCAAGCGCGCGCTGATCGTCGACGTGCCCATCGAGCTGGATAACGGCACCATCGCCCACTACGAGGGCTACCGCGTGCAGCACAACCTGTCGCGCGGCCCGGGCAAGGGCGGCGTGCGCTTCCACCAGGACGTGACGCTGTCGGAAGTCATGGCGCTGTCGGCGTGGATGTCGGTGAAGAACGCCGCGGTGAACGTGCCCTACGGCGGTGCCAAGGGCGGTATCCGCGTGGACCCGCGCACGCTGTCGCACGCCGAGCTGGAGCGCCTGACGCGCCGTTACACCAGTGAAATCAACATCATCATCGGGCCGAGCAAGGACATCCCGGCGCCGGACGTCAACACCAATGCCCAGGTGATGGCGTGGATGATGGACACCTATTCGATGAACTCGGGCAGCACGGCCACCGGCGTCGTGACCGGCAAGCCGATCTCGCTGGGCGGTTCGCTGGGCCGCCACGAGGCAACCGGCCGCGGCGTGTTCGTGGTCGGCTCCGAGGCCGCGCGCAATATCGGCCTGGAGGTCAAGGGCGCGCGCGTGGCGGTGCAGGGCTTCGGCAATGTGGGTGCCGTGGCCGCCAAGCTGTTCCAGGAGGCCGGCGCCAAGGTGGTGGCCGTGCAGGATCACCGCACCACGCTGTACAACCCGGCCGGCCTGGACGTGCCGGCGATGATGGAATATGCCTCGCACAGCGGCACCATCGACGGCTTCCAGGCGGAGGTCATCTCGTCGGAACAATTCTGGCAAGTGGACTGCGACATCCTGATCCCGGCGGCGCTGGAAGGACAGATCACGGCGAAGAACGCGCCCCAGATTCAGGCAAAGCTGATCATCGAAGGTGCAAACGGCCCGACCACGCCCGAAGCGGATGACATCTTGCGCGAGCGCAATATCCTGGTCGCCCCCGACGTGATCGCCAACGCTGGCGGCGTGACCGTGTCGTATTTCGAGTGGGTGCAGGACTTTTCCAGCTTCTTCTGGACGGAAGAGGAGATCAACCAGCGCCTGGTACGGATCATGCAAGAGGCATTCCGCGCGATCTGGCAAGTGGCGCAGGACAACAAGGTGACGCTGCGCACGGCCGCGTTCATCGTGGCCTGTACCCGGATCCTGCAGGCGCGCGAGATGCGCGGCCTGTACCCCTGATCTGACGCGAACGACGTTGCGCCGCGAGCTAGCCTGTTGCGGCGCAGCAACTTCGAAATGATCGTCCGACGCGGCCCGAGGAATTGTCCCCGGGCCGCGTTGTCACATCCGCCGCCAGTGCGCACCTATGCCTTGAATTCGACTTCTAGGAGTAAAACCCAGTTGTCTTGAGTCGGATGCTGCGCAATACTGTTTCATCTGTGGGACATTCGTCATTAGAATCCCGCCTTTCTCTTCCTGGTCAAGGAGATGTTATGAAATTTGCCAAGTTGGCTTCCCTGATGATGGCCGCTGGCCTGGTGTGCGGTTCCGCGCAGGCAGCCGAGCCACTGACGGGCACGCTGAAGAAGATCAAAGACACCGGTGTGATTACGCTTGGCGTGCGCGATTCCTCGATCCCGTTCAACTACAACCTGGGCGGTGTGCGTCAGGTCGGTTATTCCTACGACATCAACATGAAGATCGTGGAAGCCGTCAAGGACCAGCTCAAGATGCCCAACCTGCAGGTGAAGGAAATCCCGATCACTTCGCAGAACCGCATCACGCTGCTGCAGAACGGTACGATCGACATCGAATGCGGCTCGACCACGAACAACCTGGAGCGCCAGAAGCAGGCTTCGTTCACCACCAGCATCTTCATCATCGGCACGCGCATCATGGTGAAGAAGGATGGCGGCATCAAGGACTGGGCTGACCTGAAGGGCAAGAACGTTGTGACCACCGCCGGCACCACGTCCGAGCGCCTGCTGCGCAAGATGAACGATGACCAGAAGCTGGGCATGAACATCATCAGCACCAAGGACCACGGCCAGTCGTTCCTGACGCTGGAATCCGGCCGGGCCGTGGCGTTCATGATGGACGACGCGCTGCTCTACGGCGAGCGCGCCAAGGCCAAGAATCCCGCGGACTGGATCGTGGTCGGCAAGCCGCAATCGCGTGAGTCGTACGGCTGCATGATCCGCAAGGACGATGCGCCGTTCAAGAAGCTGTCCGACACGGTCATCACCGGCCTGATGAAGGACGGCACGATCAACACGATGTATACCAAGTGGTTCATGCAGCCGGTTCCCCCGAAGGGCCTGAACCTGGACTTCCCGCTGTCGGACGACATGAAGGCGCTGTTCAAGAACCCGAACGACAAGGCGCTCGACTGACCTGACAAATACAGGCGTGCGAAACGGAAGGCATGTCCTTCCGTTTCTTTTTGAGGACGCATCATGAACTACAGCTGGCACTGGGGAGTTTTCCTCGAACAGGCCGCCCAGAACGAGACCTACCTGGACTGGATGATTTCCGGCCTGAAGGTAACGGTCGCGCTCGGGCTCTCGTCCTGGGTCATTGCCCTGATCATCGGCTCCGTGCTCGGCGTGCTGCGCACCGTGCCAAACAAATGGCTGTCGGGCTTTGCCGCGGCCTATGTCGAGATCTTCCGCAACATTCCGCTGCTGGTGCAGCTGTTCATCTGGTATTTCGTCGGTCCCGAGCTGCTGCCCGGCGGCGACGCGATCAAGCAGATGAACCCGTTCACCCAGCAGTTCCTGGCAGCCATGCTCTGCCTGGGCACCTTCACCGCGGCCCGGGTCTGCGAGCAGGTGCGTTCGGGCATCAATTCGCTGCCGCGCGGCCAGAAGAGCGCCGGCCTGGCGATGGGTTTCACGCTGCCGCAGACCTATCGCTTCGTGCTGCTGCCGATGGCGTTCCGCGTCATCGTGCCGCCGCTGACTTCCGAATTCCTGAACATCTTCAAGAACTCGGCGGTGGCGTCGACGATCGGCCTGCTCGAGCTGGCGGCGCAGGGCCGGCAACTGGTGGACTACACCGCGCGCCCGTATGAGTCGTTCATCGCGGTGACCGTGATGTACGCGCTCATCAATATCGTCGTCATGCTGGTCATGCGCTGGGTCGAGGGCCGCACCCGCGTTCCCGGTTTCATCGGCAGCAAGTAAGGGGGCGCCATGGCATACGAATTCGATTTCAGCTCCATCACCCCCGCCACGCTCGATGTGCTGGGCGAGGGCATGCTGGTCTCGCTCAAGATCACCGTTACGGCCATTGTGGTGGGCATCGTCTGGGGCACCATCCTGGCGATGATGCGCCTGTCGTCCGTCAAGCCGCTCAACTGGTTCGCGCAGGGGTACGTGACCATCTTCCGCTCCATCCCGCTGGTGATGGTGCTGCTGTGGTTCTTCCTGATCATCCCGCAGGTGCTGCAGAACATCTTCAACCTGTCGCCGGCATCGGACCTGCGCATGACCTCGGCGCTGGTGGCGTTCTCGCTGTTCGAGGCGGCCTACTATTCCGAGATCATCCGGGCGGGGATCCAGAGCGTGTCGCGCGGGCAGATGTTCGCCGCGCAGGCGCTGGGCATGACCTACGGGCAGACCATGAAGCTGGTGATCCTGCCGCAGGCGTTCCGCAACATGGTGCCGCTGCTGCTGACGCAGGGCATCATCCTGTTCCAGGATACGTCGCTGGTCTATGTGAGCGCGCTGGCCGACTTCTTTGGCCAGGCCTACGGCGTGGGCGAACGTGATGGCCGCATCGTGGAAATGCTGCTGTTCGCCGGCTTCGTGTATTTTGTTATCTGCTACTCCGTTTCGCTGATGGTCAAGCGTTACCAGAAAAAGGTGGCCCTATGATTGAAATAAACAATGTTTCCAAGTGGTATGGCGCCTTCCAGGTGCTGACCGATTGCACCACCAGGGTTGCCAAGGGCGAGGTCGTGGTGGTCTGCGGGCCGTCGGGCTCGGGCAAGTCGACGCTGATCAAGACCGTCAATGCGCTGGAGCCGTTCCAGAAGGGCGATATCCTCGTGGACGGCACCTCGGTGGGCAACCCGAAGACCAACCTGCCCAAGCTGCGCTCGCGCGTGGGCATGGTGTTCCAGAACTTCGAGCTGTTCCCGCACCTGTCGATTACCGAGAACCTGACCATTGCGCAGATGAAGGTGCTCGGCCGCTCGAAGGACGAGGCCACGGCCAAGGGCCTGAAGTACCTGGAGCGCGTGGGCCTGAAGAGCCAGGCGGCCAAGTACCCGGGCCAGCTCTCGGGCGGCCAGCAGCAGCGCGTGGCGATCGCGCGCGCGCTGTCGATGGACCCGATCTGCATGCTGTTCGACGAGCCGACTTCGGCGCTGGACCCGGAGATGGTCAACGAGGTGCTGGACGTGATGGTGCAGCTCGCGCAGGAAGGCATGACCATGATGTGCGTGACCCACGAAATGGGTTTTGCACGCAAGGTGGCCAACCGCGTGATCTTCATGGACGCGGGCAAGATCGTCGAAGATTGCGCCAAGGAAGAGTTCTTCGGCAATATCGAGCAGCGCTCGGATCGCGCCAAGCAGTTCCTGTCGAAGATCCTGCAGCACTGAAGCGAGCAGCGCGCCGCTACATGGAAAAAAGGGACGCCACGGCGTCCTTTTTTTTCGGCTGACGCGTCCGGGGTCAGGTGCAGGCCGTATTGGCCGCGTTCTTGGCCTGCACTTCCGGCGGGATCGGCACCGACAGCGTCATCTCCGGGCGTCCGTCGATGAACATGATCAGCTCGCCCGGTTCAAAGGGTGTCCAGGTCTCGTTGTCGGTCAGGGGCTGGGTGGCGATCACCGCGACCCGGTCGTCCGGCGTGGTGACCTGGGCAAAGTCGATCGACAGGTCGGCGTCGATCAGGTGCGCGGTCGAGAACGGCCACTGCCGCACGATGTAGTACAGCCGCGTCGAGCAGTGCGCGAACAGCGCCTGTCCGTTGCACAGCAGGTAATTGAATACGCCGTGCGTGGTGATGTCGCGCGTGATGTCCGCCAGCGCATGGCACAGCTCGTTCAGCGGCGGCTGCGAGCCCGGGAAGCGCTTGCGCAGCCCCTGCATCAGCGTGCAGAAGGCGAGTTCGCTGTCGGTGTCGCCCACGGGCTGGTAGACGCCGGACAGGAACGGCGCGAAGTCCAGCAGGTCGCCGTTGTGCGCGAAGATCCAGTGCCGCCCCCACAGCTCGCGCATGAACGGGTGGCAGTTCTCCAGCAGCACCGTTCCCTGCGTGGCCTTGCGGATGTGCGAAATGACGTTCTTGGACTTGATCGGGTAGCGCTTGATCAGGTCCGCGACGGGCGATGTGCCGGCCGACTGGTTATCGATGAAGAGCCGGCAGGCCTTGTCTTCGAAGAAGGCCACGCCGAAGCCGTCAGCGTGGTGGTCGGTCAGGCCGCCGCGGGCGGCGAAACCGGTGAAGGAGAACGTCACGTCGGTCGGCGTGGCGCAGTTCATGCCTAGCAGCTGGCACATGGCGGGGCACCGGGTCGGCAGGGGGCTGCCGCTTTGCAATAGAATGCATACATTATCACGCGCGCCCGGGCCGCTGCCAAGCGCATGCGCCGTGGCGCCTCCGGCGATCCCGCATCACCGTTCCCGACTGCTATGAGCCAATACAAGATTGCCGTGATTCCTGGAGACGGAATCGGCACGGAAGTCATGCCTGAGGGCATCCGCGTCATGGACGCCGCCGCGCGCAAGTTCGGCATCGATTTCCAGTGGGACCACTTCGATTTTTCCAGCTGCGACTACTACGCCCGCCACGGCAAGATGCTGCCGGACGACTGGTTCGACACGCTGGTGAAGTACGACGCGATCTACTTTGGTGCGGTGGGATGGCCCGATGCCGTGCCCGACCACGTGTCGCTGTGGGGGTCGCTGCTGCAGTTCCGCCGTTCCTTTGACCAGTATGTGAACCTGCGGCCGGTACGGTTGATGCCCGGCATCAAGAGCCCGCTGGCCGACCGCAAGCCCGGCGATATCGATTTCTACGTCGTGCGCGAGAACACCGAGGGCGAGTACTCGAGCATCGGCGGCCGCATGTTCCCGAATACCGAGCGCGAGATCGTGATGCAGGAAACGGTGATGAGCCGGGTCGGCGTCGACCGCATCCTGAAGTTCGCATTCGAGCTGGCGAAGAAGCGCCCGAAACAGCACCTGACCTCGGCCACGAAGTCCAATGGCATCTCGATCACGATGCCTTACTGGGACGAGCGCGTGGAGGCGATGGCGGCGAACTACCCCGGCCTGAAGGTCGACAAGTACCACATCGACATCCTGACCGCGCATTTCGTCCAGCATCCCGACTGGTTCGACGTGGTGGTGGCGAGCAACCTGTTCGGCGACATCCTGTCCGACCTCGGCCCGGCGTGTACCGGCACCATCGGCATCGCGCCGTCCGGCAATATCAATCCGGACCGCACGTATCCGAGCCTGTTCGAGCCGGTGCATGGTTCCGCGCCGGACATTGCCGGACGCGGCGTGGCCAACCCGATCGGCCAGATCTGGTGTGGCGCCATGATGCTGGAGCACCTCGGCCACGACGAGGCCGGCGCGGCAGTGCTGGGTGCGATCGAGAAGGTGCTGTCCGCAGGCCCCGAGCACGCGCCGCTGACGCGCGACATCGGCGGCAAGGGGGGTACCGGGGACCTGGGCCGCGCGATCGCGGAGGCACTGTGAGCGCGGCGGGCGGTTTCGCGGGCGATCCGCGCGCGCTGTTGTTGGAGACCTTCCAGGCTGCAGTGGCGGCGGCGGATCCGCTGAAGATCGTCGCGGGGCACTTGCCGCCGCCGCAGACGGGCGGGCGCACGCTGGTCGTGGGCGCGGGCAAGGCGGCGGCATCGATGGCGCTGGCGGTAGAGCAGGCCTACGCCGGCAAGGCACGGATCGAAGGACTGGTGGTCACTCGCTATGCGCATGGCCTGCCGACCGGGCACGTGCGCGTGATCGAGGCCGGGCATCCGGTGCCGGACGAAGCCGGCGAGCAGGCCGCGGCCGAGATCCTGGCCCGCGTGTCCGCGCTGACACCGCAGGACCGCCTGCTGGTGCTGGTGTCCGGCGGGGGCTCCAGCCTGCTGTCGTTGCCGGCCGAAGGCATCCCGATGGCCGACCTCAAGGCCACGACGAAGGAACTGCTGCGCTGTGGTGCGCCGATCACCGAGATGAATATCGTGCGCAAGCACATCTCGCGCATCCAGGGCGGGCGGCTCGCGCAGGCCAGCCAGGCGCCGGTAACGACGCTGATCGTATCCGACGTGGCTGGCGATGATCCCAGCGCGATTGCGTCAGGACCGACCGTGGCGGACCCGAGCACGTTTGCCGATGCGCTCGATATCCTGCGGCGCTATGGCGCCACCGTCCCGGCAAGCGTGCAGTCGCACCTGGAACGCGGCGCTCGCGGCGAGGTGCCGGAAACGCCCAAGCCCGGCGATCCGCTGTTCGCGCGCGTCGACAACTGTATGATTGCAACCGCACACGGCAGCCTGCTGGCCGCCGCGGCGCTGTTCCGCGAGCGCGGCATCACCCCGGTGATCCTCGGCGACACGGTGACGGGCGAGGCCCAGGAGGCCGCGCGCGTCTATGCCGCGCTGGTGCGCGAGATTCGCGCGTACAATGCGCCGTTCGCCGCGCCGGTGGCGCTGGTCTCGGGCGGTGAATGCACGGTCACATTGCCGGCCGGCGGCGGCAGCGGCAAGGCGAGGGGCGGGCGTTGTTCGGAATTCCTGCTGTCGCTGGCCATCGAACTGGCAGGCATGGAAGGCGTGCATGCCATCGCGGCCGATACCGACGGCATCGACGGTTCGGAGGACAATGCGGGTGCGCTCGCGGACCCGACCACGCTGGCGCGTGCCGAGGCGGCCGGCGTGCCGGCGCGGCGCCAGCTCGACGCGCATGACGCCTGGGGCCTGTTCGATGCCATCGGCGACCTGGTCGTGACCGGCCCGACGCGCACCAATGTGAACGATTACCGCGCCATCCTGATTCTCTAACTTCCAGACCGCCTGCCGCGCTTGCGGCGGCAGGCCCAGCAAGCCATGACCCAGAAGCTCACCATTACCCGCCCGGACGACTGGCACCTGCACCTGCGCGACGGCGCGGCGCTGGCAGCCGTGCTGCCCGACACGGCGCGCCAGTTCGGCCGCGCCATCATCATGCCGAATCTGAAGCCGCCCGTGACCACGGTGGAACAGGCACAGGCCTACCGCGCCCGCATCCTGGCCGCGCTGCCGGCCGGCATGAGCTTCGAGCCGCTGATGACGCTGTACCTGACCGACAACACCGCTGCCGAGGAAATCGTCGCGGCCAAGGCGAGCGGCTTCGTGCATGGCGTCAAGCTGTATCCGGCCGGCGCCACCACCAACAGCGATGCCGGCGTGACCGACATCCGCCGCTGCTCGGCCGCGCTCGAGGCGATGCAGCGCGTGGGCCTGCCGCTGCAGGTGCACGGCGAAGTGACCGATGGCGACATCGACATCTTCGACCGCGAAGCCGTCTTCATCGACCGCGTCATGACGCCGCTGCGCCGCGACTTCCCGGAACTGAAGGTGGTGTTCGAGCACATCACGACCAAGGATGCGGCCCAGTACGTGCGCGATGCCAGCGGCCCGGTGGGCGCCACCATCACGGCGCACCACCTGCTGTACAACCGCAACGCGATCTTCACCGGCGGCATCCGCCCGCACTACTATTGCCTGCCGGTGCTCAAGCGCGAGATCCACCGCGAGGCGCTGGTCGCCGCGGCAACGTCCGGCAGCGACCGCTTCTTCCTGGGCACCGACAGCGCCCCGCACGCACGCGGCCTGAAGGAACATGCCTGCGGCTGCGCCGGCTGCTACACCGCGCTGCACGCGATGGAACTCTATGCCGAGGCATTCGACGCCGCCGGCGCGCTCGACAAGCTCGAGGCGTTCGCAAGTTTCAACGGTCCCGCTTTCTACGGCCTGCCGCGCAATGCCGGCACCCTGACGCTGGAGCGCGAAGACTGGCAATTGCCGGCCGAGCTGCCCTACGGCGATGCCACGCTGGTGCCGCTGCGCGCCGGTGAAACGCTGCGCTGGAAGGCGCGCTGAAGCGCAGGGCATTGACGGCAGTCCCATCGGCGGCGAACCAGGCGTTCGCCGCTTCTCTTTCGGCGATCGACTGGACACGCCCGTGGTTCCGGCCCTTTGCAGCCGTCGGCGCGGGCCTTGTCACGGCGGTGGCGGATGGCACCGCCTTGCACGCGTGCCTGAACGCGCAGGCTGCCCGGGCAGGGTTGTGTAATATCCGGGGCCTGCCGCTGAATTTCGTCACGCAAGCGGAGTTGCCCGCCGGTGTCGCCTACGAGGCCCATATCCACGCCACCGGTGCGGTGCCGACCCGCGACAATCTCCACGATTTCTTCAATGCGCTGATCTGGCTGCATTTCCCGCGGGTCAAGGCCCGGCTTAACGCGATCCAGGCCGAGGTGATCGGGCGCACAGGCGTTCAGGCTGGCCGAGGCGGCGTGCGTGATGCCGCAACGCTGTTCGACGAGAACGCCGTGCTGTTTCTGAGCGCCGACGCCAGCCTGGAGGCAGCGCTGCGCGGGTTTGGATGGCAGGAGCTGTTTATCCGGCGTCGCCAGGACTGGGACAGCCTGTGCCTGGTGGTGCCATTCGGCCACGCGCTGCTGGAAAAGCTGGTGAATCCATACAAGTCCGTCACGGCCCATGCGTGGCCGCTGGCGCTGCCGCCCTTGTCAGCCGGATTGCCGATGCTTGACGTGGCAGCGACCGCCTCATTGCGGGCTGCCGCCGATGCCGGCACGCTGCGCGGCGGGCGCAGCTTCGCGCCGTTGCCCGTCATGGGCATTCCCGGCTGGTGCGAGGCCAATGCCGATGCAGCGTACTACGCGGACGCGACGGTTTTCCGGCCCGGCCGGCGCCAGCAGCCCGAAGCCTGACCGACGGCCAGCAATGATGTTAGACTTCGGGCCGCAAAGCAGGCCAGACAATCGCTGCTTGCATCGCAAGGTGCAAGGGGAGGAAAGTCCGGACTCCACAGGGCAGGGTGTTGGCTAACAGCCATCCACGGTGACGTGCGGAATAGGGCCACAGAGACGAGTCTTGCCGCCGGGTTCTCCCGGCGGGAAGGGTGAAACGCGGTAACCTCCACCTGGAGCAATCCCAAATAGGCAGGCATCGAGGCGGCCCGCTGAGCCTGCGGGTAGGGAGCTGGAGCCGGCTGGCAACAGACGGCCTAGAGGAATGGTTGTCACATGCCACGCGCCGCAAGGTGCGGTGGTGTGCACAGAATCCGGCTTATCGGCCTGCTTTGCGCTTGTCTTCCTTGTTACCCGGCCAGCATCCGGCTGCCCGGGCATTTGCACCCGTCAGCCTTCGACGATCTCCATCGTGTGCGTGATCTCCGCGGTCTTGGCGATCATGATCGATGCCGAGCAGTATTTCTCATGCGACAGCTTGATTGCACGCTCGACCGAGGCCGAGTTGAGGTTCTTGCCGGTCACCACGAAGTGGAAATTGATGCGAGTGAAGACTTTGGGATCTTCGCTGGCACGTTCGGCTTCGAGCTTCACGCTGCACCCGCTCACTTCCTGGCGGCCGCGCTTTAGGATCAGGACCACGTCATAGGCGGTGCAGCCGCCGGTACCGAGCAACACCATTTCCATCGGGCGCGGCGCCAGGTTGTGGCCGCCGCCTTCCGGTGCACCATCCATGGCGACAATGTGCCCGCTGCCCGTCTGGGCGACGAAGCTCATGCCCTCGGCGCCCATCCATGTCACTTTGCATTCCATTTTGTTCGTTCCTGTCGTGTGAGTCGTATGTTTCCGGTCACAAGCGCGTGATCTCGAATCTTGCTTTTTCCAGCATACGACATCGTAAAGTCTGTTGCTCGGATGCCGATAACCCCAAAGAACCGAGGGTTTCTTCTAATATGTCAGTTCAATGACAATCGCACTGGTGTATCAACTGATTGATTTTAAAGCGAAAAAGCATCCTTGCTCTAGGAGGTATCGCATCCCGCAATGTGAAATTGCGTTTCGCACTGCAAATTTCGCTTGCATCAGGGATTACCCCATGTATAATTCCAACCATTGAACGACGGCGCAGACAGCGCGCCAGAGTGCGAAAGCGAAGCCACCGGCCAAGCCCTCCGCACCGCCCGCATGAAACACCGTCGATCTCCAAGTGTCTCCTCCACCCTCCTCCTTTGGTGGATTCAAACCCAAGCCCAACCGGCTTGGGTTTTTTTTCGTCAGTACCCTGCAAGTGCGCCAAAAGCCTCGGTGCCGTCCGCGGTCGTGGTGATCTTGACGAAATCCCTTGACTTTGCTTGTGCCAGGCTCGCGTCCGACAGTATAATCTACGGCTTTTCCGCCATGCCCGCGGGAAGAGAAGTAGGGAGAGCCTGCGAAGACAAGCAGGAAGGTCAGGTCCACAGGGCCGGCCGACGAGACTTGCAGGGGCGAGTACAAGCCTTCGCGAGTCAGTATCGGGCAGTTCTCTAATAGTCAGGAAAAATCATGAAGACCTTTTCCGCCAAGCCTCATGAGGTAAAGCGCGACTGGTACGTGATTGACGCGACGGACAAAGTCCTCGGCCGTGTCGCCAGCGAAGTGGCACGCCGTCTGCGCGGCAAGCACAAGCCGGAATTCACTCCGCACGTCGACACCGGTGATTACATCATCATCGTCAACGCAGCCAAGCTGCGTGTCACGGGTACCAAGGAAACGGACAAGAAGTACTATCGCCATTCGGGTTACCCGGGCGGTATCTACGAAACGACGTTTGGCAAGATGCAGCAGCGCTTCCCGGGCCGTGCCCTGGAGAAGGCTGTCAAGGGCATGCTGCCGAAGGGTCCGCTGGGCTACGCGATGATCAAGAAGCTGAAGGTTTACGCCGAAGCCGAGCATCCGCACGAAGCGCAGCAGCCCAAGGCGCTGGAAATCTAAGGAGGCCAATCCATGATCGGTAATTGGAATTACGGTACTGGCCGCCGCAAGAGCGCCGTGGCACGTGTCTTCATCAAGTCGGGCAAGGGCGACATCGTCGTCAACGGCAAGCCCATCAAGGAATACTTCGCTCGCGAAACTTCCCTGATGATCGTGCGCCAGCCGCTGGAACTGACCGAGCACGCCGAAACGTTCGACATCAAGGTCAACGTTACCGGCGGCGGTGAAACCGGCCAGGCCGGTGCCGTCCGTCACGGCATCACCCGCGCCCTGATCGACTACGATGCAACGCTGAAGTCGGCCCTGTCGAAGGCTGGCTACGTCACGCGTGATGCACGTGAAGTCGAGCGTAAGAAGGTCGGTCTGCACAAGGCACGTCGCCGCAAGCAGTTCTCGAAGCGCTGATGTGCATTCGCCGGTCCGGCCTTGCCGGATCGCGCGGAGCAAGAAAAAACCGCACGCTGGTCGTGCGGTTTTTTTTCGTCCGCTTCCTGTCCATAGGCGGACGCGCGGCCTTTACAGCCGAGGCATCTCCTGTATGCGAAAAAAGTCACAATTTCATCTCCCTACCTTGGTGGGGTAATGGCTCGCCGCGGATACAATCTCGCCCGTATTGCGGAGCAACGCTTCGGCATGCTGGCCGGCTGAATCCAATCAAGGAGTGAGGGATGTTGTTTTCCAGGAAGAAGGGACTCTCGATCGATACGCTGATCAGTGAAGGCACAGCCATCGATGGCGATCTGGTGTTCTCGGGCGGCTTGCGCCTCGATGGCCGGGTGCGCGGCAATATCCGCGCCGCGGCGGGTCTGCCAAGCATGCTGGTGATCAGCGAAAAAGGCGGGGTAGAAGGCGAGATCACTGTCGGGCATCTGGTCCTTAACGGAACAGTAAAGGGTCCCGTCCACGCAAGCGAACTGCTCGAGCTCCAGCCGCACGCCCGCGTGCTCGGTGAGGTGCGCTACGCGGCGCTCGAGATGCACCAGGGCGCTCTGGTGGAAGGGCGTCTCGTACCGCTCGGCCAGGAAGAGGTCAAGGCGCTTCCCAATCTGGTGGCCTCTGAACA
Organism: Cupriavidus sp. 22TCCZM01-5; assembly: GCF_057798915.1. Lineage (NCBI taxonomy): Bacteria > Pseudomonadati > Pseudomonadota > Betaproteobacteria > Burkholderiales > Burkholderiaceae > Cupriavidus > Cupriavidus sp. 22TCCZM01-5. Next base: position 333,715 of record NZ_JBYOJR010000001.1, read on the forward strand.
GGCGGACGGCGACGCTGAAGACGCGGATACCGCGGCCGAACTGGCTGAGGTCGGTAAAGTGGCTTGAATGCCATGTGCAATTCCCTGCCAGAAGCCCTTGAAAACCAAGGGTTTCGGCACGATTTCCCAGTAGCGCTTAGAATACAGGCGTATCTAATCAGGAGAACCCCATGAACGCAGTCGCAGAGGCACCCGCAACCGAGGACGTGCCGGCACCGTTCGTCTTTACCGACAGCGCCGCCGACAAGGTCAAGCAGTTGATCGAGGAAGAGGGCAATGCCGAGCTGAAGCTGCGCGTGTTCGTGCAGGGCGGCGGCTGCTCAGGCTTCCAGTATGGCTTCACGTTCGACGAGGAAGTCAACGAAGACGACACCACCATGGTCAAGAACGGCGTCACCCTGTTGATCGACTCGATGAGCTACCAGTATCTGGTCGGCGCCGAGATCGACTACAAGGAAGACATCAATGGCGCGCAGTTCGTGATCAAGAACCCGAATGCCACGACCACCTGCGGTTGCGGCTCGTCGTTCTCGGTCTGAGGCAAGATGCTTCGGCAGAAAGGCGCACCTTCGGGTGCGTTTTTTTTGGGGTTCTTCGGCGGAATGCGGGGAATGGGGGGATGGGGGGATGGGGGGATGGGGGGATGGGGGGATGGGGGGATGGGTTGTCGTGCTTGGCATGCGCCGCTGTTTCGCCGGCAACGCCGGCGAAACAGCGGCGCATGCCAAGCACAAAAACCCCCAACCCTTCCAGCGCCTGATCCCGTCCATCACACGGTCGATCAGCGCGGATAGATCGCGCCGAGCACGCGCGGACCAGAAGCGCCGGTGACCGTGGCGACATTGCCCGGCAGGCGCAGCAGGCACTGGCGCGCCAGCCAGGCGAAGGCGATGGCTTCCACCTGGGACACCGGCACCCCGAAGTCTTCAGTCGTCTGCACGGCCAGGCCGGGCAGGGCCTGCGCCAGACGCCGCATGATGTAGCCGTTGCGCGCACCACCACCGCAAACGATCAGCCGTCGCGCCTGCGGCGAGTGGGCACGGACATCGCGCGCAATCGCTTCGGCGGTCAGCGCGGCGAGTGTCGCTTGTACGTCCGCTGGCGTTGGCGCGGGTGCCCCCCGCGACGCTAGGCGCGCTTCCAGCCAGGCGGGATGGAACAGGTCGCGTCCCGTGCTCTTGGGCGGTGCGGCGCTGAAGTATGGATCGGCCAGGCATTCGGCCAGCAGCGCATCGTCGACGCGTCCGCTCGCGGCCCAGGCGCCGTCGTCGTCGAACGGCATGCCGAGTTGTTCGCCGATCCAGTAGTCGAGCAGCGCATTGCCCGGCCCGCAGTCGAAGCCGATCACGGCGCCGCCGTTGCCGGGCAGCACGCTGATGTTGGAGATGCCGCCGATATTGCAGATCACGCGGGCTTCGGCCCCGTCGCCGAACAGCGCCTGGTGCAGCGCCGGCACCAGCGGCGCGCCCTGGCCGCCCGCCGCGACATCGCGGCTGCGGAAATCCGCCACCACGTCGATGCCCGCCAGCTCGGCCAGCAGCGCGGGATGCTGGCTCTGCCGCGTGTAGCCGATCTGGTCGTAAAGGCCCGGGCGATGGCGGATGGTCTGCCCATGCGCGCCGATCGCAGCGATATCGTCCGGCCGCAGCCCCGCCTGTCCGAGCAGCGCGGCCACGCAGCCGGCATAGACGCGTGCGAGCGCGTTGGCGGCCAGCGCCTCGCGGTGGATCTCGTTGTCGCCGGGCTGCTGCAACTGCCCGAAGTCCGTGCGCAGCGCGTCGGGGAAGGGCTCGTGCGCGGCGGCCAGCACGGCCGGGCGCTCGCCGCTGAAGTCCACCAGCACGGCGTCCGCGCCGTCCATGCTGGTGCCAGACATGATGCCGATATAGCGGTTGCCGTGCGCGCGCATGGAGTCTCCGGGCGGAGCGGCTGTCAGTTGGCCGCGGTAAGGACGTTATAGGTGCGCAGCGCGTTGATGCGGCTGAGCATCGTGCTGGTATAGCCGAGGAATTCCTGGCGCGCCTTGCCCGTCAGCACCGGGGCTTCCATCAGCGCAATGCTCAGCGGGTTCTGCGGCACGTCGTTGAAGCGGAACTCGTAGTGCAGGTGCGGCCCGGTGGCCCAGCCGGTCTGGCCGACATAGCCGATGACCTGGCCTTGCGATACCCGCTGGCCCTGCTGCACGCCGGCAAAGCCGGACAGGTGGGCATAGTAGGTCGAATAGCCGTTCGCGTGCTTCAGGATGATGATGTTGCCGTAGCCATTCTGGCGGCCGACAAAGTCGATCACGCCTTCGCCGGTCGCCATCACCTTGGTGCCCGTGGGCGCGGCGAAGTCCACGCCCTTGTGCTGGGCCCATTCATGGTGCAGCGGATGCTCGCGGCCGCCGAAGCCCGACGATACGCGCGAAAACTCCACCGGCGAACGCAGGAACGGACGCTTCATGCTGCGGCCATCGAAGGTGTAGTAGGCGCCGTTGCTCTCGCCTTGGGGCGCAAACCACAGGGCCTGGTGGAGCTGGTTCCGGTTGATCAGTTCGATCGCCACCACGCGGCCGTTGCGGATGAACGCACCGTCCTGGAAGCCGGCTTCGTAGATGATGCGGAAGCGGTCGCCGCTGGCAATGTCATGCTGGAAGTCGATCACGCCGGAGAAGATCGACAGCATCTGCTGCACGATTTCATCGGGCACGTTGGCCGCGTCCATGGCCTTGAAGAAGCCGCCCGCGGCGATCGAGCCGGACGCCATCTCATAGCGCAGGTCGTTGTCGACGTTCTGCACACGCGCCTTGTAGCTGGTCGTGCCGCCGGCCTTGGCCGGCTCGACACGCTCGATCATGAGTTCGCGCGAGTGCGCGGCATCGCCGCCGAGATTGGCCTGCAGCGACACGAGCATATTGCTGTCGTCGATCTGTGCCTGCACGGTCTGGCCCGGATTGAGGTTGAACAGGCTGCGCGCGGTCGGGTTCTTGAGGATGAAGGCCTGCGCGTCGGGATCGTCCACGCCGAGGCGGCGCAGCAGCGAGGCAATGGTGTCGCCACGCTGCATGCGTTCCTGGCGCACGTAGACGGCCTCGGAATCGATATCGGTAAGCTGTGCGAGCTGTTCGCGCACATCGGGCATGCGCAGCGGCTCGTTCACGCGCGGCGCGAGCGGATCATTGAAGGCGCTGCGCGGTGCGACACCCATGGCGGCAGCCATGCCGAGCGTGAATATCGCGCCCACGGAAGCCGTGAGTTGCTTGCGCCTTCGCGCGTGCTGGGGGTTGGTCGGGTCGACGAGAACCACCAGCTCGCGCGCGAAAACTTCGCGGAGTCTGGACCACATCACGTAAAATTCAACCTTGGTCTGGGCACCGCTGCCGCAACGATGTGTGTCGTCTGCCTTCCTCCCCCGAGGTGCGGCGCGGGCTGTTCATCTTTATTTGCCGCCTAGAATGGCGGGTGGCGCACGGGCTCGGTGCCGCGTGTCGCCGGAAAGCGCGGATTATACCAAGAATCGGCTCGGGGCCGAGTGGCGAATCCGGCAAATTTTCATGTATTTCAAAGACTTACGTCATGACTGAAGCATCCTCCGGCCCCGCGGCCAAATATCCCCTCACGCCGTCGGTGATGCACGCGCTGGAGGTGTCCAAGCGCGGCTGCGACGAACTGCTGATCGAAGCCGAATGGGCACAGAAGCTCGCTCGCAGCGAAGCGACCGGTGTTCCCCTGCGCATCAAGCTCGGCCTCGACCCCACTGCGCCCGACATCCACATCGGGCATACGGTGGTACTGAACAAGCTGCGTCAGCTGCAAGACCTGGGCCACCAGGTGATCTTCCTGATCGGCGACTTCACCTCGACCATCGGCGACCCTTCCGGGCGCAACAGCACCCGGCCGCCGCTGACGCGCGAGCAGATCGAGGCCAATGCCCAGACTTACTACCGTCAGGCCAGCCTGGTGCTCGATCCGGCGCGCACCGAAATCCGCTACAACAGCGAGTGGTGTGATCCGCTCGGCGCACGCGGCATGATCCAGCTCGCCGCCAAATACACCGTGGCCCGGATGATGGAGCGTGACGACTTCACCAAACGGTTCCGGTCTGGGATTCCCATTTCGGTGCATGAGTTCCTTTATCCGCTCATGCAGGGCTACGATTCGGTCGCGCTGAAGTCCGATCTGGAGCTCGGCGGCACCGACCAGAAGTTCAACCTGCTGGTCGGGCGCGAGCTGCAGAAGGAATACGGCCAGGAGCCGCAGTGCATCCTGACCATGCCGCTGCTGGTGGGCCTGGACGGTGTCGAGAAGATGTCCAAGTCCAAGGGCAACTACGTCGGCGTGACCGAGGCGCCCAACGAGATGTTCGGCAAGCTGATGAGCATCTCGGACGACCTGATGTGGCAGTACTACACGCTGCTGTCGTTCCGCCCGCTCAACGAGATCGACCTGATGAAGCAGGAAATCGCGCTGGGCCGCAACCCGCGCGACTGCAAGGTCATGCTGGCGCAGGAGATCGTGGCGCGCTTCCACAGCCAGGCCGATGCCGAGAAGGCGCTCGAGGACTTCAACCACCGCGCGCGCGGCGGCGTGCCGGACGATATCCCGGCGGTCAGCCTGTCGGGCGCGCCGCTGGGCATCGCGCAGTTGCTCAAGCAGGCCAACCTGGTGCCATCCACGTCCGAGGCCAACCGCAATATCGAGCAGGGCGGCGTGAAGATCGACGGCTCCACCGTGAGCGACAAGGCCACCAAGGTGGCTGCCGGCACCTACGTGGTCCAGGTGGGCAAGCGCCGCTTTGCCCGCGTGACGCTGGCCTGAGGACCGGCGATGATCGCACTGATCCAGCGGGTAGCGCAGGCGCGCGTGACCGTCGGCGGCCGTACCACTGGCGAGATCGGCGCTGGCCTGCTGGCGCTGGTCTGTGCCGAGCGCGGCGATACCGAGGCGCAGGCCGACCGGCTGCTCGCCAAGATGTTGTCCTACCGCGTGTTTTCCGACGCGGACGGCAAGATGAACCTGCCGGTCCAGAACATGGATGGCAACGGCGGCGCGGGTGGCCTGCTGGTGGTGTCGCAGTTCACGCTGGCCGCCGATACCAATAGCGGAACCCGGCCCAGCTTCACGCCGGCGGCCTCGCCCGAGGACGGGCGGCGCCTTTATGAGTATTTCGTGGAGCGGGCGCGCGCGTCGCACCCTGAGGTGCAGACCGGCGAGTTCGGGGCGATGATGCAGGTGAGCCTGACCAACGACGGACCGGTGACGTTCTGGCTGCGCGTGCCTCCGCCCGGCAACGCCTGAGGCCGCTCAAGGCCGCACAGGCAGCAGGAAACCACGATGGCGCGCCCGCGCGGCCATCCACAAGACAGGAGCGACAAATGAAACTCTGGAGCAAGTCCTTCGCCGACAACACGCCGATTCCTGGCGAGTTCGCCTTCTGCGTGCCCGATGCCGCCGCCCACGTGGCGCTGTCGAGCAACCGCAACCCCGATTTGCACTGGGAAGACGCGCCGGTCCAGACGCGCTCCTTTGTCCTGATCTGCCATGACCGCGATGTCCCGAGCCAGGGTGACGACGTCAACCAGGAAGGCCGCGAAGTGCCGGCATCGCTGCCGCGCGTGGACTTTTACCACTGGGTGCTGGTCGACATCCCGCCCGGCCTGACCACGATCGCCGCGGGCTCGCACAGCGACGGCGTGATCGCGCGCGGCAAGCCCGGCCCCCAAGCGGCCGGCGGCACGGCCACCGCGGGCGGCCTGCGCCACGGCATCAACGACTACACGGGCTGGTTTGCCAATGACGCCGACATGAAGGGCGACTACTACGGCTACGACGGCCCGTGCCCGCCGTGGAACGACACCCTGCTGCACCACTACGTATTCACGGTCTACGCGCTGGATATCGACCGGGTGCCGCTCGACGGCAAGTTCACGGGGGCGCAGGTGCTGGAAGCCATCCGCGGCCATGTGTTGGCGCAGGCCAGCCTGACCGGCACCTACACGCTCAATCCCAAGGTAGCCGGCTAAGGCCGCGTGCCCGGCTCCTGCGCCGGGCAAGGGCATGGAAATAGCAAGGAAAGGGCATGTTGCAAAGCTCCGGGCCGCATTCGCTGGCCTACACGCACCTGATTGTGATCCGTCATGGCGAGACGGCCTGGAACCGCGAGCGTCGGCTCCAGGGCCAGCTCGACATCCCGCTCAACGAGACTGGCCAGGCCCAGGCCCGCGCGCTGGCTGCGGCGCTGGCCGGCGAGCCGATCGACGCGGTCTATTCCAGCGACCTGGGCCGCGCCATGCAGACCGCGGCGCCTCTGGCCGAGGCGCTCGGACTGAAGGTCCGGTCCGAACCGCGCTTGCGCGAGCGCAGCTATGGCAACTTGCAGGGCATGACCTATGCCGAAGTCGCCGAGCAGTTGCCGGAGCACTTTGCCCGCTGGCAGGCGCGCGTGCCCGACTATGCGCCGCCGCAGGGCGAGTCGCTCGCACAGTTCCATGACCGCGCGGTCGAGATCGCGCTGTCGCTGTCGCGCCGGCATCCGGGCGAGCGCATCGCGCTGGTGGCCCACGGCGGCGTGCTCGACTGCCTCTACCGCGAGGCCACCGGCATGACGCTCGAGGCGCCGCGCCAGCACGAGTTGCTCAACGCCAGCATAAACCGGCTGCGCAGCGACAGCCATCACCTGACGCTGGCGCAGTGGGGCGACGTGACCCACCTTGAAACGCTGGCACTGGACGAAGTGGATCGGCGCGTTCCCTGAGGGCGCGCGGGCCTCGGCTCTAGACGCGCAGGCGGAACGGCGTGAAGTTTGTGTTACGGTCGTACCAGTCCTCGTTCTCGGCGCGCTTGAGAAAGTGCACGACCTTATAGGTGACCGGCGTCATCACGACTTCCCAGCCGGTCTTCAACACGTACTGCGCCACCGCGACCTGGAGCACTTTCTCCAGCGGCCAGATTCCGTAGAACGCAATCACGTAGAACAGCGACGAATCCACCAGCTCGCCGGCCAGGGTCGAACCGATGGTGCGGGTCCACAGCCAGCGCCCGCCCGTCCACAGCTTCATCCTGGCCAGCACGTAGCTGTTGGCGAAACTGCCGCAGCAGAAGGCAATCAGCGACCCGAGCGCGATGCGCCAGGTATTGCCGAATACGTCTTCCAGGCTTTTCTGGTAATCGGCCATGAACGGCGCTACCGGCATGTTCAGTACCACCAGGCTCATGAACGTGGCGAACGCCAGTGCCGCGAAGCCCGCCCACACCACGCGGCGGTCGCGGCCATAACCGTAGACTTCGGTCAGCACGTCGCCAAAGAGGTACGAGATCGGGAAGAACAGCACGCCAGCGCCGAAGGTTACCGGCCCCAGCAGCGGCAGCGTCACCTGCGCGGCCTTGGCGGCGCCAATCAGGTTGGAGCACAGCAGCACGCTGACAAACGCCACCATGACGAGATCGTAGTAGCGGTAGACGCGCCCGGTATGGGCGGGGGCGGCGGGCAGGGCGGACATGGAGGTTCCCGGTGTGGCGGTGCGTTGCCGCGCCCGCTGTTTTTTGCGCGATTATGCCAGCCGGGGGGCTGCCTTGCCGTGCCGCAAAAAAGAATCCCGGCCGGGGCCGGGATCTTTGGGGTAAGACGGGCGGTACCGCCCGCCTTTTCCTACGGATTCAGATGTCGAGCTTCGAAATCTTGGCACCGTTGATCGATACGTCGAACATCAGGCCAGCGTTGGTCTGAACGAAGCCAATCACCGGTTGCTGGCTGGTCAGGGTGTCAAGCCGTCCATCGGCGCCAATCTTTGCCAGTGCCACGTTTGCATCGGCGCCGGCCGTCCAGCCCTTGCTCGACACGAACTTGTTGTAGGCCTCGGGCGTCATGAACATAATGATGATGGCCTTGGACTGCCCGCCGGCGGTAAGGCCGACCGAGGCCTGCGTCGTGCTGTAGTAGCCGACGTTCGAGCCGTGGGCGCGCAGCGCTCCCTCGCCATACTCGCCGCCAACAATGAAGCCGGCCGCGATTACCTTGGGGAATACCAGGACGCCTTGCGCGCGCTGTGCCAGCTCACGCGAACCGTTGGTCGACGAATACAAACGGTTCAGCGCACCGTCGACGCCCGCGTCGATTTCCTGTCTCTTTGCTGCCTTATCCGTCGTGCTGCCGGTGCCCGTTGTCGTGCAGCCGGCGGCGAACGCGGTGGCGACAAGCAGTCCAGATCCGGTAACCCGGGTAACAAAATCGCGTCGATTCATAGGTGACCTCCTGGTCGGAAAAGTACCGCGTCCGGAATAGGGTCAGTTGGCTGCGGATGCAGCCGGGGCCCTGACCGTGATGGCTACGACTTCACGATAGACGATCTTTGCCATCTGACCACGCTGGATCTTGCTGAGATCGATGGCAGGATCTTCCACCTTGACCGTGCGCAACGTTTCGCGCGGGCCCCGGAACGTGACCAGGTGCTTGGCCGGGTCAACCTTCGTGATCTCCGCCGTCACCGTCGTGGTGATCTCGCGCATGATGCCGGGCTTGCTGCCTTCGGCCGCGCGCGAGGTCCGGTCCACCGTTTCCGCCAGCGCGGTCGCTTTGCTGTCCATCGGTTCCAGCGATGCGACGATCGCCGCGCCGCGCGCAATGGTAAGGATGTCCCCCTTGCGGATCTGGCCGAAGTTCTTCACTTCGTCGCCGCCCACCAGCTCGACGACATTGCCGCGGGGGCCCTGTACCAGCACGGCCTTGGTGTTCGGGTCGATATCGATGATCTTGCCGCTGACCACGGCCTCCTCGGCAACGCCGACCGGGGCCTGCGGACGCTGTGCGTGGGCGCCGGCGCTGGTGGCGAGGAGCATCGCCGCAGCGAACATCGCGGCAGGCAGGGAGGACGGACGACGGGTCATGGCTTTCCTTGGCGATAGTGAGGGCCATGCCATCGGCACGGCTGCCGGGGCACCCTTGCTAGGGTACCGTTGAAGCCATTGTGGACAATAGGGCAGGGGCCAGCAATCCACTTCGAAAAAATTTGGGATGCGGGACAAAAACGTTTAATTGACGTCCCCGACGCGCGCCGGCCGGGGTTTGCGGCAATGCAGCAACCACCGCCGGGCGCCGCTTATCTTCAGACCGGCAGCTCGCCGGTGCCGCCGCTCTCGGGCGTTGCCAGGCCGAAGTGGCGGTAGGCTGCCGCGGTGGCAACCCGGCCGCGCGGCGTGCGTTGCAGGTAGCCCTGCTGGATCAGGTACGGCTCCAGGACATCCTCGATGGTGTCGCGCTCCTCGCCGATCGCCGCGGCCAGGTTGTCGACGCCGACCGGTCCGCCGCCGAACTTGTGCAGCACGGCCTCGAGCAGCTTGCGGTCCATCAGGTCGAAGCCGACGCGGTCCACATCCAGCATGGCAAGGGCGGCATCGGCGATCTCGCGGGTAATGGTGCCGTCGCCCTTGACTTCGGCATAGTCGCGCACGCGACGCAGCAGCCGGTTGGCGATACGGGGCGTGCCGCGCGCGCGGCGGGCGATTTCCAGCGCGCCCTTCGGGTCGATCCGGGCGCCCAGCAGCTGGGCGGAGCGCGTGACGATGCGCGCGAGCTCGTCGGCCGTATAGAACTCCAGCCGCGCCACGATGCCGAAGCGGTCGCGCAGCGGGTTGGTCAGCATGCCGGCGCGCGTGGTGGCCCCGACCAGCGTGAATGGCTGCAGGTCCAGCTTGACCGAGCGCGCTGCCGGGCCCTCGCCGATCATGATGTCGATCTGGTAGTCCTCGAGCGCCGGGTACAGGATTTCCTCGACGACCGGCGAGAGCCGGTGGATTTCGTCGATGAACAGCACATCGTTGGTTTCGAGGTTGGTCAGCAGCGCGGCCAGGTCGCCCGGGCGCTCGAGCACCGGCCCCGAGGTCTGGCGCAGGTTCACGCCCATTTCGCGCGCGATGATATGCGCGAGCGTGGTCTTGCCCAGGCCCGGCGGGCCGAACAGCAGCACGTGGTCCAGCGCCTCGCGGCGGTTGCGCGCCGCGTGCATGAAGATATCGAGCTGTCCGCGCACCTTCTCCTGGCCCACGTACTCGTCGAGCAGCTTGGGCCGCAGCGCGCGCTCGAACGCCTCTTCGTGCGAGGAAGCGGGCGTGGCGGCGATCACGCGGTCGGGGGCGGAGAACTTGTCGGTTTCAATCATGGCGGCGGCGTCAGGTGTCGCGCTATTTTACGCCTCAGGCCTTGGACAAGGCCTTCAGCGCCAGCTTGATGCCATCCGACACGCCCGTGCCGGCCGGCACCTGCTTGATGGCCGCGGCGGCTTCCTTTTCCGAGTAGCCGAGCGCCAGCAGCGCATTCAGGATATCGACCGCGCTGTCATGCACGGCGGTCGCGCCAGGCGCATGGCCCAGCTCCGCGCCCAGCTTGCCCTTGAGTTCCAGCAGCAGGCGCTCGGCCGTCTTCTTGCCGATGCCCGGCACGCGCGTCAGGCGCCCGGCTTCCTGCAGCGTGATGGCCTGGGCCAGCTCCGGCACGGACATGCCCGAGAGCACTGCCAGCGCCATGCGCGCGCCGATGCCGGTGATCTTGATCAGCTCGCGGAAGGTGTTGCGCTCGGCAGGCGTGCCGAAGCCGTAGAGCAGGTGCGCGTCCTCGCGCACAATCAGCTGCGTCAGCAGCGTCACCGGCTGGCCGGTCGCGGGCAGGTTGTAGAACGTGCTCATCGGCACATCGATTTCGTAGCCGACGCCGTGGCAGTCCACCAGCAGGTGCGGGGGGTTCTTTTCGATTAGGGTGCCGGCGATGCGTCCGATCATGTTGTTTGCGTTTGCGGTAAAGGTCGGTTCAGCGGTTTGCGGAAGGCCGCAAGTGTAGCCCAGCGGCGGTCCTGCTTCACGGGGGGCTGGCGTCGATGGCGCGCCTGCCGAGTGCCGGGTCGTCGGTAAAGATACCGTCCACGCCCGCGGCGACAAAGGCCTCCACCTCGCGCACCATGCCTGCGGGGCTGCGCGTGGCGCCATCTCCGCCGGTCTGGAGCGCCTTGGGCAGGAAGGCATTCTCGGGCCGGAACGTATAGGGATGCACCAGCAGGCCGGCCGCATGCGCGTTGCGCACGACGGCGGAAGGCGCGCCGAGTCCGCCTTGCGCGTCGCGTGGCACCACGCTGTTCTTCTCGGGCCCGATACCATTGGCGTAGGACGCGACCTCGCGCAGGCCGGCCGGGCTCAGCATGTCGCCATAGGTGCGCGTCTCGCCGGCCAGTCGCCAATCGGCGGGGATCTGCCTGGGATTCCCGATCAGTTGCATCAGTCTGACATTGGGCATGCCATGTCCCAGTGAGCGGCGCACCTGCCGCAGGCTGCCGGGCTCGAAGGACTGGACGAATACCGGCGCCTCGCGCAGGTATGGCTGTTGGTGCAGCGCGGCGACCAGCTTGTCCTCGAGCGGCAGGCCGATACCTCGGAAGTAGCTCGGGTGCTTCAGTTCGGGATACAGGCCGATCTCCCGGCCGGTACGCAGCGACGCCTGTTGGGCGAGCCGCACGATCTCGTCGAAGGTCGGGATCTCGAACTGGTCGTTGAGGCGCGCATTGGCCGGGCGCAGCTTCGGGATGCGTTCGCGGGCCCGCAGTGTCTTGAGTTCGGCCAGCGTGAAGTCCTCGGTGAACCAGCCGGTCAGGCGCTCGCCGTCGATCACCTTGGTGCGTTTCCGGTCGGCGAACTGCGGCATCTCGGCGACGTTGGAGGTGCCGCCAATCTCGTTTTCATGGCGCGCCACGAGCACGCCGTCGCGCGTGATGACCAGGTCCGGCTCGATGACATCCGCGCCGTCCTCGATGGCCTTGGCGTACGCGGCCAGGGTATGTTCGGGGCGCAGCGCGCTGGCGCCGCGGTGGGCGATGACCAGTGGCTTCGTGGCTGCTGCCGGTGCAGGCGCTTCCGCAGCTGCGGCTGCGGCCGCCGTCCTGGGTGCGGAAGGCGCGGGTAGCTTCGTGGCGCAACCTGCCAGCAGGACTGTGGCCAGGGAGACGTGAAGACTGGATCGGAGGCGGAGCATGGCAAAGGGTCCGTGGCCGCCGGGCGCGGCAAATGCCCCTGATTGTAAGAGACCCGCGTGCGCCGCCTGTCGAAGCCCTTGTCAGCCGATCAGGCGTCCGCGCCGCACGCGCATACCCTTGCGGACCAGCTCGGGTGCCAGCCCGGACAGCGTGCCGAGCGTGTCGCCGCCATTGGCGTGGCAGATGGCGATGCCCAATGCATCGGCAGCATCGGTGCTCGGCCGTCCCGGCAGGTTCAGCAGCCGCATGACCATCTCCTGCACCTGCTCCTTGTTAGCACGGCCGTAGCCGACCACGGCCACCTTCAGCTGCAGGGCGGTGTACTCGAACACCGGCAGGCCCTGTCCCACCAGTCCGCAGATCGCCGCGCCGCGTGCCTGGCCCAGCAGCAGGGTGGATTGCGGGTTGACGTTGACGAACACCTTCTCGATGGCCGCGCAGTCCGGGGCATAGGTGCGGGCTACCTCGCTGATGCCGTCGAACAGCGTCTTCAGGCGCGCGGGCAGGTCGGTATCGCCATTGCTCTTGATGGTGCCCGAGGCGATGTAGGAAAGCTTGTTGCCATGCTTTTCCAGCACGCCGAAGCCGGTGGTGCGGAGGCCGGGGTCGATGCCTAGGATGCGCATTTGGGGCTAAGGGGGGATTGGGGGATAGCTTAGGGGCTCTTGTGGGGGAGGCGTTTCTTGGCAGGCGCCGCTGTTTCGCCGGCGTAGCCGGCGAAACAGCGGCGCCTGCCAAGGACGATGAGCCAGTCCCAAAGTCCCCCCGCCGGACTCAATACCAATCAGTGCCGGAAATGCCGAGTCCCAGTCAACACCATAGCAATCCCCCTCTCGTCCGCGGCAGCAATCACCTCATCATCCCGCATCGACCCACCCGGCTGAATCACGCAGGTCGCGCCAGCGTCCACCACCACATCCAGCCCGTCACGGAACGGGAAGAACGCATCCGACGCCACCGCCGAACCGGCCAGCGTCAAACCGGCATTCTGCGCCTTGATGCTGGCGATGCGTGCCGAATCCACGCGGCTCATCTGCCCCGCGCCGACCCCGAGCGTCATGCCGCCGCCGCAGAACACGATCGCGTTGGACTTGACGTACTTGGCCACGCGCCAGGCAAACATCAGGTCGTCCATTTCCTTGGGCGTCGGGTGGCGGCGCGTGACCACGCGCAGTTCCGACGGCTTCACGTTCTTGGCATCCGGGCTCTGCACCAGCAGGCCACCGCCCACGCGCTTGAGGTCATACTGGTTGACACCCTTGCCCAGCGGGATCTCGAGCAGGCGCACGTTCTGCTTGGACGCGAACACGGCACGCGCGGCGGCGCTGAACGACGGGGCGATCAGTACTTCGACGAACTGCTTCGCCACGGCCTGCGCCGCCGCCTCATCGAGTTCCACGTTGAAGGCGATGATGCCGCCGAAGGCCGAGGTCGAGTCGGTCTTGAAGGCCTTGTCATAGGCTTCGAGTGCGCTGGCGCCGACGGCCACGCCGCACGGGTTCGCGTGCTTGATGATCACGCAGGCCGGCGTGGAGACGTCGAAGGACTTCACGCATTCCCACGCCGCGTCAGCGTCGGCGATGTTGTTGTACGACAGTTCCTTGCCCTGCAGCTGCACGTAGTTGGCCAGCGCGCCGTCCACTGCCTTCAGGTCGCGGTAGAACGCGGCCGACTGGTGCGGGTTCTCGCCGTAGCGCATTTCCTGCACCTTGTCGAAGGCCAGGTTCAGCGTCTGCGGGTAGGCGCTGCGGCCCTGGTGCGACTTGTCGGCACCGAGGCTGGTCAGGTAGTTGGTGATCGCACCGTCGTACTGCGCGGTGTGCGCGAACACCTTGGTGGCCAGGCGGAAGTTGGTGTCGTAGCCGACCTTGTTGCCGTTGCCGCGCATTTCGTCGAGCACCACGGCGTAGTCGGCCGGATCGACGATCACGGTCACGTCGCGGTGGTTCTTGGCCGCCGAGCGCAGCATGGTCGGGCCGCCGATGTCGATGTTCTCGATCGCGTCCGGCAGCGTGCAGTCATCCTTGGCCACGGTCTGCTGGAACGGGTACAGGTTCACCACCAGCAGGTCGATCGTCGGGATGTTGTGCTCGGCCAGCGCGGCCATGTGCTCGGGCAGGTCGCGGCGCGCCAGGATGCCGCCGTGGACCTTCGGGTGCAGCGTCTTCACGCGGCCGTCGAGCATTTCGGGGAAGCCGGTGTAGTCGGCCACTTCCGTGACGGGCAGGCCGCTGTCGGCCAGCAGCTTGGCGGTACCGCCAGTGGAAAGCAGCGTGACGCCGAGCGCGTTCAGTTCGCGCGCGAATTCGACGATGCCGGTCTTGTCGGAGACGGAAAGGAGAGCTTGCTTGATCATGGCTGTGCGAAACGCTTCAATTTCAAATTAAACCGTGCAGCTGCAGCTTCTTGCGCAGCGTATTGCGATTGATGCCCAGGTAGGCGGCGGCCAGCGACTGGTTGCGCTCGGCGCGCACCATCACGGCTTCGAGCAGCGGGCGCTCGACGGCCTCCAGCACCATGTTGTACATATTGGACGGCTCTTCGCCGTCCAGATCCCGAAAGTAGCTGTCCAGGCTGTCCCGGATGCACTGGTCGATAGCATTGCGGCTCATGCGGCAAGCAACTCCCCTTTTTTGTTGTTGTTGTCCGTTTCATCTTCCCCCTCGCCCGCGCCGGCTTCATCGACATAGACCAGCCGGTCGGACCACTGCGCCTGCTCGTCGAAGAAGGCGTTGACCGCGGCGAGCTGTTCGCCGGTGGTCTCCAGCGTGTTCATGCGGTGCCGGAACAGGTTCGCGCCGCGCAGCCCGCGCGTGTACCACGCAATATGCTTGCGCGCGGTGCGCACGCCGGTGAACTCGCCGTAGAACGCATAGTGGTCTTCCAGGTGCGCGTTCATGATGGCGCGGATCTCGGCCACTTCCGGCGGCGGCAGCAATTCGCCGGTGGCCAGGAAGTGTTCGATCTCGCGGAACAGCCACGGCCGGCCCTGCGCCGCGCGGCCGATCATGATGGCGTCGGCGCCCGTCAGCGCCAGTACCTGCTTTGCCTTCTGCGGTGTCGTGATGTCGCCGTTGGCCACCACCGGAATGCCGATGGCGGCCTTGACCGCGGCGATGGTCTCGTACTCGGCATCGCCGTGGTACAGGTCGGCGCGCGTGCGGCCGTGGATGGTCAGCATGCTGATGCCCGCGTCTTCCACCATGCGCGCGATGCGCAAGGCATTGCGGTTCTCGCGGTTCCAGCCGGTGCGAATCTTGAGCGTGACCGGGACGCGGTCGCCCACGGCACCCACCACGGCTTCGACAATGCGGACCACCAGCGGCTCGTTCTGCAGCAGCGCGGAGCCCGCCGCCACGTTGCAGACCTTCTTGGCCGGGCAGCCCATGTTGATATCGATGATCTGCGCGCCGCGGTCCACGTTATGGCGGGCGGCCTCGGCCATCATGCCCGGCTCGGCGCCGGCGATCTGTACCGAGATGGGTTCGACCTCGCCGGCGTGGTTGGCGCGGCGCATGGTCTTTTCGCTTTTCCACAGCTGCGCATTCGACGCCACCATTTCCGACACCGCATAGCCCGCGCCCAGCTGCTTGCACAACTGGCGGAAAGGGCGGTCCGTCACGCCCGCCATGGGGGCGACGAACAGATTGTTGCGAAGTTGGTGTGGTCCGATCTGCACGTTGGGGTGGCGATTCCGGTGGCCATGGCTTCCGGCAGCACGCGCGTTGCGCAATGCGAAACAGGACGGCCCGGCTGCGTGGTTCTGGAGTGAAACGGAAAAACACGCCCGTGCCGAAACGGCTGTCGGCAATATTCACGGGCATGAGCGAGGGCTGGATTCTACCGCCAAAAGACTGCTGCTGCCCAAGAATTGAGCATCAAGGCAAGGGGAGGAGTCTGAAAATGCCTCGAATCGATTAGCCGAAAAGTGGCGGGGGCCGCATGTGTGGCCCCGCCAGTGCATTTCAGCGGCGCATACCGAACATCATGTGCCGTGCCAGCGCGTGCTTGAGCGGTGCCAGGCAGGCCAGCGCCGCCAGCGATGCCCCGCGCGCATGCGCGGCCAGCGGGTAGTTGACGCCGAACGCACGCGGCAACAGGTCCGTCACGCCGATGGTCACCGCCCGGTCCACGCGGTGCCGTGACGCAAACGCCTGCAGCGCGCGCGGCGTGCAGCTGGTGCGCAGCGAGTCCGCGAGCGCGAAGGCATCGCGCAGTCCCAGGTTGAGACCCTGGCCCGCCACAGGATGCAGGGTCTGGGCGGCATTGCCCACGGCCGCGATGCGGCCATCGACCGTCACCGGCGCCGCGTTGAGCCCGAGCGGGAATGCGTGGCGTTTGCCGGCAAGCATGAAGCGGCCCAGCCGGTCGCCGAACGCCTCGCCGAGCTCGGCCGCGAAGTCGGCGTCGGACAGCGCCAGCCGCCGCGCGGCCTGTTCGGGCGGGCAGCACCAGACCAGCGCGTAGCCGTCGACGCCATGCTCGTCGTAGGGCAGCAGCGCCAGCGGCCCTTCGGCCGTGAACCGCTCCCAGGCCCAGCCCGGCTGCGGCCGCGAGCAGGCCACGTGACCGATCACGGCGGTCTGGCCGTAGTCGCGGTGCCGCGCGCCCTGGCCCGCATGTGCGGCCTGCTGGTGGAACAGGCCGCCTTCGGCCTGCACGGCGATGTGCGCGGCAAAGCGCGCCGCCTGCCCATCGGCCGTCGTGCCGGCAAGGTGCACCGCGCCGGCCATGGCGTCCAGGCCGTCGAAGTCCCCGCCGATCGGCGGATCCTGCCGCAATTCGTCGATGCGCGTCTCGAATACGCGCAGCAGGCGCGATGCGCCGGCCTGCTGGACTGCACGGCCCAGCGCACGCTCCAGCACATTGCACAGCTCGCCATAGCGCACCACATAGCCGAGCGCGGGCACGCCGTAGTCGTCATGGTGGAGCTTCACGTGGCCGAGATGGCCGCGTTGCGAGACATGGATATGCTCGATCGCCGTGCCGGCAACCGGCCAGGCACCGATCTGCTCCAGCAGCTGCCGGCTGCCATGGGATAGCGCGATGGCGCGCGGGTCGCGCGCGGCCCGCGCCGGCGTGGCGGCATCGATGAGCGTGATGCGCCAGTCGGTCGCCAGCAGCAGCTGGCAGGCCAGCGCCAGGCCCACCGGCCCGCCGCCGACGATGGCGATGTCCCGGACTTCAGGCTCGGCCTGCGTCATTGCTGGCGCTCCCGTCCGTATCAAGATCCTGCGCCTGCTCAGCCGCGCCGCGCTTCCAGCAGATCGCATCGGAGCGCGACTTGCCGGCTTCAGCATCGCGCAGCGCGTTGTCGAGCTTCTGCTGGTTGAAGCCGGGCAGGGCCTGCAGGCGCTCCAGCAGTGCGCTGGCGTTGGCCGCGTCCATCGGCGCGACGCAGCCCTGGCCGCTGTCGGGGGCGCCCACCATGATCAGCCAGGCTTTGCCGGCCCAGGGTGCAACCTTGGAAACACGCACCACCACGCGTTCGAGCGAATCCCACATGACCTCCTCGCGCTGGCCGTCGGGGCGGTGCACCACCACGCGGTCGTCATAGAGGTTGAGCACGAACGGCTCGTTCGGATCGACGTGGCGTTTCGTGGGCGCATTGTGCGGCGTTCCGGCGCCGCCGGGGAACAGTCGTCGCAACCAGCCGATCATGCCTTGCCTCCGCCTGTGCTGTTGCGGTCCCGCATCAGGGCTTCGATCTCGTCGGCCTTGACCGGCACGCCGCGCGTGATGATCTCGCAGTCGCCGCTGGTGACCACGGCATCGTCCTCGATGCGGATGCCGATATGCCAGTAGCGCTCGGGCACGTCCTCGGCCGGACGCACGTAGATGCCCGGTTCCACGGTCACGACCATGCCCGGTTCCAGCGGCCGCCACGGACGTTCGCCATTCCCGTCGGCCGCGGCGGCCCGGTATTCGCCCACGTCATGCACGTCCATGCCGAGCCAGTGGCCGGTGCGGTGCATATAGAAACGCCGGTAGCTGCCGCTCGCCAGCACGTCGTCGAGCGTCCCTTCCTTGTTGCGGTCTAGCAGGCCGGTGTCGAGCATGCCCTGCGCGAGCACGCGCACCGCGGCATCGTGCGGCACGTTGTAGGGCACGCCGGCGCGCGTCTCGGCAATGGCGGCATCCTGCGCGGCCAGCACGAGGTCATACAGCTCGCGCTGGGCCGGCGAAAAGCGGCCGGACACCGGGAAGGTGCGGGTGATGTCGGAGGCATAGCCATCCAGCTCGCAGCCGGCATCGATCAGGCACAGGTCGCCGTCGCGCAGTTCGGCGGGACCCGCGCGGTAGTGCAGCACACAGGCATTGGGGCCGGCCGCGACGATCGAGTTGTAGGCCACGCTCTGCGCGCCGTGGCGGCGGAATTCGTACAGCAGCTCGGCTTCGAGATGGAACTCGCGCAGGCCATGACGGCTTGCCTGCATGGCCCTTACATGGGCGCCCGCGGAGATTTCCCCGGCGCGGCGCATGGTGGCCAGTTCGCCCGCATCCTTGATCAGGCGCATCTCGTCGAGCAGCGTGCGGATATCGACCGCGACCGCGGGCGCCGCTACGCCGGCGCGGCCCTGCATGCGCACCGCATCCAGCCAGCGGCGCATCTGCATGTCCGTGCGCGTCGAAGCGGCCAGCGGATAGGCGAGCTGCGCACGGTTGGCAAGCAGGCCCGGCAGGATGGCGTCGATCTCTTCGACCGAATGGGCTTCATCGAAGCCGAAGGCCGCGCGTGCACCGTCGGGGCCGTAGCGGAAGCCGTCCCAGATCTCGCGCTCTTCATGCTTCGGGCGGCAGAACAGGATGCTGCGGTCGGCTTCAGTGCCCTGGCCGGCGACCAGCACCAGCACGGATTCGGGCTCGGTGAAGCCGGTCAGGTAATAGAAATAGCTGTCGTGCCGGTACGGATAGTCGCTGTCGCGGTTGCGCATGGCTTCCGGCGCCGTGGGCAGGATGGCCACGCCACCGCCGGCGGCGCGCAGGTGCTGCAGCACGCGGGCGCGACGGTCGCGGCAAGACGCCAGGAGGGCGGTATCGGGAGAGGACATAGGATTGCCAACTGGATGGGGGAATGCATCAGATTCTAACGCCGCCGGGGCACCAGGCCCGGCAGCGCCGGCAGGCGACTCAGGCGCCGCCTGCGGTGGCGGTGCCGCGCGCGGCGACGGCGTCGTTCAGCGCGGCCAGCTGGGCCGGCGTGCCGACGTTTTCCCAGCAGCCCTCGAAGCGCTCGCCGCTGGCGGTGCCCGCCGCGATGGCGGCGCGGTAACAAGGCGTCATGGCCACCTTGGTGCCGGGGACGATATCGCTGAACAGGCGCGTGTCATACAGGCCGATATTGCCGAAGGTCAGGCGCTCTGCGCCCGGCGCCGGGTCGAGCGCCAGCCGGCCATCGGGCCGCAGGGCGAAGTCGCCGGCCGGATGGAAGGGCGGGTTGGGCACCATCACCAGGTGCATGCGCGGGGCTGGTGCGCCGGCCATCTCGCGGGCACGTGGCAGCAGTGTGCGGAAATCGTACTCGCAGAAGATATCGCCGGAAACGGCCAGGAAAATCTCGCCGCGTTCAGGAGCCTGTGACAGCAGAGGCAGCGCCTTGGCGATGCCGCCGGCCGTCTCCAGCGCGCTGCCCTCGGCGGAGTAGGCGATGCGCACGCCAAAGCGGCTGCCATCGCCAAGCGCGGCCTCGATCTGCTCGCCGAGCCAGGCATGGTTGATGACGATGTCGCGCAGCCCGGCACGCACGAGTGCCTCGATCTTCCAGACGATCAGCGGCTTGCCGCCTACGGACAGAAGCGGCTTGGGGCAGGTATCGGTCAGCGGACGCATGCGGTCGCCGCGGCCGGCGGCGAAGATCATGGCTTTCAAATCAGGGTCTCCATGGCGAGCAGGGCGGCCATGCCGCCGACGATGGTCCAGCCGATGCTGCGCGTGCGCGCAGCGATCACGATAGCAACCAGGCCGGCAACCAGCCTTGCGTTGAGCGGGCTTACGTAAAGTTCGCCGCCGCGCATCAGCAGGTCGGGGGCGATCAGCGCGGACAACATGGCGGCCGGCACGAACTGCAGCGCGGTGCGGAACCACGCCGGCAGCCGCACGCGGCCTTCGACCGCGATGAACGACAGGCGGATCAGGAAGGTGGCGAGCCCGGCGCCAATGAAAACCCACAGCAAGGTCAGCGAGTTCATGCGGGCTCCTTGCCGACGGTGGCGTCCTTGCTGGCCGGACGCTTGCTGGACAGGTTGCCGCGGCCGAGCAGCAGCATGCCGGCGGCAATGCCGCCGAGTGCGGCGACCATCAGCCCGAGCTTGTGCGGCATGCCGAAGCAGGCCACCGCAAGGGCTGACGCCACCAGTGCCGCGGCGACCTGCGCGCGGTGCCTGAGCCCCGGCACGATGATGCCGATGAAGGTCAGCGGCAGGAAGAAGTCCAGCGGCCAGTCGCGCGGCACCTGGGCGCCGACCAGCACGCCGGCCAGCGTCGACAGCTGCCAGCTGGCCCACAGCGCGAAACCGCCGCCGAAGTAGAACCAGTGGCGGTAGCGCTGGCGCGGTCCGGTGTCGGCCAGCCGGTGCGTCATGGCGGCAAAGGCCTCGTCGGTCAGCAGGTAGGCGACCAGTGCCTTCCAGCGGCGCGGCAGATGTGCCAGCGTAGGGGCGATGGTGGCGGAGTAGAGCGCATGGCGCAGGTTCACCATGGCCACCGTGACGGCGATGACCAGGGCCGGAGTGCCGGCCGACCAAAGTTGCGTCAGGATCATCTGCGATGCGCCGCCGAAGACGATGGCGCTCATCGCGCAGGCCAGCCAGGCGGGCATGCCGGCGCCGACCGCCAGCACGCCATAGATCAGGCCGAACGGCACCACGCCCAGCAGCATCGGGGCGAGCGCGCGCACGCCGGCCCACCATTCGCCCGAGCGTGTGATGGCGGGCAGGTTGTCGGGAGGCTCCGGTGGGGGCACTGCGCGGGCCCCGCTCAGAACGTATAGCCGGCCGGGCTGGCGACGCCCTCGAGCGCGTCGAGCAGGCGGATCAGCTTGCGCAGTTCGGTGTAGCGGCCCGCGACCTGGCGCGTGTACTTGAGCACAAGAGGCAGGTTGGCGAGGTAGCCGTCCTTGCCGTCGCGGTGGTACAGGCGCGCGAAGATGCCAAGCACCTTCAGGTGGCGCTGCAGGCCCATCCACTCGAAATCGCGGTAGAACTCGCCGAAATCGGCATTCACCGGCAGGCCGGCCTTGCGCGCGCGCTCCCAGTAGCGGATCAGCCAGTCGAGCTGTTGCTCCTCGTCCCACTCGATATAGGCGTCGCGCCACAGCGAGACCGCGTCGTAGGTAATCGGGCCGATCACGGCGTCCTGGAAATCGAGCACGCCGGGGTTGGCGCTGCCGGGCATCACCATCAGGTTGCGCGAGTGATAGTCGCGGTGCACGTAGACCTGCGGCTGCGCCAGGATGTTGGCAAGCAGCACATCCATCACTTCGCGTAGATCGGCCTGCTGGGCTTCGGTGAGCGTGGCGCCCAGGTGCTTCGCGATGTACCACTGCGGGAACAGGTCCAGCTCGCGCTGCAGCAGGGCACGGTCGTAGGCCGGCAGTTCGCCGGCCCGAGTGGCGGCCTGGATGCGTACCAGCGCGGCGGCCGCGTCGGCATACATGCCGCTTGCGGAGGAGTCGTCGAGCCGGGACAGGTAGGTCTGGCTGCCGAGATCGGCCAGCAGCAGGAAGCCCTGCCCCAGATCCTGTGCCAGGACCGTGGGCACCGTGACGCCGGCGTCGCCGAAGAGTGCCGCGACATGGATGAACGGCCGGCAGTCCTCATGCGTGGGCGGCGCATCCATCACGACAGCCGTCGGGTGCGCGGCGTTGGCCGTGCTGACGCGGAAGTAGCGCCGGAAACTGGCGTCGGACGAAGCGGGAGTGCAGGAATCGGGGTCGACGGACCAGTCCGGACCGAGTCCGGACACCCAGGATTTGAGCTGGTCCAGGCGTGGGTCGTGGGGAAGTGCTGCCATGCCGGAAAGGGAGTATTGGTTGCCCCGTATAATACCCGACCAGACCCGGGTGCCGGGCGGCCCCCGGGAGGGGCCCCGGTTGCCCCGCAGCCTGTTCCGACGGGGGCTGGCGGCTAGCAGGCAAGCCGCCACCGACGACGTGACTGAAAACCCGCTCGCATGACCGAACAACGACGATCACCGAACCAACGAGCCCACAAGCCGCCTGCGCTTCCCGGCCTTTCCCGCCGCACCGGCCGGCTGCCTGCCAGCGCCCTGCGGCCACTGGTGCTGGCCATGGCCGGCCTGTCGGTGGGTGCGCATGCGCAGATGTCCGGTTCGGCCGTGCCCGACATCGAACAGACCGAGTCTGTCGTCGAGGCCGCCCCTGAGGTGCCGCTGGCGCCCCCTGTGTCCGGCGAGCTCGTGCCGCGCCTGGCGGAGCCGGCCAAGTCCGGCGAACCCGGCGAGAACCCGCCGGCGTTCGTGTCCGGTGACCGGCTGACCGGCTACAACGAGCGTGGCGTGGCGATCGAAGGCAACGCCGAGCTGCGCCGCGGCGGCGCAGTGGTCAAGGGCGACAAGCTGACCTACGACCAGGATACCGACGAGGCCTTCGCCCACGGCAACGCCCGCGTGTCGCGCGGCGGCGCGCTGGCAGTGGGCCCCGAGGCGCGCATGAAGGTCGAGGCGAACGAGGGCTACATGCTCTCGCCCGACTACTATTTCCAGCAGACCGGCGGCACGGGCAAGGCCGAACGCATCGATTTCGTGGACAAGGACCGCAGCGTGATCAAGCGGGCCACCTACACGACCTGTTCGCCGGACAATGCCGACTGGTACTTCAGTGCGCGCCAGCTCGACCTGGACAGCGACCGCCAGGTTGGCGTGGCCTACGGCGGCGTGCTGCATTTCTTCGACGTGCCGATCGCGGCCGCGCCGGTGTTCAGTTTCCCGCTCACCGACGAGCGCCGCAGCGGCTTCCTGTCGCCCCTGTTCGGCTACGGCTCGAAATCGGGCCTCGACGTCACGCTGCCGTACTATTTCAACATCGCGCCGAACCGCGACCTGACGCTCTATCCGCGCATCATGACGTCGCGCGGCTTTATGCTGGGTGGCGACTACCGGTACCTGGGCGACGGCTATGCAGGCCGGCTGCGCGCGGAGATCCTGCCGGACGACCGGCAGACCGGGACCAACCGCTGGTCCTATTCGTTCCAGCATAACCAGCGCCTCGCGCAGGGGCTGAACGCCTACCTGAACCTGAACCGCGTATCGGACGACAAGTATCCGGACGACCTGACGCGCACCGTGGCGCAATCGACCCAGCGGCAATACGTCCAGGAAGGCGGCGTCACATACAACTGGCAGGACTTCACGGTACTGGCGCGCGTGCAGAAGTTCCAGACGCTGCTGCCGAGCGGGCCGTCGTACGAGCGCGAGCCACAGCTCAATGGCAAGTACCTTCGGTACGACCTTGGCGGCTTCGATGTGCAGGTGGAGGCCGATTACACGCGCTTTCGCATTCCGCTGACGTCGACCGGCTTCCAGCAGCCGCAGGGCGAGCGCATGTTCGTGCAGCCGGCGATCAGCTATCCGATCGTGCGCCCGGGCTGGTATGTGACGCCGAAGGTCATCTTCAACGCGACGCAGTACCAGATGGAGGCGCAAAGCAACACCCCGACGGCGCAGAACAATCTGTCGCGTACGGTACCGACCTTCAGCTTTGACTCGGGCATGACCTTTGAGCGCAGCGCGCCGGGCATGAGCCGGCTGTTTGGCGTCAACTACTTGCAGACTCTGGAACCGCGGCTGTTCTACGTCTACACGCCGTTCCGCGACCAGAGCCAGTTCCCGCTGTTCGATACCGTGCAGTCGGACTTCGGCTATGGCCAGATCTTCTCCGAGAACCCGTTTACCGGCTACGACCGGGTTGCCGACAACAACAAGCTGACCGCGGGCCTGACCACGCGCCTGATCGAAGCCGATTCCGGCATCGAGCGTTTCCGCGGCACGATCGCACAGCGCTATGACTTCAGCGGGCAGCGCGTGCAGATCAATGGCACGCTGCAGGATCCGAAGGCCGGCAGCTCGGACCTGCTGGCGGCCACCACCATCCAGCTGTTCCGCGGCTACTACCTCGACGCGGGGATCCAATACAATCCGGATTCGGAGCACGTCAATTACTCGAACCTGGCCTTCGCCTGGCGTCCCGAGCCGCGCAAGCTGCTCAACATGGGCTACCGCTACCGGCGCGCCACGTCGGTGACGGACAATACCGCGATCGACCAGTTCGAGATTTCCGGTCAGTGGCCGATTACCCAGCGCGCGTATGGCATTGGGCGCTTCGCTTTCGACCGGAACGCCAACCAGATGGTCGATGCGCTGGCCGGCGTGGAATACGCTGCGGACTGCTGGGTCGGCCGCGTGGTCTACCAGCGCTTCCGCAACACCTCGCAGGGCTATACCGGCCGCATCTTCCTGCAGGTGGAGTTCCGCGGGCTGTCTAAGATTGGCTCGAATCCGCTGGATATCCTGCGCCTGAATGTTCCTGGGTACGAACCCGTCACCGCCAAGCCGGTGCCGACGACCCAGTTTGATCACTATGAATGACGGATTACGATGAAACGTCAAGAATTTGCCGTGTTTTCCCTGGTGTTGTCGCCGTGGCGCCGCGTGCTGCTGTCGGCCGTGCTGGCTGCCGTGGCAGGACCTGCCCTGGCGCAGCTCAAGGCGCCTTCGCAAGCGCCGCGCACCACTGGCATCTTCGTGCCGCAGGCCTCGGACGTGGCCGTCCCGTCCAGCCAGCCGCAGCTTGGCGTGCCGCAACCGAGCAGCAGCAAGCGTTCACAGCTCGTCGATGAAGTCGTCGCGGTGGTCAACAACAGCGTGATCACGCGCCGCGAACTGCTCGACCGCGCCGACGAGATCGAGAGCCAGCTTCGTGCCGCCAACCGCCCGGCGCCGCCGCGCGCGGACCTGCTCGGCGAGGTGCTCGAGCGCCTGGTGATGGAGCGCGTGCAGACCCAGGCCGCGCAGGACGCCGGCATCAAGGTGACCGACCAGGAACTGGACCGCGCGATCGAATCGGTCGCGCAGCAGAACCGCCTGAGTGCCACCGAGCTGCGCCGCCGCGTCGAATCCAGCGGCATGACCTGGGCCAAGTATCGGGACGAGCTGCGCAAGCAGGTGCAGGTGATCCGCCTGCGCGAGCGTGAAGTGGACTCGAAGGTACAGGTGTATGACGGCGAGATCGACAACTACCTTGCGGCGCGCGGCGGCCAGGGCGCAGCGACCGGGCCGACCGAGTTCAACGTCGCGCAGATCCTCGTGCGCGTGCCGGAAGATGCCTCCGACGCGCAGAAGCAGGCGCTGAAGACCAAGGCAGAAGGACTGCTCAAGCAGGCGCAGGGCGGTGCCGATTTCGCCCAGCTGGCGCAGTCGAATTCGGAGGGGCCTGAGGCGGCCCAGGGCGGCGCCATGGGCTTTCGCGAGATCGGCCGTCTGCCCGCCGTCTTCGCCAATGCCGTGGTCGATCTGCAGCCAGGCGCCGTGGCGCCGGAAGTGGTGGAAAGCGCCAACGGCTTCCACATCCTGAAGCTGGCCGCCAAACGTGTGGCGCCTGCGGCCGCAACCCCCAACCCGGCCGCGGCCTCGCGCATTACGCAGACCCAGGTCCGCCACATCCTGATCCGCACCGGCCCGAACATGCCGGAAGCCGAGGCCCGCCGCCAGCTCGGCACGCTGCGCGACCGCATTACGCACGGCGGTGACTTTGCCGACGCCGCCAAGCGCTTCTCTCAGGACGGCTCGGCCCAGGCCGGCGGCGACCTTGGCTGGGTATCGCCGGGCGAACTGGTGCCGGAATTCGAGCAGGCCATGAACCGGCTGCGCCCCGGCGAAATTTCGGAGCCGGTGGTGACGCAGTTCGGCGTGCACCTGATCCAGGTGCAGAACCGCCGCGAAACCGAGATGGCGCCCGAGAAGCAGCGCGACTTCGCGCGTGCCGAAATCCGCGAACAGAAGCTGCGCGCGGCCTATGATGACTGGGTGCGCCAGTTGCGTTCGCAGGCGTACGTCGAATACCGCGTCAACCGACAGCGCTGAGGCCCCGCCGCACGATCCCGACATGCCCGACCCGCTTGCGCTAGCCATCTCGACCGGCGAACCCGCCGGTATCGGCCCCGACATCACCATCGGGGCGCTGTTGCAGCTCGCGGGCGAGAATGGGCACTGCCGCTACCATGTGCTCGGCGATGCGCACCTGCTGGCATCGCGCGCCGCCGCACTTGGCGTCGCGCATGCCTGGGAGCGCCGCGTTGCCGAGGGCGATGTCGTCATTCACCACGTACCGCTGGCGGTTGCGTGCGAGCCGGGCCGGCTGGATGCGCGCAACGGCCCCTATGTGCTGTCGATGCTCGATGCCGCGATTGCCGGCTGCCGGTCCCATCCTGGAACGCCCGCGCGTTTCGCGGCCATGGTCACGGCTCCTGTGCAGAAGAGCACGATCAACGATGCCGGCGTGCCGTTCACCGGCCATACCGAATACCTTGCCGAGGCGGCCGGCGTGCCGCGCGTGGTGATGATGCTGGCCGGCCCCCAGCCGGCGCATGCCAACGCCATGCTGCGCGTGGCGCTGGCCACGACGCACCTGCCGCTGCGTGCGGTGCCCGATGCCCTGACAGTGCCGCTGCTGCTGCAGACGCTGTCGATCATCGACGCTGACCTGCGCCGCTGGTTCGGCATTGCGCGGCCGCGTATCCTGGTGACCGGCCTCAATCCTCATGCCGGGGAGAGCGGCCACATGGGCCGCGAGGAAATCGACATCATCGAACCCGCGCTGGCGCTGGCGCAAGATGCCGGCATCGACGCGCGCGGCCCATACCCTGCCGACACGCTGTTCCAGCCGCGCCACCTGCGCGACGCCGACTGCGTACTGGCGATGTACCATGACCAGGGACTGGCGCCCCTGAAGTACGGCACGTTCGGGCACGGCGTGAACATCACGCTGGGCCTGCCCTTTATCCGCACCTCGGTCGACCACGGCACCGCGCTCGACCTGGCCGCCAGCGGCCAGGCCGAACACGGCAGCATGATCGAGGCCATCCGCAGTGCGGTCACCATGGCCGGGCATGCCAACGGCGTGCATGCAACGGCCAGGCCGACGCACTAGTGGTGTATTCCTCCATGCGTTCAAACATGCACCAGGGCCACGTGGCCCGCAAGCGATTCGGCCAGAACTTCCTGGTCGACGAATCCGTCATCCACGGCATCGTCAATGCCATCAATCCGCTGCCTGACGATGTGCTCGTGGAGATCGGCCCCGGCCTGGGCGCGCTGACCGATCCGCTGCTCGAGCGCCTGCCGCAGATGCAGGTGGTCGAACTGGACCGCGACCTGGTCGAGCGGCTGCGGCGCCGCTACGGCGACCGTCTGGAGATCCATGCCGGCGACGCGCTGGCCTTCGATTTTGGCCGGTTGCAGGTGCCAGGGCGCCCGCTGCGCATCGTCGGCAACCTGCCGTACAACATTTCGAGCCCGCTGCTGTTCCACCTGATGGAGTATGCCGACCACGTGCGCGACCAGCATTTCATGCTGCAGAAGGAAGTGGTCGACCGCATGGTGGCCGAACCCGGCAGCAAGGCCTTCGGACGCCTGTCGATCATGCTCCAGGTGCGCTACCACATGGAGCACGTGCTCGACGTGCCGCCGGGCTCTTTCAATCCGCCGCCCAAGGTCGATTCCGCCGTGGTTCGCATGATCCCGTGGCCGCGCTCGCAAGACGGCCGGCTGCGCTCGCCGCATGCCGATTGCGACATCACCGTGCTCGGCGACCTGGTCACCGCCGCGTTCTCGCAGCGGCGCAAGGTGCTGCGCAATACGCTATCGTTCCTGCGCGACCAGGTCGACTTCGAGGCGATCGGCTTTGACCTGGGCCGCCGCGCCGAAGAGGTGCCCGTCGGCGAATACGTCGAACTGGCGCGCCGCCTTGGCGGTGCCGCCTCCGACAGGCCGGCCGCCTGAAGGCACAGACCGCTTACATCCCGAAATTTCCGCGAATTTCCGCAATGACAGCCAACACGCAAACCAACAAGCGACCGGTCATCCTGACCGGCGATCGTCCCACCGGCCCGCTGCACCTCGGCCACTACGTTGGCTCGCTCAAGACGCGCGTGCAGTTGCAGGACACGCATGAGCAGTACCTGCTGCTGGCCGACACGCAGGCCATGACCGACAACGCGCACGATCCCGACAAGGTGCGCCGCAACGTGCTCGAGGTCGCGCTGGACTACCTGGCCGTCGGCATCGACCCGACCAAGACGACCATCACCGTGCAGTCGTACCTGCCGGCGCTGGCCGAGCTGACGCTGATGTACCTGAACTTCGTCACGGTATCGCGCCTGGAGCGCAACCCGACCATCAAGGAAGAGATCCAGGCGCGCGGCTTCGGCCGCGACATCCCGGCCGGCTTCATGTGTTATCCGGCGGCCCAGGCGGCGGATATCACCGCCTTCAAGGCCGACATCGTGCCGGTTGGTGAAGACCAGGCCCCGCTGATCGAGCAGACCAACGAGATCGTGCGCCGCATCAACCACCAGGTTGGACGCGACGTGCTGAAGGAATGCCAGGCGCTGATCCCGAAGTTCGGACGCCTGCCCGGTGTCGACGGCAAGGCCAAGATGAGCAAGTCGCAGGGCAATGCCATCGCGCTGGGCGCCAGCCCCGAGCAGGTCAAGGCGGCCGTGCACAGCATGTACACCGACCCGAACCACCTGAAGGTTTCCGATCCGGGCCAGGTCGAGGGCAATATGGTGTTCACCTACCTCGATGCCTTCGACCCGAATGTGGTGGAAGTCGAAGAGCTCAAGGCGCACTACCGCCGTGGCGGGCTGGGCGACATGGTGCTCAAGCGCCGCGTCGAAAGCGTGCTGAACGACCTGCTGGGCCCGATCCGTGAGCGCCGCGAGCAGCTCGCCAAGGACCCGGACTATGTGTTTGATCTGCTGCGTGAGGGCACCAATCGGGCCAAGGCCATCACCCAGCAGACGCTGGAGGAAGTGCGCGAGGCGCTGGGCATGTTCTCGTTCGGCAGCCGTTGAAGATTGCCGGGGCCGGCAGCGGCTCGACAAAAAAACGCGCGGATTCACCGCGCGTTTTTTTATGGTTCGGCGTCAGCCCCGCCGATTAACCAGCACGATGCCAACCAGCACCAGCAGCGCGGCCACGGCAAAGCGCGGCCCCACCGCATCCTGCATCAGCACCACGCCGAAGGCGACGCCGAACAGCGGCGTCAGGAACGAAAATACGGAAAGCCGGGAGGCAAGATACCGGCGCAGCAGCCAGAACCACGCCAGGTAGCTGGCAAACGCGATCAGCACCGACTGGTAGAACAGGCTGGCCAGCACCGCGCCGTTGAGCTGCACACCGTCCGCCTGGCCGCCCATCAGCGCCATGGCCAGCAGCAGCACGCCGGACACCGCGAGCTGGTAGAGCAGGGTCTTGCTGGCCGGGGCGCTGGCCAGCGGCGTCGCACGCACGACCACGGTGGTCGCGGCCCACAGCAGGCCGGCCACCACGCCCAGCGCGTCGCCGGCCAGCGTGCTGCCATGCGCGGACGTTGCCGTCATGCCGTCCGCAAAGGCCAGCACCATGCCGCAGAAGGCCAGCACGACGCCCAACCATTGGGCCCGCTGCAGTCGCTCGCCGGCAACGGCAAAATGCAGGCCGATCGCCGTGAAGATCGGCGCGGTGTACAGGAACACCGCCATGCGCGATGCCGTGGTGTGGCCGAGCCCGACGAAGATGCAGAAAAATTCGGCGCCGAACAGCAGCCCCGCCAGCAGGCCCGCGCCAAGCGTGCCGTCGCGCTGCCAGATCGGCGTGCCGCGCCAGGCGGCAAAGCCGAACACCAGCAGCGCCGCAATGGCCGAGCGCACGCCCGCCTGCAGCACCGCGCCCATCAGCGGCGCGGTCAGCTTGATCACGACCTGCTGCAGCCCCCAGGCAGCGCACAGCACCACCATCAGGCCGACGGCGGCGCCATCGAGCGGGCGCCGGCTCAGGGTTTGCGCGTCCATGCCGGGCGCGCTCAGGGACGGCCGGCGTCGCGCGTGGAATGGCGCTCGATCAGTTCGATCTTGTAGCCGTCCGGGTCCTCGACAAATGCAATCACGGTAGTGCCGCCCTTGACCGGGCCGGCTTCGCGGGTGACCTTGCCACCTGCCTCGCGGATGCGGTCGCAGGCCGCAGCGGCGTTGTCGGTCTCCAGCGCGATATGGCCGTAGGCGCTGCCCAGGTCGTACTTGTCGACGCCGTAGTTGTAGGTCAGTTCCAGCACCGCGGTCTCGCTCTCCGGGCCATAGCCGACGAAGGCCAGGCGGTACTTGTACTCCGGGTTGTCGCTTTCGCGCAGCAGCTGCATGCCGAGCACGCGGGTGTAGAAATCAATCGAGCGCTGCAGGTCGCCGACGCGCAGCATGGTATGGAGGAGTCGCATTTGAGATGCCCTGTGGGTCGTTCTTGGAGGGAATGCGACATTTTAGTGCGTTTGCGTGAAACGCACCGGCGAGGCGGGCGGTGTCATCCGCCTCGGGGCAACGGCTCAGAACGTCGGCAGCAACTCGGGCGGATGCGCGCGCAACTGCGCGCGTGCGTCGCGGAACTCCGGGAAGATCGATTCCACGGTTTCCCAGAAGCGCGGACCGTGGTTCATCTCCTTCAGATGCGCCAGTTCATGCGCCGCGACATAGTCGATCATCGACATCGGGAAGTGCATCAGCCGCCAGTTCAGGCGGATCTTGCCGTCCGCGGTGCAGCTACCCCAGCGCGTGGCGGCCGAGGTCAGCGCAAATCCGGAATGGCGCACGCCGAGGCGCTCGGCGTAGTGGTCGAGCCGTTGCGGCAGCAGGCGGTGCGCTTGCTGCTGCAGCCAGCTCTGCACGCGGTCCTTGATCTGCTGCTCGTCGGCATGTGCGGGCATGGCCAGGTGGAGCACCCGTGTCTCGCCATTGAACAGCACCGCGCCGATGGGGGACTCCAGGACGAGCGTGATGGTCTGCCCGAGGAAGGGCAGGGTGGCGCCATCGCGCCACTGAATGGTCGGCAGCACGCGCCGCGTTTCACGCTGGCGCCATTCGCCGAGCTTGCTCAGGATCCAGCGCTGCTTTTCGACGATGGCGCTCTCGACATCGGCCAGCGTGACCCAGCGCGGCGCGGTGATCGACAGGCCGCGGTCGTCGACCGTGAAGCCGATGGTCCGGCGCGACGAACGCTTGAGCGTGTAGTGCAGCGTGTGCTCGCCAATCTGGAGCCTGCGGGCGTCCGGTTGCGGCGCGGGCCACCCGCCCGCGGGCGGCTGCGACGGTTGTCCCTGCGGCGTCGCGAGCCCCGCTACGATGCCCTCCCCGTTGTCGGCCAGCGGCAGCTCCAGCTGGGCGCCGGGGGCGTCGGGTGCGGGGCGCAGCAAGCTCATGCGGCCTGTCCGTTGGCGTAGCTCTGCGCGTCGATGCGGCGCATGTCGCGCTCGATCCAGTCGCGCACTTCCTGGTTAAGCTGGTCGGCCGTCTTGTTGGCCGAAGGAATCGACGGCCCGATCGAGATCGTGATCGTGCCTGGGTACTTGAGGAAGGAATTGCGCGGCCACACGCGGCCCGAATTGACGGCCATGGGAATCACCCACGCCCCGGTTTCCACGGCGAGCCGGGCGCCCCCGCTCTTGTAGCGCGGGTTTGCCAGTCCCGACGGCGTGCGCGTGCCCTCGGGGAACATGATGATCCACGCGCCCTCGGCCAGGCGTTCGCGGCCCTGGCGCGCGGCGGAGGAGAATGCCTTGGTGCCTTCCTTGCGGTTGATATGCACCATCTTCAGCATGCCCAGCGCCCAGCCGAAGAACGGCACCAGCAGCAGCTCGCGCTTGAAGACATAGCACAGCGGCTTGGGCATCAGCGCCACATAGGCGATGGTCTCCCACGCAGACTGGTGCTTGGAGAGCAGCACCACGGGCTTGTCCAGCATGTTGTCCATGTGCTCCCGGCCTTCGATCCGGTAACGGATGCCGCAGAACAGGCGTGCCGCGCCAATCGCCAGGCGGGTCCACCCGCGCACGAAATCGAAGCGCCGCGCGGCATTCATGAACGGGAACACGATAAAGCAGGCGCATGCGTAGGGCGGCGTCAGCACCAGCAGGTACAGCGCAAACAGAAAGGAACGCAAATAGGTCATCGAGGGGCGCTTGATGGGGTCGGCAGTGGGTCAGCTGAGGGTCAGGAAGCAGTCGTGCGCGGCGCGCCGTCGCCGTCGGCCAGCCAGCGCGCGAATGCGCGCAGGTCGTCGTGAACGCGCGTGCCCGGAGGCAGGCCGCCCTTGTCCAGGGTCTTCCGGCCCTTTCCGGTCAGGACCAGGTGCGGCGTGCAGCCGACTGCCACGCCGGCCTCGAGGTCGCGCAGCGAGTCGCCGACAATGGGCACGCCCTTGAGTTCGATACCGAAGCGTTCGCCGATCTGGTCGAGCAGTCCGGGCTTGGGCTTGCGGCAGTCGCAGGCGTCGGCCGCGGTATGCGGGCAGAAGAACACGGCGTCGACGCGCCCGCCGAGATTGGCCAGTGCCTTGTACATCTTCTCGTGCATGGCATTGAGCGCGCTCATCTCGAACAAGCCGCGGCCGATGCCGGACTGGTTGCTGGCGACCACCACGCGGTAGCCCGCCTGGTTCATCGCGGCGATGGCTTCGAGGCTGCCCTCGATCGGCACCCATTCGTCGGCCGATTTCACGAACTGGTCGCTGTCGAGGTTGATCACCCCGTCACGATCGAGGATGACGAACTTGGGCGGCATCTGCGGCATATCTGGTTCCCGGTGTGGCTGTCGGTCACGCCGCCAGCTTGGAGATATCGGCCACGCGGTTGGCCAGCGCGTGCAGCGAGGCCAGCAGCGCCAGGCGATTGGCGCGCAGCTGTGCATCCTCGGCCATCACCATCACGTTGTCGAAGAAGCCGTCCACGGCCTCGCGCAGCTGGGCCAGGTCGCGCAGCGCGCTGGTGAAGTCGCCGCACGCGAAGGCGGCTTCCACGGCCGGGCGCACGCGCTCGATGGCGCCATGCAGCGCGCGTTCGGCATCTTCCTGGAACAGGGCCGGGTTGACCGCGGCAATGTCCTGGGCGGCTTCGGCGTTCTTCTTCAGGATGTTGGTGATGCGCTTGTTGGCGGCGGCCAGTGCCTCGGCCTCGGGCAGCGCGGCGAAGGTGCGCACGGCTTCCATGCGGCCGATCACGTCGTGCAGCTGCTGCGGACGCAGGCTGACCACGGCTTCGACTTCGTTCGTGGTGTAGCCCTTGTCCTTCAGGTAGCCGCGCACACGGTCATAGAGGAAGTCGGCGATGGCCTCGGGGGCCGGCTTGACGGCGGGTACGCCGGCAAAGGCCTGCTGGGTCAGCGCGAGCAGCGCGTCGACTGACAGGGCCAGCGGCTTCTCGATCAGCATGCGCAGGATGCCCAGCGCGTGGCGGCGCAGTGCGAACGGGTCCTTTTCGCCGGTCGGCTGCAGGCCAATGCCCCAGATGCCGACCAGCGTTTCCAGCTTGTCGGCCAGCGCCACGGCGGTGCTGACGGCGCCTTCGGGCAGCGCATCGCCGGCAAAGCGCGGACGGTAGTGTTCGGAGCAGGCCAGCGCGACGTCCTCGGCCTCGTCGTCGTGGCGGGCGTAGTACGTGCCCATGGTGCCCTGCAGCTCGGGGAACTCGCCGACCATGTCGGTCAGCAGGTCGGCCTTGGCCAGTTCGGCGCCGCGCATGGCGGCGGCCTTGTCGACCGCGACGCCGGCGGCATTCAGCGCGTCGGCGATATGCCCGGCGATCTGCTGCAGGCGCTGCACGCGGTCAAGCTGGGTGCCGATCTTGTTGTGGTAGACCACGCTCGCGAGCTGCGGCACGCGCGAGGCCAGTGTCTTCTTGCGGTCCTGGTCGAAGAAGAACTTGGCGTCGGCCAGGCGCGGGCGCACGACGCGCTCGTTGCCCGTGATGATCGACTGCGGCGTGTCGGTGGCGAGGTTGGAAACGATCAGGAAGCGGTTGCGCAGGTGGCCTTCGGCGTCGGTCAGCGCGAAGTACTTCTGGTTGGTCTGCATCGTCAGGATCAGGCATTCCTGCGGCACGGCCAGGAAGGCTTCCTCGAAATGGCAGGCGTAGACCACCGGCCATTCCACCAGCGAAGTCACTTCGTCCAGCAGCGCGTCCGGCATCACGACCTGGTCGGCGCCGGCGGCCTTGAGCAACTGCTCGCGGATCGACTCGCGGCGCTGCGCATAGTTGGCGATCACCTTGCCCTGCTGCAGGAGCGCGTCCGCATACTGCGTCGCGTGCGGGACCTCGATCACGCCCTGAGACAGGAAGCGATGGCCTTGCGTCAGGTTGCTGGCCTGCAGGCCCAGCAAGGAGACCGGCACGATTTCGCTGCCGAACAGCGCCACCAGGCGGTGCGCGGGGCGCACGAAATGCACCGTGTTGCCGTCCGGGCGCTGATAGCTCATCACCTTCGGGATCGGCAGCTTGCCGATGGTGTCGTCCAGCGCGGCCTGCAGGCCGCCGGCCAGCTCCGCGCCCTTGGCGGTGTAGCGATAGAAGAAGGCCTCGGCCTTGCCGTCGGAGGCGCGCTCCAGCGTCTGCCAGTCGATCTCGGGCACGCCGACGGACTTGGCCAGCGCGGCGAGCTTCTTGGCCAGCGGCGCGGTGGGTTCGCCATTGGCGCCCAGCGCCACGGACAGCGGCAGGACCTTCTCGCGCTGCTCGCGGTCCGGTGCGCTGCGGCGCACGCCGGAAACCAGCGCGGCCAGGCGGCGCGGCGAAGCGTAGGGCGTGACGGCGGCATCGGCTTCAAGCAGATCGCGCTCGCGCAGGCCGGCGAACAGGCCCTGCGCGAAGGCGTCGCCCAGGCGCGACAAGGCCTTGGGTGGCAGCTCTTCGGTGAACAGTTCGATCAGCAGCGAGTCGGTCATGGGTTGCGACATGAATCGTTTCCAACAGGTTGTGGCACGCCCTGCAATCAGCAGCGCGGCGCAAGATTAGGTTCTACACCGGAGAGCAGCCAGAGGCCGTTCTGTTGCCGGAATTGCAGCGTGGTGGACGCGCATTGCGCCACGGCGACGGCACTCGCCGCACCGTTGCCGGCAGGGCGGCTGCCCGCGGCCGGAAAGCGTGCTTCGATACGGCGCAGGCGCTTGTCGTAGCGGATCTCGTCGATGTTCCCGCCCACCCAGAAATCGATCTTCGACGGCAACTGTGCGGCCGAATAGTAGGTACGCACGACGCGGCGCGCCTTGCCGTTGCGGGTTTCCGTCTCGACCCAGGTCAGCGGGTAGCGGATCGCGCTTTCGTAGGCCCGCAGCGGCACGCGGTGCCAGCCGAGATCGCGCGAGCCGGACAGGTCGCACGCAAACGACCGCACCAGCTGCGTCCACTGGTCGAGCGCATTCAGCGACGGGCGCCAGTGACGCGCCATGGCCAGCTGCAGCCCCAGCGGATCGCCTTCGCACACATTGGACAGCTCGGCAGGCAGCAGCAGCGCCTGCGGGCCCGGCGCAGGCTGGGCCGTGGCGCGCGCGGCGGCGGCGCCCGTCGCTGCCAGCACGGCCATTGCCAGGGCGCAGCACAGCGCGCTGCGCGCGAGCATCGTCATGCCTTGGCCCCGCCGCACATCGGGAAGCCCAGTGCTTCGCGCGAATCGTAGTAGGCCTGTGCCACCTGGCGCGAGAGGTTGCGGATGCGGCCGATATACGCGGCACGCTCGGTCACGGAAATCGCGCCGCGTGCGTCCAGCAGGTTGAACGTGTGGGCGGCCTTGAGCACCTGTTCATAGGCGGGCAGGGCCAGGCGCGGGCCGGTTCCGGCTTGCGCTGCGGCGCCGCTGTCGTCCGGCTTGCCCGTATCGCCCATCAGGCGCTTCGCTTCGCCTTCATGCTCGGCGAAATGGCGGAACAGGATTTCGGTGTTGCTGTGCTCAAAGTTGTACGTGGACTGCTCGACCTCGTTCTGGTGGTAGACATCGCCATAGGTCAGGCGGCGCATTTCGCCGTTCTCTTCCCACTCGGTCCACACCAGGTCGTAGACGTTCTCGACCTTCTGCAGGTACATGGCCAGGCGTTCGATGCCATAGGTGATTTCGCCCGTGATGGGCTTGCAGTCGATGCCGCCGACTTGCTGGAAGTAGGTGAACTGCGTCACCTCCATGCCGTTGAGCCAGACTTCCCAGCCCAGGCCCCATGCGCCCAGGGTGGGGTTCTCCCAGTCGTCTTCGACGAAGCGGATGTCGTTCTGCTTCAGGTCCAGGCCCAGCGCTTCGAGCGAGCCGAGGTACAGCTCGAGGATGTTTTCCGGCGCGGGCTTGAGCACCACCTGGTACTGGTAGTAGTGCTGCAGGCGGTTCGGGTTCTCGCCGTAGCGGCCGTCCTTGGGCCGGCGCGACGGCTGTACGTAGGCCGCGCGCCAGGGCTCCGGTCCGATCGCGCGCAGGAAGGTGTGCACGTGCGAAGTCCCCGCGCCGACCTCCAGATCGATGGGTTGCAGGAGTGCGCAGCCCTGCCGGTCCCAGTAGGCCTGCAGGGTCAGAATCATTTGTTGGAAGGTCAGCATAGGGAGACTAGATCGGGAGTCCCGCCGCGATGCCGCGCCATCTCTGGCGCGGGCTGCAGGCAAAGTGCAGCGGGCGACGCATACGGTTGGTGCCAAACCCTGAATTCTATCGGTTTTTTGAACGCCGGCCTGCGTTTGCGGGCTGCGGCGGCATGTCGGTCTTTCGCAACGCATGGGGAAAACACCGACGGGGGTTTCAGGCAGCCTTGCCCTTGCCGATAACGTTTTTGTATACAGTATGAGTAAGCAACCGGCAGTCAGAGTCAGAGTTGCGAAGGACACCGGACACCGATGCCCGCCAGCGCGTGTGATGTGCCGGATGGGAGTTCCGCTCCCTGCTACCAAATGGGGACATGGGTCATGACACTACTTTCTCGCAAACCTTATCTGCTCGCCATCGCGGTCATGATCGCCGCGGCAGCCCTTTCGGCTGTGACGAGCCTGCTCGGCTGATTCACCAGGCAGCGGCAAGACGAAACGGCATTGCCAGGCAACACCGCGACAATGCCGGGGCCCGAC
This sequence comes from Cupriavidus sp. 22TCCZM01-5, assembly GCF_057798915.1. Taxonomy (NCBI): domain Bacteria; kingdom Pseudomonadati; phylum Pseudomonadota; class Betaproteobacteria; order Burkholderiales; family Burkholderiaceae; genus Cupriavidus; species Cupriavidus sp. 22TCCZM01-5. The sequence continues at coordinate 370,836 of NZ_JBYOJR010000001.1, forward strand.
GCGCACCGCACTACCCGTGACGGACGCGCCGCGGCAGACCTGCAGCCTGTGATCTGACTGGCGCTTCAGCGTGCGCGCCGCGCGCGCCGGGCAGCCACCGCCAGCACGGCTGCAATCCACGCCAGCACCGGCACATTTCCCCAGCGAATATAGGGCGTCAGGCCCTCCATGCCTTGCACCGAGGCCGTCAGTGCATCGACGGTGAAGGTCGGCAAGCGCGCCTGCACCTTGCCGTCCGGCGTCACCACGGCCGTCATGCCGGTATTGGTCGCGCGCAGCATCGGGCGGCGCATTTCCAGCGCGCGCATGCGTGAGATCTGCAGATGCTGGTCCAGCGCGATCGTGTCGCCGAACCAGGCCAGGTTGGTCAGGTTCACCATCATGTTCGCGGGCGCGGACTGGTGTCGCAGCGACTGGGCGATTTCCTCGCCGAACAGATCCTCGTAGCAGATATTGGGCGCCACGTGCACGCCGCGCACGGGCATCGGCGGCTGGTCCAGCCCGCCGCGGCGGAAGTCGCCGAGCGGCATCTTCATCATGTCGACGAACCAGTGGAATCCAAGCGGAATGAATTCGCCGAACGGCACCAGATGGTGCTTGTTGTAGCGGTAGAGCCCGCGTGACTGCGGGCCAATGCCGAACACGCTGTTGGTGAAGTCGACCGGCGAATCGGCGCCGGCGGCGCCGAACAGCACGGTGGTGCCGGACTTCTCCATGAAGTCGCGCATGGCCATGGCGACCTCGACCGGCAAGTCCTGCAGGATGACCGGAAACGCGGTTTCCGGCGTCACGATCAGGTCGGCTGGCGTGGCTGTGATCATGTCCCGATAGAGTTCGATCGAGCGCTGCACGCCGGCCTGCTCGAACTTGATGTCCTGCGGCACGTTGCCTTGCAGCAGCCTGACCGTGATCGGGCTGCCTGCCGGGGTGGTCCATGCCAGCGGCGCCAGGGCCGCGCCCGCGACCGGCAGGGCCGCGCCGAGCACGGTGGCAGCCAGTCCGCGGCTGGCGGCGCGCTGCGCGGATGCGCGCACGGCCAGCACCAGCAGTGCGGCCACGGTGGCCGCCAGCGCGCCAATGCCGTACACGCCGAGCAACGGCGCAAAGCCGGCCAGCGGGCCATCGGTATGCGCATAGCCGCCCGACAGCCAAGGGAATCCGGTAAAGACCACGCCGCGCAGCCACTCCGACAGTCCCCACGCCGCGCCGAAGGCCAGCGGACTCCAGATCGACAGCCGCGGCAGGCGCGTGGCCAGGCGGTGCCATGCCGCGGCGGCCAGCGCCGGATAGAGCGACAGGAAGGCGCTGAACAGCACCACGGCCAGCGCGGCCATCCAGGCCGGCATCTCGCCGTAGACATGCATGCTGATGTAGAGCCACCAGATGCCGGACAGGAACCAGCCCAGGCCGAAGGCATAGCCGGTAGCGGCTGCCACGCGAGCGCGCGGCGCATCGGCGATCATCGCGGCCAGGCCGGCCAGCGACAGGATCTGCAGCCACCACCAGTCATGCGGGGCGAAGGCCTGGGTGTGGGCGATGCCGAGCATGCCCGCCAATAGCAGGCGCGCAAGGATTGCCGTGGAGACGCGCTCGCGCGCCGTGCCGGGCGTGCCGGCCAGCACAGGGGCCTGGCGCTTCATGCGTCGGCCAGGTGGTTCGCGGGCGACTCGCGGTGCACGAGCAGCAGGTGGACCTGGCGCGCGTCGGCGCGCAGCACTTCGAAGCGGATCGGCGGCAGTGTGATGATCTCGCCGCGGTGCGGCACATGGCCGAGATGGTTCGACAGCAGCCCGCCCACGGTATCGACGTCATGGTCGGAGAATGCCGTGCCGAATACCTCGTTGAACTGCGAGATCTCGGTCAGGCCATGCACGCGCCAGCCACCGTCGGGCAGCGGCAGGATGTTGTCCTGGTCTTCGTCGAGATCGAACTCGTCCTCGATATCGCCGACGATCTGTTCCAGCACGTCCTCGATCGTGACCAGGCCCGCCACGCCGCCGTATTCATCGACGACGATGGCAATGTGGTTGCGGTTGTTGCGGAACTCGCGCAGCAGGATGTTCAGGCGCTTGGATTCCGGAATGAACACCGCCGGGCGCAGCGTTTCGCGCAGGTCGAACTGCTCGTCGGTGTAGTAGCGCAGCAGATCCTTGGCCAGCAGGATGCCGATGATGTTGTCGCGGCTGCCTTCGTACACCGGAAAGCGCGAGTGCGCCGTATGCTGCATGAAGGGGATGAAGGTCTGCGGCACGTCCGCGATATTGACCATATCCATCTGCGAACGCTGCACCATGATGTCGCGCGCGGTCAGCTCGGAGACCTGGAACACGCCCTCGATCATGGAGAGCGAATCGGCGTCGATCAGGTTGCGCTCGTGCGCATCCTGGAGCACGGCAAGCAACTCCGCGCGGGATTCGGGCTCAGGGGAAATCAGGTCTGTCAGGCGTTCGAGAAGCGATCGGGGACGATCGGACTGCTTGAATTGGGCAGGCTTCGAACTGGGATAGGGGTCGTTCATTTCGCGGCAAGCGCGTGGTGGAGATCGTCTGAAGGATACACTAAAAGCCCGGCAACTCTCGTGACACAGCCAGCCAATGCGGCTGGCTGTGTGCGGGTAGGCTCACTTCAGGGGCGAAGCGGCCGGCTTTCAGTGCGCGACCGGCTTGCGGTCGTTGCGGTAAGGATCGTCATAGCCCAGGGCCTGGAGCGTTTCGGTCTCGATCGCTTCCATTTCCTCGGCTTCGGCATCGTCATCGTGCTCGTAGCCTTGCGCGTGCAGTACGCCATGCACGATCAGGTGCGCGTAGTGCGCTTCGAGCGGCTTGCGCTGCTCGCGCGCTTCGGCTTCCACCACGGGGCAGCACAGCACGATGTCGCCGGTCACCGGGTCGTCCTCATTCTCGGCGTACGCAAAGGTCAGCACATTGGTGGCGTAGTCCTTGCCGCGGTAGGTGCGGTTGAGCGTGCGGCCCTCGTCTTCGCCGACGAAGCGAACGGTGAGCGCGGCGTCGGCGTACAGCGCCGATGTCACCCAGGTCTCGATCTGCCTGCGTGCAGGCAGGCCGGCGCGCTTGCCGACGCCGTCGCCTTGCTGCACCTCCAGGTCCAGCGCGGGCGGCGTGGCGGGCGTGCCCGTCGTGGTGACGACCGGCGTGGCGGTCACGGCGACCGACAGCGCATCGCTATTGTCCGGGCGTACCAGCAGGCCGGCCTGCTGGCGGGTGTCGGTATGCTCGGCCAGCAGGGCCACCACGCCGTCGGCGGCCTGCGACAGGTCGAGGGTCAGGCTGCGGCCGTCGGGCAGTTGCACGCGCACGGCATGGGCTGCGCTCTTGCGCGCACGGCCCTCGTCATCGAACAGGGTCAGGCTGACGCCGGAAGAATTGGCATTGGCTTTCTTGGATTTCACTTACGCGTCCTTGTGCTGGGCGTGATATTCGTCATAGGCGTCGACGATGCGGGCCACCAGCGGGTGGCGCACGACGTCGATGCTGGAAAAGCGCGTGAACGCAACGCCGCGCACCTCGCGCAGCACGTGCTGGGCCTCGACCAGGCCGCTCTTCTGCCCGCGCGGCAGGTCGATCTGCGTGGTGTCGCCGGTGATCACCGCCTTGGAACCGAAGCCGATGCGCGTGAGGAACATCTTCATCTGCTCGGGCGTGGTGTTCTGCGCCTCGTCCAGGATGATGAAGGCATGGTTGAGCGTGCGTCCGCGCATGTAAGCGAGCGGCGCGATCTCGATCATCTGGCGCTCGAACATCTTCTGCGTGCGGTCGAAGCCGAGCAGGTCGTACAGCGCGTCATACAGCGGACGCAGGTACGGGTCGACCTTCTGCGCGAGGTCGCCGGGCAGGAAGCCCAGGCGCTCGCCGGCTTCCACGGCCGGACGCGTCAGCACGATGCGCTTGACCGTGTCGCGCTCGAGCGCATCGACCGCGCACGCCACCGCGAGATAGGTCTTGCCCGTGCCCGCCGGGCCCACGCCCAGGGTCAGGTCGTGCGACAGGATGTGGCGCAGGTACTCGCGCTGCGTGACGGTACGGCCCTGCAGGCCCGGGCGCCGCGTGTGCAGCACCGGGGAATCGTCCTCGAACCCGGGGGGAGCATTCTCGTCGTCGGCTTGCGGCAGGTAGCCGCCGTGCGCGGAGATCTGGCGCGTTTCCACCAGGCCGAGCTGCACGTCGTCGATCGACAGCGCGGTGCGCGCCTCGTTGTAGAAGCGCTCCAGCGCGGCTGCGGCATCCTGCGCGTTGGTCCCGCGCACCGTCATGCGGTGGCCGCGGCGCTGGATGTTCACATCGAGTGCCTGTTCGATCTGGCGCAGGTTCTCGTCGAGCGGGCCGCACAGGTTCTGCAGCCGGGTGTTGTCGTCGCGCGGGGCGACGAATTCTGCGGTAGGAATCTTCATTCTGGCGCGAGAGGTGCCTTCGCTCATTGCCGCACCACGATCTCACCGCGCAGCGAGTGCGGGAACGCCTGCGTGATCGACACCTCGACCATCTGGCCGATCATGCGGTCGCGCTGCGCCTGGGGCACGCCCGGCAGCGCGAAGTTGACTACGCGGTTGTTCTCGGTGCGGCCGTGCAGTTCGGTCGGGTCCTTGCGTGCCGGGCCTTCGACCAGGATGCGCTGCACCGTGCCGACCATGTTGCGGCTGATGCGCTGCACGTTCTCCTCGATCGTGGCCTGCAGGTGTTGCAGGCGGCGCAGCTTCACCTCATGCGGCGTGTCGTCATGCAAATTGGCCGCGGGCGTGCCGGGGCGCGGGCTGAAGATGAACGAGAACGAGGTGTCGTAGCCGATCTCTTCGATCATGGCCATCAGCTTGTCGAAGTCGGCGTCGGTTTCGCCGGGGAAGCCGACGATGAAGTCCGACGACATCGACATGTCGGGGCGTAGCGCGCGCAGCCGGCGCACGATGCTCTTGTACTCGAGCACGCTGTAGCCGCGCTTCATCGCCATCAGCACGCGGTCGGACGCATGCTGCACCGGCAGGTGCAGGTGGTTGACGAGCTTGTCGCAGCGGCCGTACAGATCGACCAGGCGGCTCGTGAATTCCTTCGGGTGGCTGGTGGTGTAGCGGATGCGCTCGATGCCGGGGATCTCGGCCACGTACTCGATCAGCAGCGCGAAGTCGGCGATCTCGCTGGTGCCGCCCATGGCGCCGCGATAGGCGTTGACGTTCTGGCCCAGCAGCGTGACTTCGCGCACGCCCTGTTCGGCCAGCCCGGCCACTTCGGCCAGCACGTCCTCGAACGGGCGCGAGACTTCCTCGCCGCGCGTGTAGGGGACCACGCAGTAGCTGCAGTACTTCGAGCAGCCTTCCATGATCGAGACGAAGGCGCTCGGGCCTTCGACGCGGGCCGGCGGCAGGTGGTCGAACTTCTCGATCTCGGGGAACGAGATATCGACCTGCGACTGGCCGGTGCGCTGGCGGCGCGCGATCAGGTCGGGCAGGCGGTGCAGCGTCTGCGGGCCGAATACCACGTCGACATACGGTGCGCGCGAGACGATGCTGGCGCCCTCCTGGCTGGCCACGCAGCCGCCGACGCCGATCACGAGGTCGGGCTTCACGGCCTTGAGCGCCTTCATGCGGCCCAGCTCGGAGAACACCTTCTCCTGCGCCTTTTCGCGCACCGAGCAGGTATTGAACAGGATCACGTCGGCGTCTTCGACGTTGTCGGTGGGTTCCAGCCCCTGGCTGGCGTTCAGGACGTCGACCATCTTGTCCGAGTCATACTCGTTCATCTGACAGCCGTACGTTTTCACAAATACTTTCTTCATGGTGCCGGTCTCAGTGGTTCACCTGGGGGCATCAGGGTGTTGCAACGACACGGGACGCGCGTGCGCCGCCGTACTTCGATGGGTCAGGATTCTTTTGCCTTCAGTTCCTTCAGTTCCTTCTGTTCCTGTTCGCTCAGTACCCAGGCGGTCAGGAGCTGGCCGTACAGGTCCAGCTGGTAGCGCACCGGCAGCTTCTGGCCGGCGATGGCAGTCAGGTTCTGCAACTGGTTGTCGGTGCCGAAGACGCGCAGGCCCGGCGCCACGCCGATGGTCTTGCCATCGAGCGTGACCGTCTGCGGCGCGCCGGCGGACGGCGCGGCGATAACCAGCCTTGCCTGCGGCGCATCGACCGGGATCACGCGGATCGGCTGCGCCATGGCGCCGGCGGCGCCGAGCCACAGCGCCGTGCCGAGCGACAGGGCCAGCAGCGGCTTGAGGAAACGCGATGAAGCACTCGGACGCGGGGAACGGCCAGCGGGCATATGGGCTCCGGAAGCGGTGCAGCTTAGGTTGAATGGGGAACTGGAAGGTAACCTGTTATTTTACGGTTCTTCGGAGGATTGCGGGGAATGGGTGGTGGTGGGGTTGTCGTGCTTGGCCTGCCAAGCACAACAAACCCTAACCTCTCCCCCATTCCCACGCAACGCGCGCGCTCGCCTAAAACAGGCAGGATGCCTCCTGCAGCACACGCTGCTTGGACACCGTCCCCATCAGCTCCCGGCTGCCGGCATCGCGCACCAGCGGAATCCGGTTGATGCCATGGGCCGCAAAGACCTCCAGCGCGTCGCGCAGCCGCGATTCCGGCGTCAGCGCGGGGAAATCGCGCTCGGCCAGCGCCAGCACGCCGGTAGTGGAACCTTCGCGCTGCGCGCGCTGCAGCGCATGGATTGACAGGGCGCCCAGTAGCCGACCATCGGCCCCGACCAGGTACAGGTAGCGCGTGCCGGTCTCGGCAAACTTGTCGGCCGCGGCGGCAAGCGAGACATCGGGCGCCAGCGTGGTATCAGTCGGATCGCACAGCCCGGCCAGCGTCATGGCGCGCGCGTGCTCTGCCGCGGCCGAGGCCTGCGCGCGCTCGGCAATCACGCTGTAGAGCGACAGCGTCTGGCAGCGCGACGCCGTGTAGTACGCGGCCACGGCGCCGATCATCGAGGGCAGCAGCAGTGCCGGCGCCAGCGTCATCTCGAACACCATCAGCACCGACATCAGCGGCGCCTGGCTGGTCGCCGCGAGAAAGGCGCTCATGCCGACCAGGGGCAGCACCGGCGATGCCGGCGCGCCGGGCATCACGGCCTGCATCGCCAGCGCCAGCAGCTGCCCCAGCGCGGCGCCGACGAACAGCGACGGCGTGAACACGCCGCCGACAGCGCCGGAGCCCATGCTGATGACCGTGGCCGCCAGCTTGGCCAGCAGCACCAGCCCGACCGAGACCGTCAGCGGCTGCTCCTGCAGGATGGTCTGGATGGTGGAGTAGCCATTGCCAACCACTTCCGGGACGCCCATGGCCAGCACGCCGACGAGCGCGCCGCCCAGGGCCAGCCGCGCTACCGGCCCGCCGGGCACGTGCGCGAAGCGCCCGCGCGCCTTGCTTGCGGCGCGCAGGAACAGCGCGCCGACGACACCGGCCGCCACGCCCAGTCCAGCTGCAGCCACGATCAGTTGCGGGCGCAGGTCGGGCGCAATGTGCAGGCCGGGATACAGCGGCTGCAGGCCACTATGCCACTGGCTGACCATCGCGCCGGCCACGGAAGCCAGGAACAGCGGCATCAGCCGTTGCACCGCCAGTGCGCCGAACACCACTTCGGCCACGAACACGGCCGCCGAGAGCGGCGTGTGGTAGACCGTGGCCAGGCCGGCGGCGGCACCGCAGGCCGTCAACATGCGGCCCATGTTCGAGGCGCCATCGGGCCGGCCGATGCGCGTCGACGGAAACAGCGAGCCGCACAGGGCGGCGAGCTGGATCATGGCGCCTTCCTTGCCGACCGAGCTGCCGCTGACGATCGAGCAGAACGACGACAGCGAGCGCAGCAGCGTGACGCGCACGGGCAGGCGGCCGCTGCCGTTGGCCACGGCTTCCATGTAGTCGGTCGCGCCGCCACTGCCGGCGAACCGGTTGGCGGCCGCGAGCAGCAGGCCGGCGAGCGCCCCGCCTGCCGCCGGCACGACGATGCGCCACGCCAGCGCCAGTCCGGCAAATACCGCGACGATATCGGCATTGCTCGAGAAGAGCACGACACCGGCCCGTTCCAGCGCTTCCTTGAACAGGGTCGTCGCAATGGCTGCAAGTATGCCGACCGGGATCGCCGCGAACAGCGTGACTTCCTGGTCTTCGAGGAAACGGAACCGCATGGGTGCTTGCGTCGGTGGCGCCGTGGCGCGGCCTTCCGGAACAGATGGTGGCCGCATGATAGCGCAGCGCCACTCGCACAGCGCCACCAAGCATGTGCCCCAGCCGGCACCGCATATCCATGTGCTCAATAGGTTCGTCCTTGGCTGTTACACTACCGACCTTTGTTTCGTCAGCGGTCGCTTCGCCCCGCTTTGCCGGTCCCCCGACCGGTCCTGTTTCAGATCACCCAGGTCGCCTGTTGGCTGGCGCGCCTCGCGCGCAACGGACGGCCGAAGCATCCATTCATGTCTTTCTCCGAACTCGGCTTGTCCGACAAGCTTGTGCGGGCCGTGGCCGAACAGGGCTACAACACCCCGACTCCCATCCAGGCCCAGGCAATCCCCGCCATCCTCAAGGGCGGCGACCTGCTTGCCGGGGCCCAGACCGGTACCGGCAAGACCGCCGGCTTCACGCTGCCGATGCTGCAGCTGCTCTCCGACTCGGGCACGCAGCGCCAGGGCCGGCCGGCGGTGCGCGCGCTGGTGCTGACCCCGACGCGGGAACTTGCCGCGCAGGTCGAGGAAAGCGTGCGCAACTACGGCAAGTACCTGAGGCTGCGCTCCATGGTCATGTTCGGCGGGGTTGGCATCAACCCGCAGATCGAGCAGTTGCGCCGTGGCGTGGACATCGTCGTGGCAACGCCGGGCCGCCTGCTGGACCACGTGGCCCAGCGCACGATCGACCTCGCGAGCGTAGAGCTGCTGGTGCTCGACGAAGCCGACCGCATGCTCGACATGGGCTTCATCCATGACATCCGCAAGATCCTCAACGTGCTGCCGCCGAAGCGCCAGAACCTGCTGTTCTCGGCGACGTTCTCGGACGAGATCCGCGCGCTGGCGGACCGTCTGCTGAACAACCCGGCTTCGATCGAGGTCGCGCGCCGCAACACCACGGCCGAGACCGTGGCCCAGCGTGTGTATCCGGTGGACCGCGAGCGCAAGCGCGAACTGCTGGCGCACCTGGTGCGTCAGAACGACTGGCACCAGGTGCTGGTATTCACGCGAACCAAGCACGGCGCCAACCGGCTCGCCGAGCAGCTGACCAAGGATGGCCTGTCGGCACTGGCGATCCACGGCAACAAGAGCCAGTCGGCACGCACGCGCGCGCTGTCCGAGTTCAAGGCCGGCACGCTGCGCCTGCTGGTCGCGACCGATATCGCCGCGCGCGGCATCGACATCGACCAGCTGCCGCACGTGGTCAACTTCGACCTGCCCAACGTGCCCGAAGACTATGTGCACCGCATCGGCCGCACCGGCCGCGCCGGTGCCGAGGGCGAGGCGATCTCGCTGGTCTGCGTGGACGAGCACGGCCTGCTGCGCGATATCGAACGCCTGATCAAGCGCAAGCTCGAGCAGACGGTGCTGACCGGGTTCGAGGTGGACCCCAGCATTGCGGCGGAGCCGATCCAGAAGGGCCGCCAGCAGCGTGGCGCCCAGGGCGGCGGCGGACAAGGCGGTGGACGTGGCCGTGCCCAGCCAAAGCCGGCGGCGGCCAAGCCGGCGCAGGGCCAGTCGCGTCCGCGTCCGGCCCAGAACGCGCCGCGTGGCGGCGCCAGCCAGGCCGGCGGCGAATCCGGCCGCGGGCAGGGCGGCGCAGGCCGCAATGCCGGGCAGGCCCAGCCGCGCAACCCGCAACGCAGCGGCGGCCAGCCGCGGCCGGCGCAGGAAGCAGCCGGCGCCCCGGCGCGCAACCGCCGTCCGGCGCCACAGGCCGCACTGCTTGGCGGCACCCCGGCCAAGCCCGCACGCTGAGCCCTCCCAGCCCCGCAGCCATGAGCGCCCCGCACGCATCCGGCGACAACGGCATCCCGTTCGCGGGGCTGACGCCCGAACTGATCCTCGATGCGATCGAGTCGGCGGGCATGCGCCCCGATGGCCGGCTGCTGGCGCTCAACAGCTACGAGAACCGGGTCTGGCAGGTCGGCATCGAGGATGCCGCGCCCGTGGTGGCCAAGTTCTACCGGCCTGGCCGCTGGACCGACGCCGCCATCCTCGAGGAGCACGCCTTCGTGCAGCAGCTTGCCGACGCCGAGATCCCTGCGGTGCCGGCACTGGCCGGGCCTGGCGGCAGCACGCTGCAATACCACGCGGACTTCCGCTTCGCCGTGTTCGCCCGTTGCGGCGGGCGCGAACCGGCGCTTGACCGCGCCGACACGCTGACCTGGCTCGGCCGCTTCATCGGCCGCATCCACGCCATGGGCGCGACGAACGCCTACCAGGCGCGCCCGGTGCTGAACGCGCAGACGTTCGGCGTGGCCCCGCGCGACTGGCTGCTCGCGCACGACTGCATTCCCGCCGATCTGCGCGAACCCTGGCGGGCGATCGTGGACCTGGCGCTGGACGGCGTGCGCCGCTGCTATGACCGCGCCGGCGATGTGCGCCTGCTGCGCGTGCATGGCGACTGCCATCGCGGCAACGTGCTGTGGATCGACGGCGACGGCGGCGCCCGGGCCACGGGCCTGGCCGCCGCGGGTCCGCATTTCGTGGATTTCGACGACAGCCGCATGGCCCCGGCCGTGCAGGACCTGTGGATGCTGCTTGAAGGCGACCGTGCCGCCATGCAGGACCAGCTCGCCGATATCGTCGCGGGCTACGAAGATTTTGCCGAGTTCGCGCCGCGCGAACTCTGGCTCGTGGAAGCGCTGCGCACGCTGCGGCTGCTCCACTACAGCGCCTGGCTGGCCAGCCGCTGGCAAGATCCCGCTTTTCCGGCCGCGTTCCCGTGGTTCGGCACGGGGCGCTACTGGCAGGACCGCATCCTGGAATTGCGCGAGCAGGTCGCGCTGATGGAAGAAGCGCCCCTGTGGGGCGCCTGAGGAACTGACCGTAACGGTGGGCGGGGCGTTCAGCCCGCGCCCGCTCAGGCCTTTTCGGGTGCCTTGACCAGCAGGACCGGGCACGGCGCCTGCGCCAGCACGCGGCCCGCCACGGAGCCGATCACCGCATCAAAGAACGAGCCGCGGCCATGCGTGCCCATGACGATGGCCTGCGCATCGGCCGAGCGCGCGTAGGCGACGATGCGCTCCGGCGCAAAGCCGTGCAGCGCATGGCGCTCGAACGGAATGCCGGCGGCGGTCAGGATCTCGCACACGCCGGCCATGGCCTTGTCGCTCGCGTCCTGGTGCCAGGCATCGATGGTTTCCTTGCTGACAAAGGCGCGGACCTGTCCGCTGACTTCGGGCGCGACGTGCACCACATGCACGGTGAAGCCGCTTTGCAGCAGCTTGCCGTCGGCGATAAAGCGGGCGGCAGCGTCGCTGAAGGCCGAACCGTCGGTCGCGAGCACGATATTGGTCATGGCGGGAATCTCCTGGATGGGGGCGCTGTACGGATACGCCAGGTTATAGGATAGGCACAATCGGCGCCGCCAGGCGGGTGCGCGGCGAGCCGTCCGTCACCATCTTCGCAGCAAGTCCTTCGTCACAATCAGATATAGATCAAGTGACTCGGAAATTTCCTCTGCCCGGGGCCGTCGCGGTGAGACTGGCGGATATGTCAAGGCGACTGACACATTTGGCCATTGCCGCCCGCGGGCAGGCCCGCTTAGCATGTGCCCAGCCCGGATGGCGTCGCCGCGACTAGGCGCCCGGCCTTTCCATCCCCAAGAACATCAGGCGATCCTGCCCGGCGCGGCCGGCAGGGCGCTTCGACGGAGACAGCAAACATGAGCGAAAGCGGCAACCTCCTGCCCCTGCGTGGCGTCAAGATAGTGGAATTCGAAGGTATCGGCCCGGGGCCGCTGTGCGGCGCCATGCTCGCCGGCCTGGGTGCGGAAGTCACGCTGGTGACCCGTCCGGTCGCTCCGGATGCGCGGCGGATCCTGCGCGGCCAGGAGGTGCCGGCCGAGATGGAACTCGAGCACGGCAAGACCGTGGTGCAGCTCAACCTGAAGTCTGCCGAGGGCGTGGCCGCCGCGCTGGAGCTGGTGGCTGGTGCCGACGCGCTGATCGAGGGCTTGCGCCCCGGTGCCATGGAGCGCCTGGGCCTGGGCCCGGCGCAGTGCCATGCGCGCAACCCGCGCCTGGTCTACGGCCGCATGACTGGCTGGGGCCAGACCGGCCCGCTTGCGCAGAGCGCCGGACATGACCTGAACTACATCGCGCTGACCGGACTGTTGTCGATGGCCGCGCGCGACGGTGCACTGCCGATGGTGCCTCCCACCGTGGTTGGCGATGCCACCGGCGCGCTCGGCCTGGCATTCGGCATTACCAGCGCCATCCTGCACGCGCGTGCGAGCGGGCAGGGCTGCGTGGTCGATGCCGCGATCACCGATATCGTTGCCATGCTCGGCTCGCTGGTGCAGGTGTCGCGCGCGGCCGGCACGCTGGGCGGGCCGCAGCCCAGCGCCTTCCATGACTCCCCGTTCTACGACGTCTACGCGTGTGCCGATGGCCGCGCCATCACGCTCGGCGCGCTCGAGCCGCAGTTCTACCGCGAGCTGCTCGAGCGGCTCGAACTCACGGACATCGATCCGGCCGCGCAGTACGACCGTGCCCAGTGGCCGGCGGTGAAGGCGCGCATTGCGGCGCTGATCGCTTCGCGGCCCAGCACGCACTGGGAATCGCTGCTCGGCGGTACCGACGTCTGCTTTGCCCGCGTGCTGACGCTGGACGAGGCGGCGCGCCACCCGCACAACCAGGCACGCGGCACGTACCGCCTGTACCGCCAGGGCGATCGCGAAGTCGCCCGCTCCGCACCGGCGCCGCGCTTTTCGCCTGCAAAGCCGGCCTGAGGCCCGGCCGGACGGGCGCATCGCCCACCGCCGGGGCGAGCAAATTCTGCGGCCCCGTTTCGACAACTACGCACGCGGTTGCAGCCGATTCGTCGATCCGGCGTGGGGCTCACGACCTAACCTTCGCGGTATCCCTTGAGCAAGGAGCCGCGAGTTGGATTTCACCCCGTTCGATGAAGCTCTGGTCGTCGATGCACGGCCGGCACCGCCCCGCGAGGCGTCGTGGCAGATCCCCCATGCGCTTGGCGCGCGCCGAACGCTGCTGGCCGACAACGTGCGGCTGGCCCGGCAGATGGTGCGGGAGCGCCAGCCGGAACTGGTGGTGATCGAGCTGGACACGCTTGGCTCGGCGGGCATCACGCTGATCAGGCGGCTGGCCGCCGGCCATCCGGCAGTGCGGCTGCTGGTGATCTCCGACAGCGATGCGACGATGGCGCCGGTGCAGGCGTTGCGTGCGGGCGCCCACGGCTTCGTGCCCCGGCAGCGGAGCCTGGCGGAAATGGTCCACGCGGCGCGCGGCGTGATGTCGGGCTACCTGGTCTTTCCTACGCAGACGATGGAAGCCGCACGCCAGCTGCGCCTGCCATCGGCCGGCCGGCTTGCGCGGCTGACGGCGCGCGAGCTCACAGTGCTCCAGTACCTCGCGCGCGGACTTTCCAACAAGACGATCGCCGCGCGGCTGCTCATCAGCAGCAAGACCGTGAGCACCCACAAAACCAACATCATGTGCAAGCTCAACGTGGATTCCGTGGTGGAGATGGTGGACTATGCGCGACGGCATCGTTTGCTGTGACGGCGAAAGTCCTGCCTGGGCCACGAATCCGCCGATCGGCCAAGGGATCCGTGGCCGATCGGCTCAGAAGGTGTGGCGAACCCCCATCGCAACGCCGGTCATGCTTTTCTGGCCGGGAACCTGGTTGTAGGTGTAGAGGAATCCCGTGAAGGGACCATCGAAGCTCAGGCTCCCGTTGCGCGCGTAGCCCACGCTGGCATACACGTCCGTGCGTTTGCTCAGGTTGTAGTCGACCATGAGGCTGTACTGCTGCGGATTGGCTGGATTGGTTCCGGGCGATGCCGAACCCGTTGCCGCGAAGGGGCGGCCCTCCCGGATATCCGCATAGTAGTAGCCGGCAAAGATCCCGAGCGCCGCCGTCGCCTGATAGGCGACCCCCGCATACCAGAGGTTGTCTCGCTGCAGGCTGGCCCCGTTGGCGAAGTCGGACTTGCGCCAGCGATAGCCTCCGAAGACCTTCACGGGCCCCTTGGCATAGCTGACTGCGGCGGCCACCTTGCGCTCCATCCCAGTACGTCCCGGTGCGTCGGGCGTGGGGCTCGGATTGGGGGCGGTCGGATTCCAGTGGTCATAGGCCACCATGGCGCCGAAGCCGGCACGTTCCCAGGACAGCGCGGCACCATAGGCGGTGTTGTACTTGGCGTGACCGGGCGCTTCACCGGCGCCGCCGTTGTAAAGCGGAATGGACCCGACCACTTGCACGGGGGTCCCGGTCCCGAATGAATAGTGCGCAACGGCCTGCACCGGGCCAAATGTCCCCGTGTACTTCAGCATATTGTTTTCGCGGTAGTTGATGCCCAGGGCCCAGAGGCCGGGCTCGAAGGCCGGTGCCAGCCGCAGCGGCATGAAGTTCGGCAGGGCGTCGGACAAGCTCGTGGTCTGGCGGCCGAACGTGACCTGTCCGAGCTGGCTGTTGGAAAGGCCAACCATCGCGATCTGGTTGAAGGGGTTGCTCGAGGAGATCGCGAACTTGCCGGTGGCGCTCTCGAATGCGCTCTGAAGAACGAAGATGGCCTTGCTGCCGCCGCCAAGATCTTCGCTGCCGCGAATGCCCCATCGCGATGCCGAGAGGCCGCCGTCGGGCGTGAGGCCGATCCGGCTTCCGCTGGGCTCGCCCACCGCGCCTGTCGGTCCGAGCGTGCCGACCTTGCTCACATACTGGATCCCGGCATCGATGGTGCCGTAAAGCGTCAGGCTGCTTTGGGCGTGGACGCCTGCCGCGCACGCGCTCAGCGCAGCCAGTGCCGTACATTTGATTCTGGTTTTCATTGCTCCACCACGTCTTTGTCGTCCGAGTGGGGGCGGCTTGCCTCGATGTTGTCCCGCACCGTTCCGGGAGGACGGGCGAGTGGACCCGCCTCTGTGCCACGACTTCACCATCGCGACCGGGTTCAGTCACTTGCCCTTCTTGCGCTGGAGCAAGGTTGGTGTATGGGATTGGACTGGAGTGAACGACGTTTGCGACACCGCAATCTCTCGGCGCAAGCGGTGTGCCCGTGTCTCGGTGCACGGGCGTTGTTCACGTGATTGTTGTGCCGGCGGCCCGCCAGGCCTGATGAGGGTTCGCTTCGCGGAACCCGGAAAAGACAAAGGGGGTCAGCTTGCGCTGACCCCCTTTGGGAATGATGGTGGCGAATCAGGGACTCGAACCCCGGACCTGCGGATTATGATTCCGTCGCTCTAACCGACTGAGCTAATTCGCCAACAGAGACCGCTATTCTACCGAGATTTTTGAGGCTGTCAACACCTTTTCGGGAATCGCGGGTGAGAGACCCGGAAACGAAAACCGGCAGGCCTTGCGGCCTGCCGGCTGGAGCGACCGATTACCGGATCGGTCTTGCCTGAAACTGCCTGGCTCAGTCGTTCGCGTAGATGTCCACGTCCTTGGTTTCGCGCACGAACAGGGCGCCGATCACGAAAGTGACCGCGGCGATGATGATCGGATACCAGAGGCCGTAGTAGATGTTGCCGTTCTGGGCCACGAGCGCGAACGAGATCGTGGGCAGCAGGCCACCAAACCAGCCGTTGCCGATGTGGTAGGGCAGCGACATCGAGGTGTAGCGGATGCGCGTCGGGAACAGTTCCACCAGCATGGCTGCGATCGGACCATAGACCATGGTCACGTAGATGACCAGGATGGTCAGCAGGACCAGCACCATGACGGTATTCATCTGCGCCGGGTCGGCCTTGGTGGGATATCCGGCGGCAGTCATGGAGTCGCTCACTTCCTTCTTGAATGCAGCGATCTGCTTCTTGCTGGCATCGTCGAAGCTGTGGCCGGCGGGAACCAGCTTGGCATCGAAGGCGGCAATTTCCTTGTCACCGATCTTCACCGAGGCGGTGGTGCCTGCCGGGGCATTGACAACCTCATAGCTCGCGCTGGATTGGGCCAGCGTACGCTTGACGATGTCGCAGGAGCTGCGGAAGTCGATCTCGCGCGCGATCGGGCTGCCTTGGAACGAGCACTGCTTCGGATCGGCGGTCACGACGATCTGGGCGGAATGCTGGGCACGCTCGAGCGCCGGATTGGCATAGTGGGTGATGCCCTTGAAGATCGGGAAGTAGGTGAACACCGCCAGCGCGCAGCCGGCCATGATGATCCACTTGCGGCCGATCTTGTCGGACAGCGAGCCGAAGAAGATGAAGAACGGCGTGCCGAGCACCAGCGCGCCGGCGATCAGCAGGTTGGCCGTGGTGGCGTCGACCTTGACCACCTGGGTCAGGAAGAACAGCGAGTAGAACTGGCCGGTGTACCACACCACAGCCTGGCCGGCGGTCAGGCCCAACAGCGCCAGGATCACGATCTTCAGGTTGCGCCACTGGGCGAAGGATTCGGTCAGCGGTGCCTTGGAGGTCTTGCCCTCGGCCTTCATGCGCTGGAACGCCGGCGATTCGCTCATCGACAGCCGGATGTAGACCGACATGGCCAGCAGCAGGATCGACACCAGGAACGGGATGCGCCAGCCCCAGGTATCAAAGTTCGCGCCGGTCAGGTTGCGGCACAGCAGGATCACGATCAGCGACAGGAACAGGCCCAGCGTCGCCGTGGTCTGGATCCACGACGTATAGGCGCCGCGCTTGCCGTGCGGCGCGTGCTCGGCCACATAGGTGGCGGCACCACCGTACTCGCCGCCGAGCGCCAGGCCCTGCAGCATGCGCAGCGCGATCAGGATCACCGGGGCGGCCCAGCCGATGGTGGCATAGCCGGGCAGCAGGCCGACGATGAAGGTCGACAGGCCCATGATCAGGATCGTGATCAGGAAGGTGTACTTGCGGCCGATCATGTCGCCCAGGCGGCCGAATACCAGTGCGCCGAACGGCCGCACGATGAAGCCGGCGGCGAAAGCAAGCAGGGCGAAGATGAAGGCCGAGGTCGGGTCGAGGCCGGCGAAGAACTGCTTGGCGATGATGGCCGCGAGCGAGCCATACAGGTAAAAGTCATACCACTCGAACACCGTGCCGAGCGAAGAAGCCAGGATTACCTTCCTCTCCTCGGTGGTCATCGGTGCATGCTGTGCGCTGCCTCCAGGCATCGCTACGTTCTGCGGGTTTGCCATGTTGTCTCCCTCCGTCTGAAATCGATCACCGGCGAGGCCGCGGACGCACCGCAAGACATGGCGCGCTGCGGAGCCATAGGCACCGGAGCTGCAAGGATTTTGGGAGGCGAAACTTACTGAGTTCTGACAGATTTCCGCCGTTTGGCGCGCAAAACGTCGGGGTATACGCTAGCCTGCGCCGGGCATGATCCGGCACTTTTGTTGCTGCATTGCGAGGGGGGATGTGCGGCAAACGCCGTGCTATGGCGCTATACCGGTTTGGTGCGGCGCGGCATTCTTGCCGTGATCGGGTGGCATGCCCTGCGCAGGTGGGGGGACGTCAATGGCGGCCTCGTCAGCTTCGTCATCGGCCCGGTTCATGCGCCAGGCATAGAGCGCGGTCATCAGGACGTAGATCACCAGCGCGCCCTGGGCGCCCATCCAGAAGGAAAACGGCCAGCCAAAGAAGTCAAAGCGCAGATCGCGCGCGAACCAGCTCACAACGAAGGTGACGACGAACCAGACTGCGAGCAGCGCGCCGATCCAGCGCAGGTTGCGCCGCCAGGCACGCTTGATTGCCGGATCGGCAGGCGGATGCGCGCTCATGCCGCCAGCTCCGGTGCGGGACGCCGCAGCGTGATGCGGAATCGTGCGCCGGCCAGGCGGGGCTCCTGCTGGTAGACATGGTCGTCGATCCGGACTTCGCCGCCATGCTGCTGCACGATCTCGCGCACAATGGCCAGGCCCAGGCCGCTGCCTTCGGTGTTGGTGCCCAGCACGCGATAGAAGCGCTCCATCACGCGTTCGCGGTCCGCCGGCGCAATGCCGGGCCCGGTGTCTTCCACGTCGAGATACGCGAACGGCTCGAAGGCATCGGCGCTGACGCGCACGGTGGCATGCCCGCCGGGCGGCGTGTAGCGGATGGCGTTGTCGATCAGGTTATTGAGCATTTCCGTGAGCATCAGGCGGTTGCCCTGGACCATCACCGGATGGTCGTCGGCATCGAGCCCCAGGTCGATTTGCCGGGCCCAGGCGCGCGGCAGCCAGTCCTTCACCACCTCGCGCGCGAGCGCGGCCAGGTCCAGCGCGGCCATGCTGCCGGCACCGGCCAGGTTTTCCATGCGCGCGAGCGACAGCAACTGCGTGACCAGGTGCGCCGTGCGCTCGGAACTGCCCGCGATCTGCGCCAGCGACCGGCGCAGCTCCTCCGGCGACTGTTCGCGCTGCGCCAGTTCGGCCTGCATGCGCAGCCCGGCCAGCGGCGTCTTCATCTGGTGCGCGGCATCGGCGATAAATCGCTTCTGCGTCTGCACCGACTGGTCCAGCCGCGCCAGCAGTTCGTTGAACGATGCGACCAGCGGCGTGATTTCCTGCGGCGCGGCGCGCTCGTCGATGGGGCTGGTATCACCGGGATTGCGTGCGCGGATGCGCTGCTGGATCGCCGTGAGCGGCGCCAGCCCGCGCGTGAGCCCGAACCACACCAGCACCACGGCCAGCGGCAGGATCACGAACTGCGGCAGGATCACGCCCTTGATGATTTCGTTGGCGAGCCGCGCGCGCTTGTCGAGGGTCTCGGCCACCTGCACCAGCACGGGCTGGGTGCCGCTGACGTTCTTGAGATCGATATAGGTATAGGCCACGCGCACGTCGTTGCCGACCACGCGGTCGTCGCGCAGCGATACCAGGCCAGGATGGCCCTGATCCTCTTCAGAGGGCAACGGCAGGTCGTGGTCGCCGGCGACATACTCGCCGCGCTTGCCGACGACCTGGTAGTAGATGTTGTCGGTCTCGTCCGCACGCAGGATCTCGCGCGCCGACAACGGCAGCTGCAGCGTGACCCGGCCGTTCACCTCCCGGACCTGCTGCGACAGCACGATCGCGCTGGCTTCGAGTGCGCGGTCGAACGGCCCGTTGGCGATCGACTTGGCCACCAGGTACGTGACGGCGATGCTCATCGGCCAGAGCAGCAGCAGCGGCGCCAGCATCCAGTCCAGGATCTCGCCGAACAGCGAGCGCGGGGCGGGCTGGGCGGTGCTCTCCTCCAGGTGGGGCAGGGCGTCGGCCAGGTCGTCCGGGTCGTCCGGGTCGTCCGGGTCGTCGGCAGCGGCGGGAGGCGTCGGATCCTTGGCGGGCGGATGCCGCCATGGCAGTCGCAGCAGGCTCATCTCGGCAAAGGGTGTGGGGCGGTTTCGGTCGAGTGATCGGCTGCGTGGGCGTGAAGGGTGCGTGCGGTTCTCAGCTATGGGCGGCCACGGCCGGCTGGAATTTCTCCAGGCAATAGCCCAGGCCGCGCACGGTGGCGATGCGGATGCCGCCGACCTCGATCTTCTTGCGCAGCCGGTGCACGTAGACCTCGATCGCATTGTTGCTGACTTCCTCGCCCCATTCGCACAGGTGGTCCACCAGTTGTTCCTTGGAGACCAGCCGCCCGCAGCGGGTCAGCAGGATTTCCAGCAGTCCGACCTCGCGCGCCGACAGGTCCAGCATCTGGTCGTTCATATAGGCGATGCGGCCGACCTGGTCGAAGGCGAGGGGGCCATGGCGCATCAGCGTGGCGCCGCCGCCGGCGCCGCGCCGCACCAGCGCGCGTACGCGGGCTTCGAGTTCGGTCAGCGCGAAGGGCTTGGCCATATAGTCGTCGGCGCCCAGGTCCAGGCCCTTGACGCGCTCGTCCACGCTGTCGGCGGCGGTCAGGATCAGCACCGGCAGCATGGCGCCGCGCGACCGCAGGCGCTTGAGCACCTCCAGCCCTGGCATGCGGGGCAGGCCCAGGTCCAGGATCAGCAGGTCGAAATTCTGGGTTGACAGCGCGGAATCGGCCTCCAGGCCATTCGCGACATGGTCGACCGCATAGCCCGAGTGACGCAGCGAGCGCGTCAGGCCGTCGGCAAGCACGTCGTCGTCTTCGGCGATCAGAATGCGCATGGTTGTCTCCACCACGGCCGGCATTGCCAGCCGCCACGCAAACGATGCGGACAGGGCTTGCCAAGCATACTGTTTTTTTATACAGTACCCGCACATTCCGCGCAGGCCGCCGCAGAAGGTGGCTGCGCAGGCAGTCGGGTGATTTTTGTTGAGGCGCGCAGATCGGGAAGCCGCAGGTCGGAAAACCGGTCGGTCAACCACCGGAAATGCCGGTGCCGCGCCACATTCGACCTCTTTATACCACCATTGACTCAACATTTGACTCAAGGACGACCATGGACGACAAGAAGGCAGGTGCCGGCCTGAGCGCCGAGAAGCAGAAGGCGCTTGCCGCCGCGCTCTCGCAGATCGAGAAGCAGTTCGGCAAGGGCTCGATCATGCGCATGGGCGATGGCGAGGTCGAGAAGGATATTCAGGTAGTGTCCACCGGATCGCTCGGCCTGGACATCGCGCTCGGCGTGGGCGGCCTGCCGCGCGGCCGCGTGGTCGAGATCTACGGTCCCGAATCTTCCGGCAAGACCACGCTCACGCTGCAGGTCGTGGCCGAGATGCAGAAGCTCGGCGGTACCTGCGCCTTTATCGATGCCGAGCACGCCCTTGACGTCAACTATGCCTCGAAGCTGGGCGTGGACGTCGGCGAGCTGCTGATCTCGCAGCCGGACACCGGCGAGCAGGCGCTTGAAATCACCGACGCGCTGGTGCGCTCGGGCTCGATCGACCTGATCGTCATCGACTCGGTGGCCGCGCTGGTGCCGAAGGCCGAAATCGAAGGCGAAATGGGCGACTCGCTGCCCGGCCTGCAGGCTCGCCTGATGAGCCAGGCGCTGCGCAAGCTGACCGGTACCATCAAGCGCACGAACTGCCTGGTGATCTTCATCAACCAGATCCGCATGAAGATCGGCGTGATGTTCGGTTCGCCGGAAACCACCACCGGTGGCAACGCGCTGAAGTTCTACGCATCTGTGCGCCTGGATATCCGCCGCATCGGCTCGATCAAGAAGGGCGACGATGTGATCGGCAACGAGACCAAGGTCAAGGTGGTCAAGAACAAGGTGTCGCCGCCGTTCCGCGAGGCCTTCTTCGACATCCTGTATGGCCAGGGCATTTCGCGCCAGGGCGAGATCATCGACCTGGGCGTGGATGCCAAGATCGTCGAGAAGTCGGGTGCGTGGTACAGCTACAACGGCGACAAGATCGGCCAGGGCAAGGACAATGCGCGCGAGTTCCTGCGCGAGAACCCGGACATCGCCCAGGAAATCGAGAACAAGGTCCGCGCCACGCTGGGCGTGGCGCCGATCAACGCCGTTCCGGCGGCGGAGGTCGTGGAAGACTGAGCGCCGGCCGGCAGGCACGCTCCCGAGGCTGGCGCATTGCCGATGCGCCAGCCTTTTTTGTTTCCCCTTGCTACCCAGAATTGCGCTGATGGCCCCCCGTCCCCCGCTTTCCCTGAAGGCCCGAGCCGTGGGCTACCTGTCGCGCCGCGAGCATAGCCGGGCCGAGCTCGCGCGCAAGCTGGCGCCGCACGCGGAATCGCCCGAGCAGCTTGAACAGTTGCTCGACGCCCTCGAACGCGAGAACTGGCTGTCCAACGAGCGTTTTGCCGACAGCCTGCTGCACCGGCGTGGCAGCCGCTACGGCGCGGCGCGCGTGATGCAGGAAGCCAAGACCCACCAGCTTGGCAGCGAGCAACTGGGCGAACTGCAGCAGCGCCTGCGCGAGACCGAGCCCGAACGCGCACGCGAGGTCTGGCGCAAGCGCTTTGGCGCCGCGCCCGCCACGCCGGAAGAGCGCGCCAAGCAGATCCGTTTCATGATGGCGCGCGGTTTTTCGCGCTCGGTGATCGGCAAGGTCATCCAGGGCGCGGAGGACGAGCTTCCCGACGATATGGAATGAGCCTGCCGGGCCGCGAGGCGGGGCGGATTGCAGGCGAATACCAGTACTGCCTACAGGTGTATTCGGGCGTATGCCGGGCTGGTCGCGCGGCGGGTCCGGCACCGGACGGGGCATATATGGCGGGTATTCGCCGGTTCTCAGTCCCGGTCGGCCGACAATCGGGTGCCGACAGTTGGCGCATGCGGATGTTCCCGGGCAAACCGGCACGGCATGTTAAACTCTTCCGGTTTTTCGGCGCCGCTGCCCTGGCGCGGTACCTTGCCCCCGTATTCCCAGCCTGGCCATGCCTCTTTCCCAGCCCGTCAACCGCTCCCTGCGCCATACCCGTGCCATTACGGCCCAGGCTTACCTCAGGGAAGACGGCTTGTGGGATATCGAGGTGCGCCTGACCGACACCAAGCCGCGTGATATAGCCCTGGCGGGTGGCCGCGTCCGTCCGGTCGGCCAGCCACTGCACGATCTGTGGCTGCGCGTGACGATCGACGAGCAACTGACCGTGCTGGACGCGGAAGCCTGCTCCGATTGGGTGCCCTATCCGACGCATTGTGACCAGATTGGTCCGGCTTACCGCAAGCTGATCGGGCTGAACCTGCGCAAGGGCTTCCGCAAGGCGGTACGCGAGCGCCTGTCCGGTATCGAGGGTTGCTCGCACCTTACCGAAGCGGCCGGCGTGCTGCCGAGCGCCGCGATCCAGGCATTTGCCGGAGAAGTCATCAGCATTCGCGATGGCGCCGACGATGATCCCAATCCCGAACCTCCTTACCAGTTGAACGGCTGCCACGCGCTGCGCTTCGACGGCGAGGTGGTCCGGGAGTTTTACCCCCGCTGGTATGGTCACCAGCCGAAGCCCAAGGTTCGGGCCGAGGCGGAGCAGGCCGCTGCGAACACGCCTCAGGCGCAAGCGGCAGCCGGCAACGGCAATGTTCCGTACGACCGGCCAACCGGCACTTCCGGCTGATCCTCAGGATCGGCCACGGACGAGAGAGTTCGTCTTCTTTCAGATTCTTCCCTTCTACCTTTTACGCCTACCCGAAAGGAAACACGCATGAATATCCATGAGTACCAAGGCAAGGAAATCCTGCGCAAATACAATGTGCCGGTTCCGCGCGGCATCCCCGCGTTCTCGGTTGCCGAGGCCCTGAAGGCCGCAGAAGAGCTTGGCGGCCCGGTTTGGGTGGTCAAGGCGCAGATTCATGCGGGTGGCCGCGGCAAGGGCGGCGGCGTGAAGGTTGCCAAGAGCATCGACGACGTCAAGACCTACGCCACCAACATCCTGGGCATGCAGCTGGTCACGCACCAGACCGGTCCGGAGGGCAAGAAGGTCAACCGCCTGCTGATCGAAGAAGGCGCCGACATCAAGAAGGAACTGTACGTTTCGCTGGTGGTGGACCGCGTTTCGCAGAAGATCGCCCTGATGGCATCGAGCGAAGGCGGCATGGACATCGAGGAAGTCGCTGCCCACAGCCCGGAAAAGATCCACACGCTGATCATCGAGCCGTCGACCGGCCTGACCGACGCTGACGCCGACGACATCGCGCGCAAGATCGGCATTCCCGACGCGAGCATTGCGCAAGCCCGCCAGGCCCTGCAAGGCCTGTACAAGGCGTTCTACGACACCGACGCTTCGCTGGCGGAAATCAACCCGCTGATCCTGACCGGCGAAGGCAAGGTCATCGCGCTGGACGCCAAGTTCAACTTCGACTCGAACGCGCTGTTCCGTCATCCGGAAATCGTCGCCTACCGCGACCTGGATGAAGAAGACGCCAACGAAATCGAAGCCTCGAAGTTCGACCTGGCCTACATCTCGCTGGACGGCAACATCGGCTGCCTGGTGAACGGCGCCGGCCTGGCCATGGCCACCATGGACACCATCAAGCTGTTCGGCGGCGAGCCGGCCAACTTCCTCGACGTGGGCGGCGGTGCCACCACCGAGAAGGTGACCGAAGCCTTCAAGCTGATGCTGAAGAACCCGAACGTGCAGGCCATCCTGGTCAACATCTTCGGCGGCATCATGCGCTGCGACGTGATCGCCGAAGGCGTGATCTCCGCTTCCAAGGCCGTGCACCTGACGGTGCCGCTGGTCGTGCGCATGAAGGGCACCAACGAAGAACTGGGCCGCAAGATGCTGGCTGACTCGGGCCTGCCGATCATCTCGGCGGACACGATGGAAGAAGCCGCCCAGAAGGTCGTGGCCGCTGCCGCCGGCAAGAAGTAAGCCGGGCGCCGTTACCAATACAAGCGAACTTGGGCAGCGCGCGTGGCTCCGTGCCCGCGCTGCCAGAGTCAAGCAAAGGACTAAAGCATGTCGATTCTGATCAACAAAGACACCAAGGTCATCACCCAGGGCATCACCGGCAAGACCGGCCAGTTCCACACCCGTGGCTGCCGCGACTACGCCAATGGCAAGAACTGCTTCGTCGCAGGCGTGAACCCGAAGAAGGCCGGCGAAGACTTCGAAGGCATTCCCATCTACGCCAGCGTGAAGGATGCCAAGGCCCAGACCGGCGCCACCGTTTCCGTCATCTACGTGCCGCCCGCAGGCGCCGCTGCCGCCATCTGGGAGGCCGTTGACGCCGACCTGGACCTGGTGGTCTGCATCACCGAAGGCATCCCCGTGCGCGACATGATGGAAGTCAAGGACCGCATGCGCCGCGAAAACAAGAAGACCCTGCTGCTGGGACCGAACTGCCCGGGCCTGATCACGCCGGACGAAATCAAGATCGGCATCATGCCGGGTCACATCCACCGCAAGGGCCGCATCGGCGTGGTGTCGCGCTCGGGCACGCTGACGTACGAAGCCGTGGGCCAGCTGACCGCGCTGGGCCTGGGCCAGTCGTCGGCTGTCGGTATTGGTGGCGACCCCATCAACGGCCTGAAGCACATCGACGTCATGAAGATGTTCAACGACGATCCGGAAACGGACGCCGTGGTCATGATCGGCGAGATCGGCGGTCCGGACGAAGCCAATGCGGCCAACTGGATCAAGGACAACATGAAGAAGCCGGTGGTTGGCTTCATCGCTGGCGTGACCGCGCCTCCGGGCAAGCGCATGGGCCACGCCGGCGCGCTGATCTCGGGCGGTGCCGACACCGCCCAGGCCAAGCTGGAAATCATGGAAGCCTGCGGTATCAAGGTCACCAAGAACCCGTCCGAGATGGGCCGCCTGCTGAAGGCAATGCTGTAAGCAACACACCCGTGTCCTGTGCGTCATCAGGCGCGCAGGGCCCGTGTTGAACCGCTCCGGCCCGGCCGGAGCGGATTTGCCCCTGCCATGTGCGGGGGCAATGTCATTGTGGCGAAGCGCTTCCTAGGGTATCTCCCGAGTGAATTGCCCGTGATTTGAAACCGAATCGAAAGGTTCGCGCGATATACATGTCTGTTTCCACAGACAACCGAAACTGCCGCAACCGGGCGGGGTCGGACATATAGATAGAAACCTCGAGGAGCCTTGCCGTGGAACTGCTGTCTTCCACCACGTTCTGGATTGCGTTGGGATCGATCATCCTGACCAACATCGTCCTGTCCGGCGACAACGCGGTGGTCATCGCGCTCGCCTCGCGCAACCTGCCGCCCGCGCAGCAGAAGAAGGCCATCTTCTGGGGCAGCGCCGCCGCCATCATCATGCGGGTGGTGCTGACCGTGGCAGCCGTCAAGCTGCTGAGCCTGCCGTACCTGAAGATCATCGGTGCCGTGCTGCTGGTCTACATCGGCGTGCAGTTGCTCAACGGCGACGACGACGAGGAAGGCCACGATGCCAAGGACAATATCTGGGCGGCCATCCGCACCATCCTGATCGCCGACCTGGTGATGTCGCTGGACAACGTGGTGGCCGTGGCCGCCGCGGCGCAGAAGGGTCCCGAGGGCAGCCAGCTGATGCTGCTGATTCTGGGCCTGGGCCTGTCGATTCCGCTGATCGTGTTCGGCAGCACGCTGCTGCTCAAGGTCATGGAACGCTTCCCGATCATCATCGTGCTGGGCGCTGCGCTGCTGGGCTACCTGGCGGGTGAAATGCTGGTGAGCGATCCGGTGGACGCCGCGTGGTTTGAAGTCAATGTGCCGCATGCCCACCTGGTGTTCGGCATTGCCGGGGCGATCCTGGTGGTGGTGGTCGGCAAGATGATGAGCCGCCGCGCTGCGCAGACGGCCTGACGGAGCGTTTTCAACGCCTCATAGTGAAGGGCAGCCCGGGTGGCTGCCCTTTCTGTTGATGGTGGACGGCAGATGCGGAGCTAACTCATGTGAGTTATCGCACATTTTGTCGGTATGGCAGGAGACATTGGCAGAGAACTGACAATTTTTGGCGATAGAGGCATTGAGGCGCGATTGCGGGGTGACGAAATTTGTCGCTTCTCCCCCTGATCGTGGGGTATCACCCCCTGGCACGGTCTCTGCTCTATCCTCCCCGCACTTCACAAATCGAAGACGTGCAGTGCATCAACCTAAAATCTCTTCGAGGGGTCATCTCATGCAACGGGTACAACAAATGAAGAAGCTGGGCCGTCGGGTTCAGAAGGGCTTTACGCTGATCGAACTGATGATCGTGGTCGCGATCATTGGTATTCTGGCGGCGATTGCAATTCCGCAGTATGCGGATTACACCCAGCGCTCAAAGGTTTCAGGCGCTCTAGCTGGCATTTCTGCTACTAAGACTGCGACGGCAATGTGTATTCAGACTACGGGCACTCTTACAGGCTGCAGCTCTGGCGTTGGCGATATTCCGGCAGCTATTGCAGTTGGCAATAATGCGGCCACCATTGCGTACGTGGATGGTCTCAGCGTCACGGATGGAGTGATTACGCTGACGACCACGGGCCAGACTTCAGCACCCGCTAATATGGTGCTTACTCTGACCCCGAATCCCGCCGGTGGCGCTGTTACTTGGACGATGGCGGGCACTGGTTGCGCCGTAACGACGCCTGGTCGTGGCATTAACTGCGTGGTGAACTGATTTAAGTTTTCCTCTGTAAGGAAAAAGCGCCTTCGGGCGCTTTTTCTTTGCCCACCGGTCAAGCTATCATGCGCCTTTTCCCAACAAGGCGCCGCATGCCGCAGTCCAGGACCGCCATACCGGCGCTCTTAGTTGTCCTATCGATTGCTTTCCCCCTGCTGGTTTCCAGGCATACCTTGCCGCTGGCTACCTTCTACGGCGAATGGGCAGCCGCAGCCTGGTTTCTTCTGCTCGCTGGCGCGCTCGCGGCATCAACGTTCCAGACCGAGGCGGGAAGTGACGCCAACGTCCCCTGGATCGCATGCCTTTCCGTCTGGTTGCTTGCCCTTGGCACTATTCAAACAGCGTCTGGCTTCAATGACCTGACCAGCAGCCGCTTCGCGACGCAGCTTACGCTGGCGCTCGGCACAGCGATCATGCTGGCGGCGTGCCGTTATCGTGCTTCCGCGTCGCAGGACACTCGCCGTGCCTTCGCAGACGCCCTAGCCGCCGCCTTCCTGCTCGCCGGCCTCCTCGGCACTGTGTCGCAGTGGGTCCAGCTCTTCCATCTGGAATCCCGCAGCTTCGGCCTCGTTTCGGCCTACTTCTACGACGACAACCGCCGCCTCTGGGGCAACCTCAACCAGCCCAACCACCAGGCCACCGTAGAAGGTATGGCATTGGTCGCCACAACATGGCTGGCCTCACGCGGCAAGCTGCGCTTCCAGATGTGGCTGGCGGCCGTGGTGTTGCTGGAAAGCGGGATCGTCCTGTCCGGCTCACGCACCGGCGTCCTGCACGTGGGTCTCGCCGCGCTGTATGCCGTGATCGCCGCGTGGCTTGCGCGTGGGGCGCGTCGCGAGATCGATCCGATGCGCCGGCCGGTTGGCCTTCTGGTCGCGGCGGCCGCCATGGTTGCGGTCCTGCTGGTGCTGCAGCCGACTATCAAGGCAGCAGGCAATGCGTTCGACTGGCGCCTGTTTGACGCCGTTGCGCAGATGCAGGCCGCGGACCAGATGTCCGCGCGCAGTGCCCTGTGGTCCCACGCCTGGGCAATGTTCCGCGCCCACCCCTGGCTCGGCGTAGGCTGGGGCGAGTTCGGATGGGCCCAGTTCCAGCAGTTGCCGCAGGTCGGCGTGAAGGTCGAGATGTCCCTGCATGCGCACAATGCCGTGCTCGACCTGCTGGCCAAGACTGGGATTCTCGGCACCGCGGGTGTGACGCTGGTGCTTGCAGGATGGTTGTGGCGCGTGGTGCGTGTCCGGCTCTTGCAGGCAGGCGACGAGGAACGGGCGCAGACCATAGTCGTTCTCGCGTGGCTGGCCATGCTGTGCGCGCATTCGATGCTCGAGTATCCGCTGCACTACCTGTACTTCTTCTTGCCGTTCTGCTTCATGCTGGGCTGGCTCGAGCCGGGCGGCTTCGGGCGCTGGCACATGCCACGCTGGCTATCGCTGGGATTGCTGGCGGGCTTCGCAGCGGTCAGCGCGATCGTGCTGGCTTCAATGTGGCAGGACTACCGGCGCGCCGAAGCCCGTGAATATGCGTCCCGCGAACGCCGCGCCACGCTGCCGATGCCGGCGTACTGGTTCCGCCAGTACGCGTCGGCCGATGCCGCCGAGCGTGCGGTCATCACGCCTGCCAATGCCGCGGACCTGCTGCCTTCGCATGTCGCCGCGGTGCATCTGCTGCCCACGCCCACGATGATTGCCCGCACGGCATGGCTGATGGCGCTGACTGGCGACAGCGCGCAAGGCCGCGCGTGGCTGGAGCGCTTGCGCTACTACTATCTCGGCGATGAGCCGGCACAGTACGCCGCGCTGGATCAGGCTTGCCGCGAGGTCGCCGACTCGGCGCGGCCACGCGAGTTCTGCCGGTGGATCCGCGAACAGGCGCGGCGTATGCCGGAGTAGGGTGGTCGATCAGTACGGCACCGCGTATCCCGGCGGCGGGGGCGGCGGATAGTAGTAATAGGGCGCCGCCGGCCGGCGCGCAGTTTCCACGTGGCCATATACCGGCACACGGTGGCCGCTGGCGTACATGCACTGCATATAGGCCGCATCGTACTGGTGTTGCGTGCCATAGCCCGAATACGCCGCGCTGCTTGTGCCAACTGCCGCGCCGGTCAACAGGCCAACACCGGCCCCCACGGCTGCACCCTCTCCACCGCCGAATGCCGCACCGGCTGCCGCGCCCAGCGCGGTGCCGACGACGGTGCTGCCCACCGCGCTGGTATTGGCCGCCTGGGCCGAACTCACCCCGCCTACCTGCCCGAACGCGTATTGGCGGCAGTTGCCGTCATCGGCCCGGAACTGGTCAAAGGATTTGCCAGTGCCAGGCAGCACCGTCACGGAAGGACCTGACGGCATCACGACACAGGCGCCCAGCGCCAGCGTTGCCAGAGCCAGAACGACGCCGAGAGGGCGGCTGGCGCAGTGATCAGGTATCTTCATGATGACATCCCCGGGGCAGGCTCCCGGGAGCTTGACGGAGGTTGTGCCGGCACCCTCTGCCAGCCGCCGGGACACGCGTGGATATACGGGTAGTAGCCCTCGGGCTGGTTGCAGTGGTACCACCATGCCTGGGCCGGTGCTTCGGGCGCGGCGCCTTCAGGTCCGGGTGCCGCGACCGGTCCGTCGGGACCCTGCTCGATGTATTGCGTTGGCGCGGCCGGTGCGCTTACCACCGCCGGCGGATAGTAATACGGGTACGGATAGTAGCCATAGGGATAGCCGCCGTACACGAATCCCGGGCCAAAATACACGCCCACGCCCACGCGCGCCGGATAGTAGCCGCCGTGGTAATAGCCACCGTGGTAGTACCCGCCGTGATAGTGGCCGCCGTGGTAGTAGGCCCGGCCGGCTAATGCCGCGCCGCTGGTGGTGACCGCCGCCAGAGCCAGTGCCAACTGGCAAAGCTTGCGCCCGTTCATCGAACTCACCCTATGCAAATGCGCCAGGCCGTGCCGGCACTGCGGTGCCGCAGCCTGTCTGGCCATGCTGGCCTGATTGATATTGAATACCAAATTACGCCTGCTAGCGGTGAAGCACGTTGTCGTGAAATCCGGCGTTACCTTTATTACGGCAAGCCGGTCGTACGCTCGCAAAAAATCGGGCCGGAGCGAAGCGTGGCCAGAGAGACTCGGGGTTTGCGTCACGGGCGACCGGGATCAGGCCGAAGCTTGGGCGTAATGTATTTGGATTCAGACGTCCGAACCGCGAGCCGCTGAAAAATCCGCCTTCATTTTCAGGCTTCGCGGCGCAGTCGCGAAAATTGTAATAAAGTGATTCAACGTAATCACGCATTCAAGACTGTGAACCTCGAATCCCCATCTGAATTTGCCATTGACCCGGTGCGCGTGGAGTTCCGCAACGTAGAAACGGAACGCGCATTCCAGCGCCACCATTTGATACGCAGCCGGTCATCCCTTCACTTGACCCTGCTTTTCTGTTCTGGCTTCTATCTGGCCTTTGCCATGACGGATGTGGCTGCCCTGGGCTATGGACGTGTGACTCTGGTCCTTTTCGTTGGCCGCATGCTGGTCGCGATCACGGCAGTCATGGGCTTGTATCTGTTGCGCGACCAGGCGGAATCCATCGTTGCCCATTGGTTCGTGGCAAGCGCGGCCGAGGTCGTGGGAATGGCAACCTTCGCGCTTATCGTCTGGTTCCGTCCGAGTGAAATCCCATGGCACTCGATGTCGCTGTGCATCATGCTGATGGTGGTCTATGTCTTCATCCCGAATCGCCTGATCATTGCACAGGGTATTGCTATCGCTTCCACGGCCGCTTTCATCCTGATCGCGGTAGAGAAGGGGGCCCTGACCCCCTCCGGTGCCCTGACCATGTCCATGCTCTTGCTGCTTGCCAACAGCTTCGGCATCGTGGCGGCCCGTCGCTACCACCAGCTTTGGCGCGACGAGTATCGGGCGCTGATGGATTTGAAGCACCAATCGATCCGGGACCATCTCACCGGCTGTTACAACCGGCGCCATTTGCATGAAGCACTACTGCCGATGGAAATTGCGAGGGCAGAAAGGAGCCGTCACTGGCTGACCCTCGTGGTTTGCGATATCGACCACTTCAAAAGGATCAACGATACCTTCGGACACCAGACTGGTGATGCCGTGCTTCAACATATCGCGGCCTTGCTTCAGGCGATGACGCGCCGGCATGTTGATAGCGTGGTGCGCTATGGTGGCGAAGAGTTCTTGCTGGTCCTGTCGCAGACCGACCTTGACGGTGCCTTGTCCGCCGCGGAGCGCCTGCGTGCGGCGATTGTGGACAATCCGACGGTCGAAGCCGTCAGCGGGAGCATCCCGACGACGGCTAGTTTTGGCGTGTTGGCCGTCGATTTTTCGATTGCGGCGCACGGTGCAACCGAAAAGTCCTTGATTGCCGCTGCCGATGCCCTGCTTTATGAAGCCAAGGAAGCTGGCCGCAACAGTATCCGGTGTGGCGAATGGTCCGATGCAGCCGCCGGGCGGGTAGTCGGTTCTCTTCCACTAACGATTTACGATTCCGGCTCGCCGGACAGGTACCCGCTTCATGCCGATTGGGCGGAAGCGCAGTAGACTCCCAGCGGCGCCCGGCTCCTGCTTCAGCTTAGGAGCCAGCCACCCAGTCGCCGGATTTGCCGCCATGCTTCTCTAGCAGGTGGACATTGCCGATCACCATGCCCCGGTCCACCGCCTTGCACATATCGTAAATGGTCAGCAGCGCGACCTGAACCCCGGTCAGCGCCTCCATCTCCACTCCGGTCTGGCCGCGCGTTTCCGTGCGCACTGTGCAGGTAATGCTGGCGCTCGCCTCATCCAGTGCGAAGTCCACCGCAACCTTGGTGAGGCCGATCGGATGGCACAGCGGAATCAGGTCGGCGGTGCGCTTGGTCGCCATGATCGCGGCGATTCGCGCGATGCCCAGTACGTCGCCTTTCTTCGCAGTGCCGTCGCGCACGAGCGCGAACGTATCGGGCAGCATGGTAATGCTGCCAGTGGCCACGGCCACCCGGTGGGTGCTGGCCTTGTCGCCGACATCGACCATGTGGGCCTGTCCGGCGGTATCGAAATGGGTAAGCTGCGTCATGGCTGGGTCCTGTGCGGCAAGGTGCGGCAACTGCCAATGGGAACGGGTTGCGCAGGCCGCTATCATAGCAACATGCCAAAGACCCCATTGCTTCGCAGGCCAGGCGCCGCCGGCCTTTCCGGACGGCAAGGCGCTGCGCCTGTCGGCCCGGCCTCACATGTCCCTGCGCGGCATGCGAGGCCGTGGCGCCGCTCGCTGGTGGCGCTGATCGCGCTGGCCATGGTGACGCCTGCGTGGCCCCAGGGTGGCACTCAGGCGTCGCCCGGTACCGCGGTCAAGTCCTTGGCGACGGTGCCTGCGGAAACCAGCGACCAGGTCTACGACAACCTGAACCGCAGCGTGAAGGCGGGACAGAAATCAGAGTTCGGACTGCGCACCAACAACGCAGTGGTAGATGCCGCCGGCCTGCAGTTGCCGGACATGGGCGACCCGTCGACCGCCGCACTCTCGCCGGACATGGAAAAGCGCCTGGGCGACCGCATCATGCGCGAAATCCGGCGCGATCCGCAGTACGTGCCGGATCCGCTGCTGTCCGACTACCTCAATGCGCTGGGCTACCGGCTGGTGCAGGCGGCGCGGCGCCAGAACATCTCGGGCTCGACCGGCGCCGGGACCTTCGCCACCGGTTTTGACCTGTTCGGCGTGCGCGACCGCAGCATCAACGCTTTTGCCTTGCCGGGCGGCTATATCGGTGTGCATACGGGCCTGCTGGTGCAGTCCGAGACCGAGTCGGAACTCGCATCGGTGCTCGGCCACGAAATCGGCCACGTGATGCAGCGCCATATCGCGCGCGGCATTACCCAGCAGGACCAGTCGATGTGGATCGCGCTGGCCTCGATGGTGCTGGCCGGGCTGGCGGCGACGCGCAGCCCCGATGCCGCCGCCGCGCTAGCGATGGGCGGGCAGGGCGCGGCCATCGCCAACCAGCTGTCGTTCTCGCGCGGCGCCGAGCGCGAGGCCGATCGCGTCGGCTTCCAGATCATGACGGCGGCCGGGTTCGACCCGCAGGGCATGCCCGACTTCTTCCAGCGTCTGCAGCGCGCTTCGGGCACGGCGGAGAACTCGGTGCCTTCCTATGTCCGGACCCACCCGCTCACCTCCGAGCGGATTGCCGACATGCAGGACCGCGTCAGCCACGTGGCGGCACGCAAGGTGTCCAATACACCGGAATACGAGTTTGCGCGCGTGCGAGCGCGCGTTATCCAGGAAACCTCGCCCAGCGATCTGCAGAACCTGCGTGCTGCCGTGCGCGCTCAGCTGGCCGGTGCATCCGCTTTGCGCTTGCCGGCGCTGCACTACGGCCTGGCCTTCATCGAGCAGCGCCTGGGCCGCTACCCGGCTGCCGAGCAGGAACTGGCCGAGGCGCGCCGCCTGTACGGCAATATTCCGGGCGCCAGTTCGGGCAGCCCGATGCTGGATGTGATGGCGATCGAACTCGCGCGCCAGCAGGGCCGCGTGCCCGAGGCGATGAACCAGGCCACGGCGTCGATGAAGGCCTTCCCGCTATCGCACGCGGTGGCGCTCACCTATGGCGACACGCTGCTGGGTACCGGCCAGTACGATGCGGCGGTAACGTTCCTGCGTGAACGCACGCGGCAGGAGACCGGGCGCAGCGAATGGTGGGACATGCTGGCGCGTGCCTACGCCGGGCAAGGCAAGCGTGTGCAGCAGCACCAGGCGCTGGCGGAGAAGTATGCGATGGATGGCGCCTACCAGGCCGCGATCGAACAGCTGCAGATCGCGCGCAAGGCCGGTGATGGCGATTTCTACACGCTGTCCGAGGTCGATGCGCGGCTGCACCAGCTCCAGCGCCAGTACCGCGAGGAACGGCAGGACAACAAGGGCATGCCCAACTAGATCCGGTCGGCCCTGTCGGCCCGCTCGGCCTGCTCAGGCGGTCGCCGGCCGCGGGTCGCGGATGAAGCCGAAGCGTTTCGGCACTTCGTTGGCGGCAATCGGTTCGATCGGGATGTCGCGGCCGTCATGGTGGAACACGCCGAGGTCCGCGCCGCACGCGTCGCCATGCCATTCGCATGCGCCGCTGAAGAGGTCGAGGTCGTGGTCGTGCAGCAGCGCGGCGTGCGAATCTCCGTCCTCGCCTTCAATCCTGCCAGCCAGCACGACATTGCCCTGTTCATCGGCATGGCAGGCCTGCACGTCGAACGCGCGTCGCGTGGTCGTGCGTAGCTTGCCTTCATGCAGTCGCACGACCCACGGCGCATAGGCCAGCGACACAAAGACGCGCTGCGGCCCATTCTGGAAGTACCAGGCGCCGCGCTCGTCATGCAGGTAGTTGCGCTCGATGAACGCGACCAGCGTTTCATGCCGGATCGGGTCGCCCGACAGGCCGTGCTGCTGCGCGAACTCATTGCGCAGGCGCCATTGGCCGCGGCGATCCAGCGCCAGCCAGCCGTAGCAGTGGGGCACATCGGGCCAGCGTGCCAGTGCTTGCCGGACTGATTCATCCATGATCGTGTCTCCTCGTTGCTGACGTGCCGGCTTCAGGACATGCTGTCGAAGAAGCGCAGGATCCGGGCGGGCAGCCATTCGATATGCCCGCTGAACGGCAACAGCGGCAGTTGTCCCAGCAGGCCCGCCCGTGGCGTCATGAAGCCGACGTGGCCGCCGTGCTCGGGCTGCTCCAGCCAGACCTGCGGGCTGACGTCGGCGGGGCCAGGCAGGTAGCGGCCTGGCAGGAACGGATCGTTGCGCGCATTGAGCACGAGCGTGGGCACGGCAATCTCGCCCAGTACGGGTTTGCTCGATGCGCGTTTCCAGTAGTCGTCGGTATCGCGAAAGCCATGCAGCGGCGCGGTCACGACATTGTCGAATGCGTACAGGTCACGGCTCGCCAGCATGGCGTCGCGGTCGAACAGACCGGGATACTGATCCAGCTTGGCCAGTGACTTGCGCTTGAGCGTCTGCAGGAACATGCGCGTGTAAAGCATGTTGAAACCGGCGGACAACGCCGCGCCGCCGGCGGCCAGATCCAGTGGCGCTGAAATGGCCGCGGCCGCGCGCAGGTATCCGGCCGCGCCGCCCTGTTCGCCAAGGTAGCGCAGCAAGGCGTTGCCGCCCAGCGAGATGCCTACCGCCAGCATCGGCCTGCCGTCGGCGCAATGCTCGCGGCGCAAGCGCTCGAGAATCCAGCGGATCTCGGCGGAATCGCCGGAATGGTAGAAGCGCGGCGCGCGATTGAGTTCGCCCGAGCAGCCGCGGAAGTGCGGGATCACGCCTTGCCAGCCGCGCGGCTGCAGCGCGTGCATCAGCGCCTGCGCGTAATGGCTGCCGGAATCGCCCTCCAGGCCATGGAACATCACCAGCAGCGGCGTGTGGGCGCGCACGGGGTGCGTGGTCCAGTCCAGCTCGATAAAGTCCTGGTCAGGCGTTTCCCAGCGCTCGCGGCGAAAGTGCACACGCGGCGGGCGTTGCGTAAAGCGCGCGGGAATGATGGTCTGGGCGTGCCCGCCGCGCAGCCACCACGGCATGGCGATGCCTTCGCCATAAGCCTGGACGGATGGATTGGCCTGGGTGGTGGGTGGCAGGCGATGGTGCGGAAGCTGCGTCATGCCGGCTCGATGATGCGAAGGGCCGTGCGCGAAGGCGCGCGGCTGGTGGCCGCCTTCAGTGCAGCGCCTGCCCCGGCGCTGCGGCCACGGAGGCTACCTGCACGGCATTGGCCGGGCTGCAGTGGATATGCGCGAGCCGCCAGCCCTCGTGGTTCTGCATCAGCACATAGGTGGTATGCACGTACAGGTCCGCCTCGACCCGGCCCGTGCCGAAGCGCAGGGCCTCGGTCACGTCGAAGATCGACACGCCCAGCGATGCATGGCTGCTGGTCTCGATCGCGTCGATCAGCACCGGCTGTTCTTCAAGCAGTTGCGAGAACGCCTGGCGCAGGTGTTCGTGGCCGATCAGGCGCTGCCCGTCAGGCATGACGCAGGTGATCGAGTCTTCGTCGAGCCACAGTCGCAGCGCGCCCTCGGCGTCGCGCAGTTTCATGGCCTCGCGGAAGGCCTGGACAATGTCTTCCGCGGAATCGAACAGACGGGCAAAACGGGGCATGGTCGCGATGTCAGGAGTCAGGGCCGGTGCAGCAGCTTGCGCAGTTCAACGAACACCATCTCGGGCTCGATGTCCTTCAGGCAGCGCATGTGTCCCAGGGGACACTCGTGTTTGAGGCACGGACTGCATTCGAGTTGCAGCCACATGATACTCGCAGCCTGTGACAGGGGCGGCGTCTGGCGCGGATCGCTGGAGCCGAACACGGCCACCTGCGGCCGGTTCAGCGCGGCGGCGATATGCATCAGGCTGGTATCGTTGCAGACCGCGGCCTCGGACAGCGCCAGCAGGTCGATGGCGTCGTCGAGCGAGGTCTGGCCGCACAGATTGCGCACGAACGGGGCTTCGCGCGCGATCTCGGCGGCGGCATCCGCGTCGGCGGCGGCCCCCAGCGTGATCATCTGGGCATACGGATACGAGCGCCGCAGCATCTGCGCCAGTCTGGCGAAATGCGCAGCCGGCCAGCGCCGCGCGGGGCCGAAGCCGGCACCCGGGCAGAAGGCGATCAGGCGCGTCTGCGGCGGTATGCCGAAGCGCTCGGCCGTAGCGGCAATACGGTTCGGGTCGGTGCGCAGGCGCGGTTCGGGCAATTCCGCCGGCGGCTTGGCGCCGGGCCGCAGCGCCAGGCGCGCGTAGTGCTCGGCCATGGCCGGGCGGCCGTTGCGCGGCGGGTTGGCGTGGCGCACGTTCAGCATGCCGAAACGCGACTCGCCACGGTAGCCGACGCGCAGCGGAATGCCGGCGAGCCATGGGATCAGCGCCGACTTGAGCGTGTCCGGCAGCACGTAGGCCATGTCGTAGCCTTCGTTCTTGAGCTGCTGGGCGAACATGAAGCGCGCCGAAAGCTGCAGCGTGCCGTGGGTGAGATCGCTCGGGAACACCCTGCCCATCTCCGGCATGCGCGCCAGCACCGGGCCCACCCATTTGGGCGCTAGGGCGTCGATGACCAGCCGCGGATGGCGCGCCTTGAGCAGCGCGAACAGCGGCTGGGCCATCAGGGCGTCGCTGATCCGGTCGGGGGCGATGACGAGGGCTTTTTTCATGAGTGGGGCGAAGCTTGCCCGCGCGTCAGCGCGACGGGCGGGAACGCCAACGCCCCGGGGCGCCGGCAGGCGGCCCGGAGCGTCGGGGTGCTGCGGAAGCGGCTCAGGCTGCTCAGTGGTGGCCCTTCAGCACGGTGCCCGGCTTGAGCTTGTACACCGTGCCGCAGTACGGGCACTTGGCTTCGCCGGTGTCGACCACATCCAGGAACACGCGCGGGTGGTAGTTCCAGGCCGGCGTGTTGGCGGTTGGACAATGCAGCGGAATGTCTTCGGCGCCGATTTCGACGATGTTGGCGGTTTGCGTCATGGTGTTGCGGGTGTCGTGCTTCGGATTGGGTCGGGCTTGCGCCGTGCCGGCAAGGCCGGATGGACGTCAGCCACTTCTTGTCTGGTTTGCCGATTGCGCCGGACATCCCGGCCGCGGCAAAGGCAATATTGTAAGCTGCGGGGCCATGGGTGCCAACGCGGCAGACCGTGAAAGGCGGTCTAAAATGCCCGCTTTCGCGTCGTTCTCCCCCAAATTCCTGTCCCTGGACCCGTTCCCGTGCCATCTTTCATCCCTCCCGGCCCCGAAGCGGACCCCGACAGCGGCTCGCCGGCCTGGCAGCAGGCGCTGGAAGCGCTGCAGGGGCTGGCAGGAGGGGCCGCGGCCGCCGGCAACGCTCCCGATCGCCGCCTGCTGTGGGCACTGACGCTGGACGCGGACGGCGCCGTCGGCGCGATCGAGCCGCTCGAGCAGATGCGCGGCGCACGCGGGTGGGGCAAGCCACGGCCGGTGCCGCTGGCGCGCGTGGCCGAGGACGGGCAACTGCCGCCATGGGATGCGCGCGTCGCGCAAGCCATCCGGCGCGACCAGTCGCATAACCGGCGCTACGTGCTGGACCGGGCGGCAGCCATCGTGGCACTGATCGGGCATCCGGCGGTCGTGCTGGCCCGCTCGCCGGAACAGGTGCTGGAGGTGACCGAAGGGGCGCCCGCGCTCGAGGCCGTGCACACCAACGGCCGCTATGTGCTGCGGATCTATCCCCCGCTGCGCGAAGCGCCCGCCATGGACGCCTATCTGCCGGTCGCGGCACGGCAGGACGCCGAAGCCTTGCGCCAGTTGACGGTGGTGCGCGACGGGCCGCAGCGGCTGCGCGTGATCCGTTTCACGCCGGCGCAACAAGGCGCGGCGAGGCTGATTGCCGACGGCCTCGCCATCCCGGAAGCCGGCCGCGCGCAACTCGACAGCACGCTGCGCGCGCTGGCCGGGCATTTCCAGGTCGAGGCGGATCCCACCGGCGCCGTGCGCGAACTGGAGCCCGAATCGCGGCTGCGCGCCGAAGTCGCGCCGCATGGCCGCGGCATCGCGCTGCGGCTGGTGGTGACGCCGCTGGGGCCGCTCGGCCCGCGCGTGGCGCCCGGCGCCGGCCGCGAACGGCTGATGGCCAACGTGCGCGGCGAAACGCTCGCGGCGCAGCGCGACCTGGAAGCGGAACTGGCCCACGTGGCCGAGATCTTCGCCGAGCTCCCGTTCCTGGTGCCGCTGGCCCCGCCCGGCGGCGAGCACAGCTGGGTGCTCGACGATCCCGAAGACGCGCTGGCCGTCGTGGAGGCGCTGCCGCGCCTGCCCGCCGTGCTGGCGCTGGAGTGGCCGCGCGGCAAGGAGATGCGCGTGGTGGCCGCGGATCTGCCGCAGCTCAGCGTGACCGTCGAAACCCGCAATGCGTGGTACCGGCTGGTGGGTGAGCTGCGCGTGGCCGAGGGCCTGGTGCTCGAGCTCGGCAAGCTGATCGACTGGACCGGCAGCCACGCCGGCCGCTTCGTGCCGATGGGCCAGGGCGTGTACGTGGCGCTCACGCGCACCTTGCGAGGCCGCTTGCGCGACCTCGCGGGCGTGGCCGACCGCGTGCCAGACGGTATTCGCGTCCCGTTGATGGCCGCGCCGTGGCTCGACGACGTGCTGGCCGGCGCGGGCGTCGATCCCGATGCGCACTTCCGCCGGCGGCTGGCCCGCCTGCGTGCCGCGCGCGAGACCGACATCGCCCTGCCGGCCAACCTGGCGGCGGAACTGCGTCCGTACCAGCATGACGGCTTCCGCTGGGCCATGACGCTGGCCGCAGCCGGCCTCGGAGCCTGCCTGGCCGACGACATGGGCCTGGGCAAGACGCTGCAGGCACTGGCGGTGCTGCTGGCCCGCGCGGACGGCGGCGCGGGCCTGGTGGTCGCGCCGACCTCCGTCTGTGGCAACTGGGCCGCCGAGGCGCGGCGCTTCGCGCCGACGCTGAACGTACACGTCTATGCCGAGGGCGAGCGCGAGACCATGCTCGCGCAAGCGGGGGCGGGCGACCTGGTGATCGTCTCCTACACGCTGCTGCAGCAGGCGCGCCAGGCGTTTTGCGCGCGCGAGTGGCACACCGTCGTCGCCGACGAGGCGCAGGCCATCAAGAATGCCGCATCGCGCCGCGCGCAGGCGCTGTTCGACCTGCCGTCGGGCTTTCGCATGGCGCTGTCCGGCACGCCGGTGGAAAACCGGCTGGCCGAGCTCTGGTCGGTGATGCGCTTCTGCAATCCGGGGCTGCTCGGCTCGCTGGCCCGCTTCAACGAGCATTTCGCCAATCCGATCGAGCGCAGCGGCGCGCGTGAAGTCCGGCAGCGGCTGCGGCGCATGATCGCGCCATTCGTGCTGCGCCGGACCAAGGCGCAGGTCCTTGACGATCTGCCGGCGCGCACCGAGCAGGTCATCCGCGTGGAGCCGGAGCCCGTAGAGGCTGCGCATTACGAAGCGCTGCGCCGGCAGGCCCAATCCGAGGCTGAAGCCGCGCTGGCGCGTGTCGAAGCCGCGCGCAAGGCCACGCGCGGCGCACCGGAAGGCGCGCGCGCCAGGGCCGTTGCACAGGCACAGTTCCAGGCTCAGGCGCGCATCCACGTGCTGGCGCAACTGATGCGGCTGCGCCGTGCCGCCTGCGATGCGCGGCTGGTCACGCCTGAAATCGGACAGGAGGGCGCCAAGCTGCGGACCTTCGTCGAGCTTGCCGGCGAACTCGCGGCCAACGGCCACAAGGTGCTGGTGTTCAGCCAGTTCGTGGACTTCCTGCGCCTGCTCAGGCAGGGGCTGGAGCGCGTGGGCCTGGCGCTGCAGTACCTGGATGGCGCCACGCCGGCCGCGGAGCGTACCCGGCGCGTGGCGGCCTTCCAGGCCGGCGAGGGCGATGTCTTCCTGATCAGCCTGAAGGCCGGCGGCTTCGGCCTGAACCTGACCGCCGCGGACTACGTGATCATCGCCGACCCGTGGTGGAACCCCGCCGCCGAAGACCAGGCCATGGGCCGCGCCCACCGCATCGGCCAGCAGCGGCCCGTCACGGTGTACCGGCTGATCACGGCGGGGACCATCGAAGAGCGCATTGTCGAGTTGCACAAGGACAAGCGCGCGCTGGCGGACGGCCTGCTGGAAGCCGACGAGCAAGCCGCGGCCGGCATCGGCGCGCCACTGCCGGACGTGGATGAACTGGTCGCGCTGCTGCGGCGCTGAACGTTGCTCCGGCACGACCATATGCCGGCCGGGCATACCTTCAAGCGAACTCGGTCGTTTGGTTTTGGCCGGAACATTGCTATCGTGTGACCTTCGGACCCGGGCGACAAGACCCTGGCCCGCGACGGCGTCGTTCTGGTTCCGGCGCCCTGGTCATTCATTTCCTTCGACGGTGCCCCCTATGTCCCGCCTGCCCCTGCGCTTCTCGTTCCGCTCCGCTCTTCAGCTGACTGCCGGCCTGGCCGCAGCGTGCGCCATGGCCGCCCCCGCGCACGCGCAAGGCGAGTGGCCGACGCAGCCGGTGACCATCCTGATGGGTTTCACCGCCGGCTCGGGCGTGGATATGGTGGGCCGCACGCTGCAGGAATCGCTGCAGAAGTCGCTCAAGACCACGATCATCTACGACTACCGTCCGGGCGCCGGCGGCAACGTGGCCTCGGAAGTCGTGGCCCACGCCAGGCCGGATGGCTACACGCTGCTGCTCGGCACGGCCGCCACGCACGGCATCAACCCGGCGCTGTACAAGACCCTGCCGTTCGATGCCGATGCCGATTTCACGCCGATCGCGCCGCTGGTAGAAGTCTCGAACGTGCTGACCATCAACCCGGCCGTGATCGACGTGAAGTCGGTTAAGGAATTCATCGAGAAGGTCAAGGCCAACCCGGGCAAGTACAACTACGCATCCACGGGCAATGGCACCGGCACGCACCTGGCGTTCGCCGAATTCAATGCGCGCGCCGGTCTCGACATGGTCCACGTTCCGTACAAGGGCGGCCCCGATGCGCTGCAGGCCGTGCTCAAGGGCGAGGTCTGCTGCATCTTCAACCAGGTCCAGAGCGTGCTGCCGCAATATCGCGCCGGCAAGGTTCGGCTGCTCGGCGTGACCACGAGCAAGCGCGTGCCGGTGGTGCCGGAAGTGCCGACCATTGCTGAAAGCGCGCTGCCCGGCTTCAACAGCACCATCTGGTTCGGCTTCTTCGGGCCGAAGGGACTGGACCCGAAGATCACGCGCAAGATCAACGACGCGGTGAAGATCGCGCTGGAAACGCCGGCCATCCGCCAGAAGCTGATCGACGCGGGGAATTCGCCGCGTGTGGAAAGCGTGGATCAGTTCCGTACGACGGTGAAGGCGGACCGGCAGAAGTGGGCGGGGGTGGTGAAGACGGTGGGGGCTTCGATCGATTGATCGGGGTTGGAAGGGGCGCGCCCGTGGAGTCGCGGGCGCGAAGGGCGCCGGCTAGTGAAACTAGAAGTAGAGTTGCTTCAGGTGTTTGCTATGGCGCAAGAAGTCCACGGCAAACAATGAGAGCGGGATAAAGGCGATGCATAGTAGCCAGATTGCCCGCTGCCTGATGGAGCGACCCCATGCCATGGTGGCACCCGCCGCAAAGGGTGTCACCAGGTACGCCGTGAGGGCGTGGAACGTGACCCACGGCGGGCAATCTTCGGCGCAGGAGGAAATCCTCCACGTATCCGCGACAAACGCCGGCAACAGGTCAATCACGCACCCCAGGGCAAAGCCAACGAGGAAAAGCAGGGTCTTTGTAATGAATGTCTTCATGGTTTCGTGATCAGCTGATTTCGAAGAACCAGATTGTTCGGGCTCTGCTCAGGTCGTGGTAGAGCTTCGGGACGCTGCTAATGCCCAAACGGAATCTCAGGAAATTGTGAAAGGCTCCAGTGATGCCATTTGCCGTGAGCGTGGCACCGTTCCACAGGTCAATATGACCTCCCGTCGCGGCATCGGGTGAATCCTCATCGCGCTGCCAATACTCACCAAAGAAGATGATTCCGGTCCGGCCGCGCACCTT
This sequence comes from Cupriavidus sp. 22TCCZM01-5, assembly GCF_057798915.1. NCBI lineage: Bacteria > Pseudomonadati > Pseudomonadota > Betaproteobacteria > Burkholderiales > Burkholderiaceae > Cupriavidus > Cupriavidus sp. 22TCCZM01-5. Next base: position 413,325 of record NZ_JBYOJR010000001.1, read on the forward strand.
GTCCTGCCAGTCCGGCCCGGTCACCACATCCGGCTTCTGGGGCAACCCTGCAAACGGCTTCAGGCAAAGCCATTGAGCCATTTCGTCCGCACGCGTCGCAGTCGGTTTCCCGTTCAGAAGAATGCGGCCGAGCGTTGATTTCCCCCGGCCTGGCCTGACGTTCTTCTGGGAGAACGATTTCATATCGATGCCGATACGGTGCAGGGTTGCACTGAGGCGAATGGCGCACTGTTTGGAGTGAGTCCTTTCCGGATCGCTATAAGGCCTGCCAGTGACGTAGTTGTCCCAGAGTTGCTGGAAGCTGACCGGCCAGATCTTCAGGTTTAGGGTCGAGCCTGCAACGGGATTTGTCCGGACCGTGCGGCTGCCGGTTGCGGGAAGCGATTGCGCTGGCATGATGAACCTCGCGCCAGGGCATCGTCGCCCCAGAAGATCTCATAGTTGCCGAGGCTCTCCGTGGCGATGCGGGGCATCAGTCCGGCCGTGTCGAGCCTGCCGCTGAAACGGCGTCCGTCGGTGGTCTCAATGAAAAACGGCAGGCCGGCAAGACTTGCGGCCTGTACGGTTGAAGAAAGCAAGACCGCTTCGTCATAGACTCCGGCCTCCCCCTGAAAATCGCTTTGCACAGGATGCTTTGCAAAGCCCTGCGCAACAAGCTCGTCATGCGTCAGCACGTGGCGCATGCCCGTCATGGAGTGAATCAGCCGCGGCGGGGGATCGCACCGGCAGATGCAGAGGTCGCCGTCGAGCGCATCCTTCCGCCCATGGAACGAGTTGGCGTGCCGTGGTCCGACACAAAGAATATGACCCGTGGTCTTGCACGCGGGACACCAGACGGCATCGCCTTCCAGCGCGAGTGGTACGCCCATCTGGGTCATTCTGGCGTCGTTGGCGCCAACCACGATACCGTTGCTGGTGGTCCTGTCGCCTTGTACGAGGTTGTATCGGATGTGTCGATGCATGGGATGGTCCTTCAATGTCCGAGAAGGGGCGCATCCATGCGTATAGCGGCGACAGGGCGCTATTGGAATCGGCGGATTCCTAAAGTTGTTGAGGAATCGGCTCTATCGCAGGGCAGGCAATCGTGTTCGCGCGGGCCGTCCTGCCCGCAAGAGAAGGGGGCTTCGCGCGATCACAACAAGCCGGCACATCGCCGCTGCGAAGAGCGACGGGAGCTTACCCTCCAAACGCCGCCGCAGCCCGCTGCAGCCGATCCCTGACACCAGCCCATTCATGGCCATCCGGCAGCGGCTCGAACACCAGCCGCGTGTAGCCCTGCTTGTCCAGCTTGCGCAGCAGGCGGTACAGCTCGCGGGCGTAAGTGGTGGCATCGGCGGGCGCCTGCACCCACGTGCAACGGGGATCTTCGACCGGCGCACGCCCAACCCATGCCACGCGTGCATCGGCGGCCAGGCCGGGCAGTTGCGCCGCCAATCCGGCCGCATCAGCCAGCACCAGCGGCGTATGCGGGGCATAGTGCGCCTTGAGCGTGCCAGACGCGCGCGGGGCGGCGGCATCAGGCGGCAGCGGCGCTTCGCCGAGCACCTGAGCCATCATCGCCGGCGTGATCGCGCCCGGACGCAGCAGCACCGGGCCAATGCCCTGGTCCAGCCGCGACAGGTCGACGATGGTCGATTCGATCCCCACTTCCACGCCATCGCCTTCGAGCACATAGACCGCATCGCCGAACTCGTCGCGCACATGCTGCGCCGTGGTCGGGCTGACCTGGCCGAACTTGTTGGCCGAGGGTGCGGCAATTCCGCCGCGGCCGCGCTTGAAGCGCGACAGCAGCGCCTGCGCAACCGGATGCGACGGGCAGCGCAGGCCAATGCTGTCCTGCCCGCCGGCCACTGCCGCATCGACATGCGCGGCACGCTTGAGGATCAGCGTGAGCGGGCCGGGCCAGAACGCTTCGATCAGCTTGTTCGCGGCTTCCGGCACCTCGTCGACCCAATAGCCGATGTCGGCGCCGTCCACCACGTGCACGATGACCGGGTGGTTAGACGGACGGCCCTTGAGCGCGAAGATGCGCGCCACTGCTTCCGGGTTCTCGGCGTCGGCGCCGAGCCCGTAGACGGTTTCAGTGGGAAAGGCGACCAGCTGTCCGGCCTCCAGCAGGCGGACCGCTTCGTCCAGTTCGGCGGCCGTGGGCATGCGCGACATCGTGTTCCTTGAGGCTGGCGTGGCAGTGTTGCGGAGTGTTCAGAGCGGGATGTGCAGCGCTTGCTCGGCCACCCGGAATGCCTGTTCCGCGGCCTCGGCGTTTTCGCCAATGCAGTTCACGTGGCCCATCTTGCGCGACGGGCGCGCATCGCTCTTGCCGTACAGGTGCAGCTTGGCTCCGGGCTGGACCAGGACTTCATCCCAAGCCGGCGTGCGCTCCAGGCCGAACTCGAACCACACGTCGCCAAGCAGGTTCAGCATCTTGCCGGCCGAATGCTGGCGCGTGCTGCCCAGCGGCAGGCGGGCCATGGCGCGCACCTGCTGCTCGAACTGGCTGGTCTCGCACGCGTCCATGGTGATGTGGCCGGAGTTGTGCGGGCGCGGCGCCATTTCGTTGGCGATCAGCGAGCCATCGGTGAGCACGAAGAATTCGATGCAGAGCACGCCCACATAGCCCATCTCGGTGGCGATGATCGCGGCGGCGGCGCGGGCGCGGTCGGCGATCGCGGCCGAGACGCTGGTGGACGGCATCGTCGTCGAGAACAGGATGCCGTCGCGGTGCACGTTCTCGGCCAGCGGCCAGGTCGCGGTGCTGCCATCGGCGGCGCGTGCGGCCAGCACCGAGACCTCGTAGGCCAGCGGCAGCATCTGCTCGAGCACGCACGGCACGTGCTGCATGGCCTTCCACGCGGCGCGCACGTCTTCGCGCGTCTTCACGCGGGCCTGGCCCTTGCCGTCATAGCCCATGCGCGCCGTCTTGAGGATGCCCGGCAGCACCGTGTCGGGCAACTGGTCCACGTCCGCATCGTGCTGGATCACCCAGTGCGGAGCGGTCGGCACGCCGGTGCGCTCGGCGCACGAGGCAAAGAACTTCTTCTCGCCGATGCGGTTCTGCGCGATCGACACGCAGTAGCCGCGCGGCGCGACAAAGGAGCCGAGCTGTTCCAGCCGGTCCAGCGACAGCGACGGCACGTTCTCGAACTCCGTGCTGACGGCCTGGCACAGCTTTGCCATCTCGGCCAGCGCGGCCTCGTCGGTGTAAGGCGCGCAGATATGCTTGTCGGCCACGGAGCCGGCAGGGCTGTCCTGGTCCGGGTCGAGCACGCAGACGCGATAGCCCATGGCCTGCGCCGCATGCGTGAACATGCGGCCAAGCTGACCGCCGCCAAGCATGCCGAGCCAGGCGCCGGGCAGGATGGGCGCGCTGGGGTTGTCGACGCCGAACTCGGCGCGCGACTCCGGCGTGTGGGCTTCGGAGAGGTGGGGATGGATATCGGTCGGCATTGCTCGGTTCCGTGGTTTCCGGGGGTTACGGCTCGGTGATTACAGCGGCAGCGTCATGGCGCGGGCAGCCTCGGTCTGCTTCGCGCGGAAGGCTTCCAGGGCATTGGCCAGGGCCTCGTCGGTGGTGGCCAGCGTGGCGATGGCGTGCAGAGCCGCATTGGCGGCACCGGCTTCGCCGATCGCAAACGTCGCCACCGGCACGCCCTTGGGCATCTGCACGATCGACAGCAGCGAATCCTCGCCGCGCAGGTACCTGGACGGCACCGGCACGCCGAACACCGGCACGATGGTCTTGGCGGCGATCATGCCCGGCAGGTGCGCGGCACCGCCGGCGCCAGCGATGATCGCGCGGATGCCGCGGCCGCGCGCGGTCTCGGCATAGCGGAACATGTCGTCAGCCATGCGGTGCGCCGAGACCACCCGGGCCTCGAACGGCACGCCGAAATCCTTCAGCATGGCCACGGCGTGCTGCATCACGTCCCAGTCGGAACTGCTGCCCATTACGACGCCGACGACCGGCTTGTCTTGCTTGCTCACGTCCTGTCCTCCGGGCTTACTGCAGTTCCTCGCCGGTCAGGCGCGTCAGCGCCTCACGATACTTGGCGGCGGTCTTCGCGATCACGTCGTCCGGCAGCTTCGGCGCCGGCGCTGTCTTGGGCCACGGCTTGCCGTCGATGCGCACGGCTTCCAGCCAGTCGCGCACGAACTGCTTGTCGAACGACGGCGGGTTGGTGCCGACCTGGTATGAATCGGCCGGCCAGAAGCGCGACGAATCGGCGGTCAGGACTTCGTCCATCAGCGTGAGGGTGCCGTTCTCGTCCAGGCCGAACTCGAACTTGGTGTCGGCGATGATGATGCCGCGCGTGGCTGCGTAATCGGCCGCTTCCTTGTACAGGCGGATCGAGATATCGCGCATCTGGCGGGCCAGCGCCACGCCGATGCGTTCCTCGACCTCGCCGAACGAGATGTTCTCGTCGTGCTCGCCCATCTCGGCCTTGGCGGCCGGGGTGAAGATCGGCTCGGGCAGCTTCTGCGCGTTCTGCAGGCCGGCCGGCAGCTCGATGCCGCACACCTTGCCCGTCGCCTGGTAGTCCTTCCAGCCGCTGCCGGCCAGGTAGCCGCGCACCACGGCTTCCACCAGGATCGGCTTCAGGCGCTTGACCACCACGGCGCGGCCCTGCACCTGCGCGACTTCCTCGGGCTTCACCACGGTTTCCGCGGCGACATCGGTCTCGTGGTTCGGCACGATATGCGCGAGCTTGCGGAACCAGAAGTTCGCCATCTGGTTCAGCACGCGGCCCTTGTCGGGAATCGGCTCGCCCATGATGACGTCGAAGGCCGACAGGCGGTCGGTGGTGACGATCAGCAGCTTGTCTTCGCCGACGGCGTAGTTGTCGCGCACCTTGCCGTGGCCGAGCAGCGGCAGCGATTGGATGGAGGACTGGTAGAGAGCGTTAGGCATGGTGGTTCCGATAAAACGGCGAAGCCGCCGGGCACGGAATGCTGCCGCGGCGGCCGGAACGTCAAACCGCCGTCCGCGTGTGCGGATGGCGGTCAGGGGACATTACTGCACAACCTGGGCAAGCTTGCCCGACTTGTACTGGCTGGCGATATCCGCCAGCGATACCGACTTGATCTTGCTGGCCTGGCCTTCGCAGCCGAAGGCGATGTAGCGGGCCTTGCACACTTGCTTGGCGGCCTCGCGGGCCGGCTTCAGGTATTCGCGCGGGTCGAACTTGCTCGGGTTCTCGACAAAGAAGCGGCGGATCGCGCCGGTCATGGCCAGGCGGATGTCGGTGTCGATGTTGATCTTGCGCACGCCGTACTTGATGGCTTCCTGGATTTCCTCGACCGGCACGCCGTAGGTTTCCTTCATGTCGCCGCCGAACTTGCGGATCTCTTCGAGCAGTTCCTGCGGCACCGACGACGAGCCGTGCATCACCAAGTGGGTGTTGGGGATGCGCGCGTGGATTTCCTTGATGCGGTTGATCGCCAGGATGTCGCCGGTCGGCTTGCGCGTGAACTTGTAGGCGCCGTGCGAGGTGCCGATGGCGATGGCCAGTGCGTCGAGCTGGGTGGCCTTGACGAAGTCGGCGGCCTGCTCGGGGTCGGTCAGCAGCATGGAGTGGTCCAGCTTGCCTTCGGCGCCGATGCCGTCCTCTTCACCGGCTTCGCCGGTTTCCAGCGAGCCCAGGCAGCCCAGTTCGCCTTCGACGGTCACGCCGATCGCGTGCGACAGCTGCACGACCTTGCGGGTCACGTCGACGTTGTACTCGTAGTCGGCCGGGGTCTTGCCGTCTTCGCGCAGCGAGCCGTCCATCATCACCGACGAGAAGCCCAGGTCGATCGCGGCCTGGCAGATCGCCGGCGACTGGCCGTGGTCCTGGTGCATCACCACCGGGATGTGCGGGTAGGCTTCGACCGCGGCTTCGATCAGGTGGCGCAGGAAGTGCTCGCCGGCATATTTGCGGGCGCCTGCCGAGGCCTGCATGATCACCGGGGCGTTGACCTCGTCGGCCGCCTGCATGATGGCCTGGACCTGCTCGAGGTTGTTCACGTTGAATGCCGGCAGACCATAGCCGTTTTCGGCAGCGTGGTCGAGCAGCTGGCGCATCGATACGAGTGGCATGTCAAAACTCCTGAAGGTAAATGGTGTGTCTCTGAATCTTGTTCTGCTGGCGCTTTCCGTCGCGCTGGCCATACTGGCCGGGCAGGCCATTCTGCACCGCTTGCCGCCGTGCTTCTGCCTGCCGTCGCACTAACTGCTTCAACTTCCCACCCTGACGATCTTGAGGGTGTTGGTGCCGCCGGGCTGGCCCATGGGCTCGCCGATGGTCAGCACGATGAAATCGCCGCGCTGCACCACGCCCTGCGCGAGCAGCAGCTCTTCGGCCTGCTCCAGCGCGGTGTCGCGGTCGGTGCTGGCCTGCAGCGGCAGCGGCACGACGTTGCGGTACAGCTGCATCTTGCGCTCGGACGCCACGTTCGGCGTCATCGCGTAGATCGGCACATGGATGCGGTGACGGCTCATCCACAGCGCGGTCGCGCCCGAATCGGTCAGCGCGGCAATCGCCTTCACTTGCAGATGATAGGCGGTGAACAGCGCACCCATCGCCACCGACTGGTCGATGCGCGAGAAGGTCTGATTGAGGAAGTCCGTGTCGAGCTGCACCACCTCTGACTTCTCGGCTTCGATGCAGACCGCGGCCATGGCCTCGACGGTCTCCACCGGGTAGCGGCCCGCGGCGGTCTCGGCCGACAGCATCACGGCGTCGGTGCCGTCGAGCACGGCGTTGGCCACGTCGGAGACCTCGGCGCGCGTTGGCACCGGGTTCACGATCATGCTTTCCATCATCTGCGTGGCGGTGATGGTCAGCTTGTTGGCCTCGCGCGCGAGCCGGATCATGCGCTTTTGCAGCGCAGGCACGGCGGCGTTGCCGACTTCCACGGCCAGGTCGCCGCGCGCCACCATGATGCCGTCCGAGGCCTGCAGGATTTCCTCGAGCACGCCCGGGTTGATGGCTTCGGCGCGTTCGATCTTGGCGATCATGCGCGCCTTGTGGCCGTGCGGCTGGCCGGCCACGGCCGCCAGCTGGCGTGCCATCTCCATGTCGGTGGCGTTCTTCGGGAAGCTCACCGCGACATAGTCCGCGCCCAGCGACATGGCGGTCTTGATATCGTCCATGTCCTTGGCCGTCAGCGCCGGCGCCGACAGGCCGCCGCCCTGGCGGTTGATGCCCTTGTTGTTGGACAGCTCGCCGCCGATGCGCACTGTGGTGAAGATCTCGTTGCCGAGCACGCGGTCCACCACCAGCACGATCAGGCCGTCATTGAGCAGCAGCAGGTCGCCCGGACCGACGTCGCGCGGCAGGTCCTTGTAATCCAGTCCGACGCGCGCCTCGTTGCCCAGCTGGCAGGCCGAATCCAGGATGAACGAATCGCCCGGCTTGAGCGTGACCTTGCCGCTCTCGAACTTGCCCACGCGGATCTTGGGGCCCTGCAGGTCGGCCATGATGGCCACCTCGCGCCCGCAGGCCCGGGCCGCCTCGCGCACGAGCGCCGCGCGGTCGATATGGTCCTGCGCGGTGCCGTGCGAGAAGTTCAGCCGCACCACATCCACCCCGGCCGCGATCATGCGCGTAAGCACTTCCAGCGAACTGGAGGCGGGGCCGATGGTGGCGACGATCTTGGTCGAGCGGGTCATGGCGGGAGATCCTTGTGCGGACGTGGACGAGTCTGGCCTCAGCCGGCCGCGCGCTGCTCCAGCACTTCAAACGCGGGCAGCTTCTTGCCTTCCAGGAACTCCAGGAACGCGCCGCCGCCGGTCGAGATGTAGCCGACACGGTCGGCGATGCCGTACTTGGCGATGGCGGCCAGCGTGTCGCCGCCACCGGCGATCGAGAAGGCCTTCGAGTCGGCGATGGCCTCGGCCAGCACCTTGGTGCCGTTGCCGAACTGGTCGAATTCGAATACGCCCACCGGGCCGTTCCACACGATGGTGCCCGCGGCCTTGAGCTGTTCGGCCAGCTGCGCGGCCGTCTTCGGACCGATGTCGAGGATCATGTCG